>NZ_JAGDDW010000049.1:0-1272 GCF_040148665.1 Marinobacter sp. NFXS9 | reverse complement strand
TGGAATTCCCCCAATAAATCGGACACGCCCTTTCAGTTGATTTCCTCGAACTCTAGCGGAGTCCGGTAACCCAGGCCACTGTGCAGCCGTTGGCGATTATAAAAGTCTTCAATATAGTCATTTATATGCCGTCGTAATTGCCGCAGCGTCACAAAGCTGGTCGCCTGCAGTAATTCTCCCTTCAACGTCTTGAAGAAGGATTCCACCTCGGCATTATCGGTGCACTGTCCCGGGCGATTCATGCTGTGTCGGACCTGGTGCTGCTTCAGAAGCGCTTGCGTCTTGTGGGCCCGGTATTCGATGCCCCGATCCGTATGGAACAACAAGCCGGGCTCGGGCTTGCGTGTCTTGAAGGCTTCTCGCAGGGTCGCCCGGGAGAAGTCCGCATTCAGGTTCTCGCCCAGCCGCCAACTCACGATGCGACGGGAGAACAGATCCAGGACAACGGCCAGGAACACGTATTTCCGGCCCAGCTTGATGTAGGTGACATCGCTGCTCCAGTGCTGATTGATCGCCTCGGGCCTGGCGGCTTCCAGTCGGTAGTTGGGGAGTGTTTTGGCCGCGTCCCGGCGTTTGGTCATTTGCCGATAGACGCGCGTGACACGCGCCTTCATGCCCCATTCCCGCATCAGGCGAGCCACCCGGTTCTCGCCGACCTCAACGCCTTCCCGTCGTAGCGACTGATACACGCGAGGGCTCCCATACCGACCGTTGCTGGCGTTATAGGTGCGACGGATCTTGAGCAGCAGATCGGCGTTCTCTGACGCTCTCTGGCTGGGCTTTCGGTTCACCCAGGCGTAGTAGCCGGACCGCGAGATGTTCAGGTGGCGGCACAGCGCCTTTACTCCGTGTTCCCGTCGGTGTTTCCAGACGAACCGGAACGCTTCCGTCGTTCCTCGGCCTGAAAGCGTTGAAACTTTTTTAGGATGTCGTTTTCCTCCCGAAGCTCGGTGATCTGGCGCTTCAGGCGGTTGATCTCATCCTGTTCCTTGATCTGTTGCTTGGCTTGGGCGGGTGCTTTTTTGACACGCTTCATGGCGAACTTTCCCTCACGGTATTCCTTTCGCCAGCGTGACAGCATCATGGGATGGATATCCAGCGCTTCCGCAACGCCTTTGACGCTCCGGTGGGCCTGGTGGCTCCATTCCACCGCTTTGACTTTGAACTCAGTGCTGTACTGCTGGGTTTTCTTCCCTGTGATCATTTCTGGCATCGGTGTGCTCCTGTTTCGGAGTTATCGATGCGTGTCCACTCGACTGGGGGAAGTCCACG
>NZ_JAGDDW010000048.1:0-1311 GCF_040148665.1 Marinobacter sp. NFXS9 | reverse complement strand
CCAGAACGATCAACGCGCTGGGCACCATGTACTCCGGCAGGGTCGCCTTCAACTCACGGCGGATCGGGAACAAGTCCAGCTCCTCACCCTCCGCCGGGGGCACTGCCGGCGTGATGTAACCAACCAGCCGTTTATCCCCTGTCGCTTCCACGGTGTGCGCTACCACCACCGCTTCCTTAACCGCATCAAGACGCTGCAGTTGGGTTTCGACCTCACCCAGTTCAATGCGGTAACCCCGGATCTTCACCTGATGGTCGTTACGACCCAGGAACTCCAGGTTGCCATCCGGCATCCAGCGCGCCAGGTCTCCAGTCCTGTACAGACGTTCACTGCTACTGGGATTGTTCGGGTCATGGAAGGGGTTGGTGATGAAGCGTTCGGCTGTTAGCTCCGGACGGTTCAAGTAACCGCGGGCAAGACCGGCACCGCCAATGTATAGCTCTCCTGCTACACCAATGGGGGCCAAATTTTGGGACTCCGTCAGTACGCTTGCGATGAGTCCTTTAAGAGGGCGACCAATAGAGCGGGAGCATAAACCAGCCTCTATATCTTTTTGCAAAATACGACGATAACTGGCATGGACCGTAGTCTCAGTAATGCCATACATATTAATCAACTGCGGAGACTCGTCTCCATATTTTGTGGCCCAAGGCTGCAAAGAGTCTTGCTCTAGTGATTCACCACCAAACACGACATAGCGTAATGCCAGCTTACTTTTCTCGTTTTTATCAATCTCCATTAAATGACGGAAGGCGCCAGGTGTCTGATTAAGAACAGTGACTCTTTCTTGGACAATCAATCTATAAAAATCAATACTTGATCTTGCTATCCAATGCGGAACAACAACTAATATACCACCATGACCCAAGGCTCCCCATAATTCCCAAACAGAAAAATCAAATGCATAAGAATGAAAAAGAGTCCAAATATCGCTATCACCGAAGTGAAAATAAGACTCACAGGTCCTAACCAATCTCGCCACATTATGGTGGGGAATCAACACACCCTTCGGCTTACCAGTAGATCCCGAAGTATAGATAACATAAGCCAAGTGTGACGGGGTCAAACTCGGCAAACTCAGGTTGCATGACAGCTGATCACCGTAAACCGCATCGTCGTCTAAACACAGTACAAACTGCTCACTGCTTAGTGGTAGTTGGCTCAGTAAGGATTGCTGCGTTAGTAACCACGAGACCCCCGAATCTGACAGCATGTATTCAATACGTTCTGCAGGGTACACCGGGTCGATCGGCACATAGGCCCCACCGGCCTTCAGTATCCCCAACAGGCCAATCACCATCTCCAGGCTTC
>NZ_JAGDDW010000047.1:0-1403 GCF_040148665.1 Marinobacter sp. NFXS9 | reverse complement strand
GTGGGATCATGGGGCTTTCTTCCGGTTTTTGGACGAAACGGGGAGATTTATGATGGATATTATACCCCGAAGTCAGGCCAACTCATTGCCTTTGTTCAGGTTTTTACTTTTGCAGGGGCGACTAATTCCATATCCACAGACTCACCTCCATTAAGATTTCAAAGTGCTTGGTCCACGTATAGGTGTTTCGTTCCCACGAATCCAGAACCTACTATACGATGCTACCAAACAGCGTGCACGGCTAAACGAAGGAGCCTCAAGCATGGCCAGTCGGCGACTGACCTCGATCCTCAATGAAGTCATCTGACACACCCTCGTGCGAATCTAAAAATTCATCCCACACGGGTCTAATGGCCGCTCATAACGTAGGACCGAGCGATTGAGTTTTTCTAGATGCGCGCGTTCTTTCGGAAGCGGTTTGGCCAGTTCATCAGCATGAGTTGACTGGGCATCCAGCCCCTCCAACAGTTCCTTTTCGGTAAACGTTTTCGTCATAAAACCCTCCCGTACGGCGGGAACCAATATCAACCATAGCTGTGATCATACTGGGTCGGGCGTGGCCGCAATCATAAGTCACCTGAGACTTCCATCCTGGCCAGTGCTTGGTGGACCGTTTCTTTAACGTAGACGTAGATTCCCTGACAACCGCTGGCCCTCGGACCGGCAACGTTCAAAACCCTGATATCAAACGCATTAGTGAAAGCAATCAGCAGGTTGGACGCTGTCTCAGCATCGACGGTATCAATATCGATCAGTTTGTATGGTTTTTTCAGGCGAATGCAAAACTCAACGGTCAGTTCGGTCCCACCTGAGAGGTACGACTCATAGAAGATTAGCGTGCCATCGGCATCCAAAATATTCCTTTTGGTGCGTTGACGATATCCGCCATTAACTTCTTCGAGCCCATAATCGAGGGAAATCGGACCGTCTTCAGCCTTTCGACCGGCCGGACAACTGCCGCCAATTGGAAATCCTGCTTCGAGTGCTGCGTCAAGGGCCGCTCGATCCGCTCCGGTTTGGCCACCACTGATGATTTTTAAAAGCATGATATGCCCATCGAGCTTGAGGCGAGCCTCAGCGGCTCGTATCTGATTCTGCACCGCCCGCTGGCCACGTTCTTCGCGATTGCCCACATACGACTCACACTAACTGGGTCCACCTCAGTGCTCAGTGGAGACTATCTGGGTTTCTATCCTATTACTGCGATATTGCCGGGCGGAGCGGAACATCAAGCCAAAGAAACCGGCCCAGCGTTAGAGGATCGTCACAACCAACGACTTAGTCGCCCCTGCAAAAACGCCGTTTTCAGACAGCCAGCAATTTACCGGTCTCTGCCGATTCATCCGGCAACGCCGGGGTTGACCATAAAATAGCCAATATCAGGCGTAAATGCCGTCCGTTTT
>NZ_JAGDDW010000046.1:0-1428 GCF_040148665.1 Marinobacter sp. NFXS9 | reverse complement strand
GCGTTCTGGTCGTGATTGTAAGGACGGAAGCGGGGCTTGGCTTTGGGCATCTGACGACTCCTTGTCCGTTTGCACGATCCTATCAAACCGGAGGGGGATCTCGGGGTTTTTCTACAGCCTCAACGCCTGCATAAACGGCGACTTTTGCGTAGCGAAGCGGAGAAAAAGCCGTCCGGTGGAGGGCCACAGGCCCGGAACGAATTTGATGCACTGGTTATGTGTTTTGAGACAGCTGAGATATAGCTTTGTCATGTTTCCTATAACCCCAAAGCTCAAGTAATGTGCTACCAACGCTGATAGAAACTAGCCCAACACCAATAGGCCATAAGCTCAGCTTGAGCCAAACTAAAATCAGGGTTATCGAAACAGCAATCACAACCAGTTTCTTACCTGAGGCAATCCTTACCTCACATTGCCGCCGGTATTTCTGATGCTCTTTTATTCTTGACTCAATAGATCTTTCCTTGCGTGGCACACTATCTCCCTGCCCGCACATAACGCTTGGCTTTGCGGCGTACCGGAGCGCAGCGTAGGTGCGTCCGCCAACAGCCACTGGTTATACAGATTTTGCCACCAACATCTCAGTAGCACCTTTTTGAAAACGATAGCTGACAGGCTGCAACGAAACATCGATTCCGTCCGCTGATAGTGTCGTCATGACAGAATCCAAATGCTTTGAAGTCTTTCCATCCAGCGAGACAACAGGAAAGACGCGGACCTCAGAGGCAACCCTGCAAAGTTCCCGAATTGATGCCAGATGCGCCGCCCCATCTACGTGGTCACTGTAGAGAAAAAGGTAATGGGAGCAGAGTGCTAGATCGAACTCGGAGTCACTGAATGGCAGCGCAGGCAATGATGCTGATACATACCGCTCTTGCTGGCAACCGATATCAAAGTCAGAAAGAAACCTCGACATGGCCTTCATCCGAACCTCGCCAAGCCGTTCAACGCCGCCCAGTGAGTCCCAGATATAGTTGTCTGCCCCCTGCTGCATCTTGGCCATGATGTCTGGGTACACGTCCTCAATACGGCGGCGTATTTTTTCAGCTTGAAATTGGTACACCGGATCACATGACGTAACTTTGCACCCACGTTCTGTGGCTTCTGCATTAAAGCTTGCGGGGCCGTCACCACAACCAAGGATTCGCCTGTTCAGATCACCTTCCGATAATCCAAACATTGCCTGGTACTCTTCAAAAGACCGGCCCCATGGGACTACGTTGGCTAATTCCAAATCTGACTCTCCCTAGTCTGTATAACGCCAGGGCTAAGCCGCCGGTTGGAGCGCCAGCGCAAACCGGTGGAATTCCCCCAATAAATCGGACACGCCCTTTCAGTTGATTTCCTCGAACTCTAGCGGAGTCCGGTAACCCAGGCCACTGTGCAGCCGTTGGCGATTATAAAAGTCTTCAATATAGTCATTTATAT
>NZ_JAGDDW010000045.1:0-1578 GCF_040148665.1 Marinobacter sp. NFXS9 | reverse complement strand
CTTGGCCGACTGGAATGCCACCGAGGTGGATTACGGCCAGCCGGAGCCGGTGCATCGCCGGTTCGAACGTCAGGCCGCGGCCCATCCGGAGCGCGAGGCACTGGTCTTCGGCGACCGGTGTTTGAGCTACGCCGAGTTTGACCAGGCCGCCAACCGACTGGCCCATGCGCTGATCGGGCAGGGCGTGGCGCGCAATAGTCTGGTCGGTGTCGCGGCGGAACGGTCCGTGGAAATGGTCCTGGCGCTTTACGCGATCCAGAAGGCGGGCGCGGCCTATGTGCCCATCGATCCGGAGCATCCGGAGGCCCGTCAGCAACAGGTGTTGATGGATGCCGGTGTGGATGTGCTGCTGACCCATGATGCGGTGGTGAACCGACTGCCGGCGCTAGGTGACCTGCCGGTTATCAACCTGGATCAGTTGGATGTGTCTGATCAGTTGGCGTCGGCGCCTGATATCGAGCTCCATCCGGAGCAACGGGCCTACGTCATCTACACCTCCGGCTCCACCGGAAAACCGAAGGGCGTGGCCAACACCCACGCGGCGCTGTTCAACCGGTTGCAGTGGATGCAGGCCGCCTACGAGCTGGGTGAGGGCGATGTGGTCCTGCAGAAGACCCCGTACAGTTTCGACGTGTCGGTCTGGGAATTCTTCTGGCCGTTGATGGTGGGGGCGCGTCTGGTGGTGGCGCCACCGGGAGACCACAAGGACCCGGCCAAACTGACCGCACTGATCGAACAGGAGCGCGTCACCACGCTGCACTTCGTGCCGTCCATGCTGTCCGCCTTCCTGACCCAGGACGACCTGACCGGCTGCGCATCGCTGCGCCGGATCGTGTGCAGTGGCGAAGCCCTGCCCAAGGACCTGCAGGACGAGGCCTTGCGTCGTCTGCCTCAAGCCAAGCTTTACAACTTATACGGTCCCACGGAAGCGGCCATCGATGTCACCCACTGGACCTGTGGCCAGGAGGAACGCACCACGGTCCCGATTGGCCGACCGATTGGCAACCTGCAGATCCAGATCCTCGACAGTCGCCTGAACCCGCAACCGGTGGGTGTGCCGGGCGAGCTGTATATTGGCGGCGCCGGTTTGGCCCAAGGCTACCATGGCCGCCCGGATCTGACCGCCGAACGCTTCATCCCCAATCCGTTCAAACCGGGCGAACGGCTCTACCGTAGCGGCGACCTGGCCCGCTGGTGTGCCGATGGCACGATTGAATACCTGGGCCGTCTGGATCACCAGATCAAGCTGCGGGGGTTGCGAATCGAACTGGGCGAGATCGAAGCGGTGCTGCGAGAGGCGGCGCAGGTGACCGATGCGGTGGTGATTGCCCGCAACGAGCAACTCATTGGTTATGTGCAGGGTTCGCAGGCGGACACCGAAGCATTGAAAGTCGCCCTGAAACAGCACCTGCCGGATTACATGGTGCCGACGCACATCGTTGCACTTGACGCCTTCCCGCTGTCGGCCAACGGCAAGCTGGATCGCAAGGCGTTGCCGGACCCGGAGCTCGGGACGGCCGATTACGAAGCGCCGCAGACTGATACCGAACGGACTTTGGCGGCCCTATGGCAGGAGGT
>NZ_JAGDDW010000044.1:0-1608 GCF_040148665.1 Marinobacter sp. NFXS9 | reverse complement strand
TGGCGCAATTTTTCGACAGAGTGAAAGCTCGGGCCTTGGGGGCCTATGCTCATCAGGATGCGCCTTTTGAGCAGGTGGTAGAAGAGTTACAACCAGACCGTAGCTTAAATCACAGTCCGCTGTTTCAAACGGCTTTTACTTTTGAAAATACACCGCAAGATGAGTTGGTGCTATCTGGTGTCACCTTGTCAGGCCAACCATATAGTGAGGTAGGCGAACAGAGTGAAGTTGATAAAAAGCAACAAGTCGTAGTTGATCTGCATCTGATGTTGGAGGAGCGGCACTCTGAGAATGAATGTGTTATTGCTGGATCGGTTCTCTATGCTCAGTCGATTTTTACCGCATCTACTGTAGACATCTGGGTCAGTTACTTTAGAACGCTATTAACAAATATTGCCGAAACCTCAAGGCTGGACGAGCAGCCGTTGGGTTCGTTGTCGATGTTGCCTGAAGCCGAGCGGGAGCAGTTGCTGTACGGGTTCAACGACACGACGGTGTCCTACCCGCAGGACCGGTGTATCCATGAGTTGTTCGAAGCCCAGGCGGAGCGTCGCCCGGACGCGATCGCCCTGGTGTTTGGTGAGCAACAGCTGACGTACCGGCAGTTGAATGAGAAAGCCAACCAGCTGGCTCACCGTCTGGTGGCTGAGGGTGTGCGGCCGGACAGCCTGGTGGGGTTGTGCGTTGAGCGAAGCCTGGAGATGGTGATTGGCCTGTTGGGGATACTGAAGGCCGGTGGGGCCTATGTGCCGATCGACCCGGTGTACCCTGCAGAACGTATTGAGTACATGCTGTCAGATTCGGGGGCCCCCTGGTTGTTGACTCAGTTGAGTCTGTTTGTAGATCTGCCAATTCAGGACCAACAAATTTTGTGTTTGGATGTAGATGAGACTTATGCCGAGCAGCCGACGGTCAATCCAGAGCCGGAGACTTTAGGGCTGCGAGCTTCGCACCTTGCCTACGTGATTTATACCTCTGGCTCTACGGGGCAGCCCAAAGGGGTAATGGTTCAGCATCGAGGAGTATGCAATCTGTCACGCGCTCAATGCGAGCGCTTCCTTGTACAAGAAGACAGTCGAGTATTGCAATTTGCTTCGCCGAGCTTTGACGCCAGTGTATCAGAATGGTGTATGGCTTTATGCGCTGGTGCGCAGCTGCATCTGGCCGAACCGTCAGGGTTGATGCCAGGGAGGCCATTATTCCATACGCTACAAAAGCGCCGGATCAGCCATGTCACGCTACCGCCTTCGGCGTTGACCGTGATGCCGGAAAATGCGGCTTCCGAGCTAGAAAGCCTATCGAGCATCGTTGTTGCAGGTGAAGCTTGTGCGCCATCGTTGGCGGAACTTTGGGGTCCGGGGCGTGATTTCATTAATGCCTACGGGCCATCGGAGGCCACGGTTTGCGCAAGCCTGTATCAGTTTATTGAGGGGCAAAGGCTGAGTATTGGTCAGCCTATCGATAACACCCAACTGTATGTTCTCAATGAGCAGCAAGCCCTGGTTCCCATTGGTGTGGTAGGAGAGCTATACATTGGCGGTGCCGGTCTTGCCCGCGGTTACTTGAACCGTCCGGAGCTAACAGCCGAACGCTTCATCACCAACCCCT
>NZ_JAGDDW010000043.1:0-1695 GCF_040148665.1 Marinobacter sp. NFXS9 | reverse complement strand
TCCACCGCTTTGACTTTGAACTCAGTGCTGTACTGCTGGGTTTTCTTCCCTGTGATCATTTCTGGCATCGGTGTGCTCCTGTTTCGGAGTTATCGATGCGTGTCCACTCGACTGGGGGAAGTCCACGTGGCACTAAAGCGACTTGTTAAATGGACGCTCACACCAGCCAATGATATAAGCCTACCCCGCCTATAGACGGTATTAGGATCATCACTGCCAACACGCCAAGACATCCTCCGTTACTTCGCACTTGGGATTTTTCATGCCGGGGGTTATTGTCCAGCCACTGGCGATGGCAGCTTTTACAGTAAAGTTTGAAAAAACCATTGTTCCATGCCTGGATAGTTCTTTGGTCAAACTCTGAGACCGCTCTGCAACGTGCACAGGTAAAGCTCTTTTCGATAGGCTTTCGTTGCCGATTCAAGATGAAGAACCCTACGACTGCAGGCACACCATAAACCCATGAGCTTTCGATTGAGTTGGTGTGATAAAACGCGAAACCAAGGGCAACAAGTGAGCCTAAAATGACCAGAATAGAAATGTAATCGATAGCGTTTTTTCTTGGTGGTTCGATTTTATTATGGCGACTTTTGGCTGACGTCCCCAAGGCTTTGGAAACGCCCTCAATGACAACACCCTTTGCCCTCAGTCTGTTCTGTGAGTCTCGTGTTGGGTCGTATAACACACTATCTCCAACTTCAGGCCGCCTCGCAGTGGTCTTGACGCTCGAAATGTGGAAAAACAGCTTCTCGGAACCATTTTCAGGCTGAATGAAGCCAAACCCTTTTTCATCTTGCCACTGGCAGACTTTCCCTTTCATACCTATCCCAATGATCCTTGAGTCTGACTAAGACATTTAACGCCGAGCACAGCGGCGACCTTGGAGTGGCGACGAAGGCGACACGTAAAGGGCGTCCGGCGGCCACCGGCCGCGTACTGATGCGAATTGTTAGATGCCGGTTACCCGGCACTTTATTGTGGCACCCAAACCTGAATGCCTACTCCCGATACCTTGTACCAGCGCGACCCATTGCGCCAGGAACCAGAACACTGCGTAGGCGGGTGACGCACAGAATTTACGCCGGATTGCCCCGCAACCTGAACACCGAGCTACCCGACAGAACCGATGACCAACTGGCGGCTGTGTGTTGCCCGAAACCAACTGCCAAAACGGGGTCTAACACCAACCCGAAAGCGACGAAGCCAGGCATATAACGCCTGCATTTGCGTCTGGTTTGGAGCGCAGCGGAAAACCAGTCCGCCAACATGCGATGGTTAGGTGTCCTTACCAAGTTCCACCCGAACCCGCTGTGAATGGAGCTGTATCTCTTGCAATCGGCGGAGAAGATTGCCGCTATTGATCGACGAAAGAGTCTCGGCGTGAACGAACAGCAACTTCACATCGCCGGGCCAACCTGGCCCGCCCCCAGAAATCGCATCCCAGAAAGCGGAGGCGTTTCTACCGAAGAATTCCGCACCTTCAGGACGCACTATTTCCACGTATAACTGCCAGAAATCGCTCTCATCTCTGACATTTTGGCAGTCGATGACTATAGTATCCATACACACCTAACGAGGCTGTAGAAAAACCCATTTCCGAGTCGTTCCCCACAGCCTTTTCCGTTGTTTTCTTGTTCACCCGCCGTTGGCGGATCCATTGCTCTTTTGACCGGCGATAACCAATTAGCCTTAGTG
>NZ_JAGDDW010000042.1:0-1848 GCF_040148665.1 Marinobacter sp. NFXS9 | reverse complement strand
TAACGAGGCTGTAGAAAAACCCATTTCCGAGTCGTTCCCCACAGCCTTTTCCGTTGTTTTCTTGTTCACCCGCCGTTGGCGGATCCATTGCTCTTTTGACCGGCGATAACCAATTAGCCTTAGTGCTTGCCGCTGTATCCGCTGTCGTGCATTCAGCGGCGCCCGTTCGCGAGGCTACCAGCCCCTGATCAGGCCACCATTTGTCCGTAATTGGCCAACTTCTCGATATTATGAACCAGGCAGTAAAGCTGCCACTGGCCCTGTACTTTCCGTTTACCGCGCAGACTGAAGCGGTTCAATCGCTTGGTTGTGCCAATGTTGCCGAACACCGGCTCGACCACCGACATGCGGTGGCTGTAGATCGCTTTACCTTGTGGGCTATCCACCCGATGTTTCATCCAGTCCGTGTAGTTCGGCTGGCGCTGGGTCTCGATGGTGAACGAGACCTGCCTTCCCGAGCCTTTGCGATGGTCGGCAGAGGCCGGATTCTGCATGCAGCGGTGCTTTTTCGGGCAGTGCCGACATTGCAGCAATCGACCTTCGAAGTGCACCCGTTTTTTGCCATTCTCAGCCTCACGTGTGCCCTGGTAACTGATCGCGTTACCCCCGGGGCAGACGCACGTCAGGTTCACCGGGTCGAACTGGAATTCGCTGGCGGGGATGGTGTTCTTCCACCCTGTGGCCGGTCGATCTTGGTGGCGCTTGCCGTACTTGGCTTTCTGGTGCTGGAACTTCGGGTCCCGGCTGCGGAACTTATTGTCCGGAATATAGCCGTTGATCTGGTGCTCATGCAGGTACTGCATGTTGGCTTCGTTGGCGAAACCGGTATCGGCAGTGACGATGGTGCCTTGCTGGTAGATGCTGTCGGCAATACCCAGCTTCTTATAGCGGGCTTCGACTGTCTCCAGCACCGGCTGCAGGGTGTGGTGTTCCTGACCTTCGCCGAAGGCCTGGGCATCGATGATGATCTGGTGCTTCTTGTCGACCGTGGCGACACCGTTATAGCCCTGGATCGTGCCCTTGCTGGTGGTCATCTTGGCGCTTTCGTTATCGGTGAGGTTGCTCTTCACTTCCTTGTTCCGCTTCCCCCGGCCCATCCGGGGGCGGTTCGTCTTTAGGAAGCGGTCGACTTTGGTCAGGGCTTCATCCAGCGAGAGGATGGTCTTTGCCCGGCGAATGTCCCGGTCCAGTTCGGCTTCGGTCTCAGCCTCGTCCCGGGCGTAGTGTTCCTGCAGGTGGTGACGGATCAACCGTCGCAGCTTCTCCCGTTTCTCACCCAATTCCTTGAAGGTGCCGGACCACTCCTTGCTGGCGTTTGACGACATCTTGCAGCCGTCGATAGCAAACAGTTCGTTACCCAGCAGGCCCTGCTCGTGGCACACCAGCAATACCTGCTCGAACAGCGCCTCGATCTCATCGGCATGGCCGCTGACGAACTTCGCCAGCGTGGTGAAGTGCGGCACCGTATCGCAGGACAGCGCCTTGAAGATGATGTTGGTCTCGCAGCACCACTGCATCTCGCGGCTGGAGGTGATGCCCTTGGAGTAGGCGAACAGGATGATCTTCAGCAGGATGGCGGGATCGTAGGCCAAGCGGCCGGTGTCTTCGTTGCGGTACTTGGGGTGGAAGACAGACAGGTCCAGCTTGTGCTCGATCAGGTAGTGGATCGCGTGTTCGAACGTGCCGGGCTGGAGCTGGTCCCGGTAGTTGATAACGACCATGGCGTTCTGGTCGTGATTGTAAGGACGGAAGCGGGGCTTGGCTTTGGGCATCTGACGACTCCTTGTCCGTTTGCACGATCCTATCAAACCGGAGGGGGATCTCGGGGTTTTTCTACAGCCTCAACGC
>NZ_JAGDDW010000041.1:0-1866 GCF_040148665.1 Marinobacter sp. NFXS9 | reverse complement strand
AAATGACTATATTGAAGACTTTTATAATCGCCAACGGCTGCACAGTGGCCTGGGTTACCGGACTCCGCTAGAGTTCGAGGAAATCAACTGAAAGGGCGTGTCCGATTTATTGGGGGAATTCCACCGGCCTGCGGCCGCCGGACGCCCTTTTCATTGCGGCTTCGCCTTCATTACAAGGTCGCCGCTAAGCTTTGCGTTAACTGTATATGGCCATTGAATTCGTAAAGCTGAATGAAGGATGGAATGCGGAGCCAAATTCTCCAGATGAGAAAGTCAGCATTGAAGGTGCTGACTTGACGCTGGAGTTCACCGTAAATCCATGGGCCTATGATGGCTTTAGGGAGCGGGAGCGGGAGCGGGAGCGCCTGCGACTTGTCTTTCGATCGTGCAATAGATATCGCTTAGGTCCAACAAACGATGAAGGTTGGTATCGGGGGCAATGTCGGTTTGGTCAACTTGCCCCAGCTTGGGGAGAATTCTATTTAGTGCGAGGAGAATCAGATGAGGTTTGCGAGGCAACTGACTGGGTAAAGATCAACGATAGCACTGGTGCCAAGCATTATCTCTTCTACCTTCGCGATTGCACTTTTGAGTGCAAGGCCGATGCGTATGAGCTTCATCGAGTTCCCAGTTAACCAGTCATTCCAGTTCGTTCCGGCCCTGACGGGCCTCCACCGGACGGCCTTTTCTCCGCTTCGCTGCGAAAAGGCCGCCGCTGAATATTGGCGTTATGCATAAGGATGTGAACATTGAAGAAGGCATTTTCAGTCGAGCTTTACGTTAAGGTCTCTCGGGACACCTTCAAAATCTCTCCGGTATCTGAGCCCAGTCGGGAACAGGTGTTTACTCCTTCCGAAGCATTCACAACGCGGCGACTTCTAGTTGGTCAGTTTTCGATTGCAGAGCGCTGTTTAAAAGACGCCGTTACCTCAGTTGTTGGCCGAAGTCTCATCCCTAAATCTGTAGGCATTGTTGTCCATCCGGAAGAAATGGTTGATGGTGGTCTCAGCCAAGTAGAGGAACGGTTATTCAGGGAGCTGTGTTTAGGCGCCGGAGCACGAAAGGTGGCCGTCTGGGTTGGTGGCCCACTCGGCTCTTCGGAATTGAACAAGCTACTAGAAAATGCATAACCAGTTATTCAAGTTCGTTCCCGGCCTAGCGGCCGTCCACCGGACGCCCTAGTCGGGCGCCGCTTAATGTTGGCGTTATGAGAGGCACCTGCTTCATGCGTCGAAGGCTGAGAACGTGAAAAAGACCATTTTTTCTGCTGTGCTAATGCTGGTTGCACTGTCAGGGTGCGCCGAAAGTAGGCCAAGCTTAGCGAATATAAACTCGGTAGATATGCTGAATTCAAAGGCTGGAAAAACCTACATTTCGAGTCTTGAAGAGGACGACACATACTGGTTTCTTAATGTAGTCAAAGAATGTTCTTGGCAAGTTATGGATAGTGATCCAAAAGTCCCGAAGACGTATTTTGAATTAAATAACGATCAAAAACTGGCGTTGATCGCAGGCGTTGTGGGGTCAAATCTTGTGATCGGGGATGAATCAACTCTTTGGGAGTGCGCCGTGGGAGACTCTGCGCGCCTAAGATTGCTTAGCTTTGGAAAAAGCTAAACCGATTTTTATAACAAGCCGCTTAAGATCGTTCCCGGCCTTGCGGCCGTCCACCGGACGCCCTTTTCAGGGCGTCGCTTAGCTTCGCGTTAGGCATCTATGTTTAGTGCAATGAATCAGCATAAGTAGTCGCCCCTGCAAAAGTAAAAACCTGAACAAAGGCAATGAGTTGGCCTGACTTCGGGGTATAATATCCATCATAAATCTCCCCGTTTCGTCCAAAAACCGGAAGAAAGCCCCATGATCCCA
>NZ_JAGDDW010000040.1:0-1923 GCF_040148665.1 Marinobacter sp. NFXS9 | reverse complement strand
GCGCCACCAGCATATCCGTGCCCCGCTCCAGGGCGACCCCGACCCGGCTTTCGGCACCGATGCCCTGCCCGATCAGCCAGTGGGCCAGGCGGTTGGCGCGGGTGTCGAATTCGGCGAAGGTCAGGCGATCGTCACCGTGCACCACTGCAATCGCGTCTGGCCGTTCCGACGCCTGATCGGCAATCAGGGCACTGATGGGGCGGGGATCGACCGTCGGATGCGCCGGCTGGTTCCATTGATCCCAGACCTGCTGTTCATCATCCGTCAAAAGCGGCAGCTCGCCCAGTCGCGTTTCCGGTGATGCGCTGATCACCGCCAGCAGGGCCTGTAGCTGATCCGCCATCCGCGCCACGGTCGAGGCGTCGAAGATGTCTGTCGCGAAATCCAGATAAGCGTCGATGCGGCCGTCCGCGTGTTCCTGAGTACCCAGCACCAGATCGAAATGGGCGTTTTCCGCCGGACACGACAGCGGCTCGCAGGCCAGTTCCGGCAGGTCAGCCAACGGACGCTGGTCGAAGACCTGATGGTTGTAGCTCACCTGGAACAACGGGTTGTGGCTCAAGCTGCGTTCCGGTTGCAGGGCTTCCACCAACTGCTCGAACGGCAGGTCGGCATGGGCCTGGGCGCCGTGCATCCGCTCACGTACCTGGGCCAGCAAGTCGCTGACCCGGTCGCCCGGCCGGATGTCCGCGCCCAGCACCAGCGTATTGACGAAGAAACCGATCAGTTCCTCCGTGCCCGGCTGGTGACGGCCGGACACCGGCACGCCGATGCGCAGTTCATGCTGGCCGCTCAGGCGATACAGCAGCGCTTCGAACCCGGCCAGGATGACCATGAACAGGGACGCCCGCTGGTCGCTTGCCGCCTCTCGTAATTGCGCTACCAACGCATCCGGCAACGTGAAGGCATGGCGCGCACCGCGACCGTCCCGCTGGGCCGGCCGGGGCCGGTCCGTAGGCAGATCCAGCGTAGGCTGCTCATCACCCAGTTGCGCTCGCCACCAGGCTACCTGTTCGGCGAGGGTGTCGCCTTCCAGTTGCTCCCGTTGCCACAGGGCATAGTCGGCGTACTGAACCGCCAACGGCGCCAAGTCCGACGGCGTGCCCTGCGTTTCCTGCCGATAGAACGCCACCAGTTCTTCCAGCAACCGCTGCATCGACCAGCCATCGGAGATGATGTGATGCATACAGAGCATCAGGCGCCACTCCGAATCCGCCGTCTGTACCAACGCCACCCGCCACGGCGGCATCGCTTCCAGGTCGAAGGGCTGGCGATTGAAATCGGCCAGCAGTTGCTGGAACGCCTCCTCCCGGTCTTCCACGGAGCGCAGGTCGTGCTGCTTCAGCGCCGGTGCCTCCGGCGACAGAACAACCTGTTGCGGTACACCGTCCTCTCCGTGACGGAAGACAGTCCGCAGACTCTCGTGGCGAAGCGAGAGGTTGGTGAACGCCCGGTCCAGGGCCGCCACATCGAGCTGCCCACGCAGCACCAGTCCTCCCGGCAGGTGGTAGGCACAGCTCTCAGGCTCCAGCTGCGCCAGGAACCAGAGGCGTTGCTGGGCAAAGGACTGGGGCACCACGGCACCCCGCTCGCGGGCCTGCAGGCCGTTCTCGTCCGCGGTGGTCTGCTCGATCGCCACCGCCAGTTCCGCCAGGGACGCCGACTCGAACAGCCGGCTCAACGGCAGCGTTCGTCCCAGCGTCTGCTGGATACGATGGACCAGCGTCACGCCCAACAGCGAATGACCGCCGAGGGAGAAGAAATTGTCCTGACGTCCCACTTGTTCGACGCCAAGGACCTCCTGCCATAGGGCCGCCAAAGTCCGTTCGGTATCAGTCTGCGGCGCTTCGTAATCGGCCGTCCCGAGCTCCGGGTCCGGCAACGCCTTGCGATCCAGCTTGCCGTTGGCCGACAGCGGGAAGG
>NZ_JAGDDW010000004.1:0-319258 GCF_040148665.1 Marinobacter sp. NFXS9 | reverse complement strand
CGTTTTGCAATATCGAGCCCAATTACTGACACTGTCATTGGCCCCCTCCTTATGGCTCTCGTTGAATTGTTCGCACGATCAACCATGGCACATCGATGCCGAAGAGTGGGAGGGGACCATCCCATCAGCTACATTTGGCGGCTCGCTTGATCACCGTAGGTTGGGCTGACGCAGGAAGCCCAACAAACCGGGATTGCGCCCGATCTTAATTCGCCAGGCCGGTTTTCAAGAACCCATACTCCAAGGCCTGCCCACGATAACGGGAACGTCCGGTACCCGCCTATTGTTGGGCTTCCTGCGTCAGCCCAACCTACCAGTCGGCACGCCCTCGCCCGAGTTAATCCCCCAACAAATGATCCAGCGGCTGGCTGTAGCTGGGCGCAAACACCTCCAGAAAGTACTGTACTTCCGGCAGATGTTCGGTCTTGAGCCGCTCCAGGATCTGCACCGCCGCCGGCTCGAACTCCTTGTTGCCGGCCTGGATCTCGGCCTGGCACTTGAGCCAGGCGGACAGCCGATCGGCCGCTTTCACCAGGACTTTCACATCGTCATCCCAGCGGGATTCCTTGATGTAGGTGGCAAAGTCCGCCTGCAAGCTTTCGGGGAGCAGATCGAGCAGTTCATCCTCGGCCTTGTGCTCGATCTCGCTGAACGCCTCGCGCATGACGCTGGAGTGGTATTTGACCGGCGTCGGCATATCGCCGGTGATCACTTCGGTGGCGTCGTGGTAGAGGGCCGCCGCGGCGATGTGGTCCGCATCAACCGCGCCGCCAAAGTGACGGTTGCGGATCAGCGCCAGCGCGTGGGCGATGGTGGCGACTTCCCATGAGTGGGTCGCCACGTTTTCCTCGATGGCGTTGCGCATCAGCCCCCAGCGCTTGATCCAGCGCAGGCGGGCGATGTAGGCGAAGAAATGGCTCAGGCGGCGACTCATCTATCGGGCATCCATGGCGAAGGGCACAATCACGCGAATCGCGTCTTCACCCATCTCGGTTTTGGCGTCCTCGGACGGCGCCAGCAGGAACAGTTGATCGTCGGGAATATCGTACTGGTCCGACAGCTGCTTCTGCAGGATCGCGCCGCGCTGCTGGGCCAGTCGGTTCAGCGCCTCCGGTGGCAGCTGCACGTCTTTGGTCAGGGCGCGGACCAGGGTCGTGACCCACTCGGCGCTGTTGAGCCGGTCGTCCCCGGTCTGTTTGTTGTCGGCCTGCAGCTTCTTGAGGGCCGCCTCGCCCTGCTGGTTGACCACCTGACTCTCCAGGGCGCGGACCCGCTGCTTGCGGTCGACGTCCGCGGTGAGATCCAGTTGGGCATTGAGCCGTTCGGCTTTCAGGGCGAGGCCGTCGATGTCCGGCGCGACCGCGCCACGGACGTTCAGCAACAGCTGCGGCTTGTCGGCCATGGCATCCGCCAGCAGCTTCAGCTTCTTGTCTTCACCCGGCGCCAGGGTGGTGGTGCCGGGCACGAAGGCCACCTGCCCCAGTTCTTCCCCGGAGAAGCCGGCCAGCTCCGCCACTGAACCCAGCATGTTGAACGGTGACGTGGCCGCCTTGGCCAGCAGGTTGATGAAGGCCCGCAGCACCACCTGGCCAACGCGGAATTCAGGATCATCCAGGTTGCCCGAAATGGGCAGGTCCACATCGATCACGCCATCGGTGTCGCGCAGCAGGGTCAGCCCCAGCTTCACCGGGACGTTCACCGCGTCGTCGCTCTGGACCGACTGGCCCAGGGTCAGCTGGTCCAGCACGATCCGGTTGTCTGCCTTGATCTGGGGACCGGTGATGTCGTATTTCAGGTCCATCCGCAGCTTGCCGCTGTCCACCGCGTAGCCCAGGTAACGGCCGAAATAGGGCGAGAGTTCGGCCATGGCCATGTTGTCGAGGTTGAGCTCCAGATGGGTGGTGTCTTCCTGCCCCAGGGTGCCGATGGAGCCGTTCATTTTGACATGCCCCCGCTGGCCCAGTTCGCCGCTCATGCGCACGCTGCCCTGCTGTGGCGGTACGTTGCTCAGGCCTTCGATCATGCCGTTGACTTTGCGCATGCCAGTGGTGAAGACCGGTTTGACGGTGCGATCCGCGAGGTCGAACTGGCCGTTCTCCAACTCGACCTGGGTCACCCGGAACACGAAGTCCGGCTTGTCCCCCTTGTCTTCCTTGGCGGGCTCTTCGGCGGTGTCCTGTCCGGCCGTGTCACTGCCTTTGATGAGACCCGAGAGGTTGGTCGAGCCATCTGCGGCCCGCACGATATGGGCATCCGGATCGGTCAGGGTGATGGTGCCGATTTCCAGCCGGCCGGGGTTCAGGTTCAGTTCCACCGGGTTGAGGCGCAACGAGGACCAACTGAGGATCGAATCGGACTGGCCGGCGCGGGTGAGTTTCAGGTCCTTCACCTGGCCGTTGCCGTTGAAGGTGCCGGTCAGGGCGGGCGTCTGGTCGTCCAGATCCAGTTCCCCCTCGACGTTCAGCGTGCCGCCGGCGAAGGCCACATCGGCGCTTTGCTGGACATAGGGCTGGAACGGGGCCAGGGCAATGCCATCCAGCGACAGGGTGGATTCCAGGGTGAATGGTGCGAGCGTTACCTGCCCTTTGGCCGCAATCTTGCCCGCCTCGCCCGTACGCAGGTTCAGGTCGTAGGGGACCGGCTCATCCAGTGCCTGGCTGATAGGCCCCATTTCGGCGTTGATGCCGCTGGCGGTAATGTCGGCCGGCGTCTCCGGCACCGCGTCCTGCCAGTGGACCTCGCTGTCCGCCAGGCGCACGGTATCGATGCGCCAGTTGAAGCCGGTGCCGCCGTTGTCGCCACCGGAATCCGCCTGATCGCTCTTTTCCTCTTCCGGCTGGCCGGTGAACGGCTTGATGACATTGATCAGGCCATCCTTGTCGCGACTGACACCGCCTTTCAGTTGATCCAGGTCGACCGAGCCGATGGCGAGAGAGCGTTCCCCGAGATTGAACGTGATGCCCTTGACCACCAGCGCGGCCAGGGTGGCGAATGGCGCATCGGCGTCCGGCAGGCCGGCACTGAGGTTGTCGATTCGCAGTTCGCCATTCTGTGTGACCAGCGCAAATTCGCCGGCGCTGGAAATGGCGTAGTCGGTATCCAGCGACAGGGTGCCCTGGTTGACCACGTAGGGGGCATACGGTGAGGCGAAGTGCACCAGCGTGGTGTGGCTGATGTCGCTCAGCCGGATGTGGCCGTTGGAGTGGAAAGGCATCAGACCGATGTTGCCGTCCCAGTCGATCTGTTGCTCACCGATGGCGGCCGACAGGGTGTAGTCGCTGGGGGTGCCGTCGTCGCTGAACGTGGCCAGGTCGTTGAGGGTGACGTTCAGCGGCTGGATGTCGAAGGTTTCCGGTTCGCCCTGGCTGTAGTCGCGGAAGCGGACGTTGCCGTCATTGAGCTGAATCTCATTGAAGTAGAGGTGCGGTGGTTCGCTGGAGGCGCTTTGTTCCTCGGGTGGCTCGTCCTTCGCGGGGTGGTTGTGGGTCCAGTCCCGCACCAGGTTGACGCCATAGTCCTTGAGCAGATCAACGCGAACGAAAGGTGAGTCCAGCCGGATGGATTCGAAGGCAATGGTACCGGTGATCAGCCGCCAGACCGTCAGATCCACGTGCAGCTGTTTGGCCGACACGACCGGTTCCCCATCCGCATCCTTGGCGTCCAGCCCCTCGACATCCAGCGTCATGGTGAACGGGTTGAAGTCGACGTCGGTCACCGAGCCCTCCCAGCCCAGTTGGGTCTTGAGCTGTGCCGGCACCTGACGCTGCAGCCACCAGGGCAATCCGATGAAGCCGGCCAGCGTGTACAGGACCAGCAGCAGGATCAGCCAGAACGAGACCATCTTGTAGATGGGCTTGCGCGCCTTGGGGTCGGCCACGAACTCTCTCCTTGTTATTGCGGGGGCACAGATATTGTCGGTGTCTCATCAGGATGCAGGCAAGACCCGGACGTCACCAAAACAATGGGATATGTCGAGTATAGAAGCATAGTCCGATGGCAAGGTGGCTGTCATTGCTTCGATGGTGGCGTGTCCGGATTGGCTGTTTGGGTCGTTTAACGCCATGGACACAAAGGGATGGGGAAAGGAAAACGGGGTGCCCGCAGGCACCCCGGGGTAGGCGTTTACTTCGCCGCGGCGCGGGCCTGTTCCAGCCAGCCGTTGTAGGTGTCCTGGTGAGCCTTGATCCAGGCTTTGGTGTGTCCCATGATCGCTTCCGGCGAATCTTCGCCGTCACGGATCTTCATGTTTTCGGCACTCACGTCGTTGACCGAGACCTTCATGATTTCAAACAGCTTGGCGGCCGCCGGATTTTCCTCGGCCCAGGCCTTGTTGGCCACGATCCGCTCGCTGTTGATCTCGAAACCGTAGTTCTTGCCGTTGGGCAGTTCGGTGTCGGTGCCGTTCGGGTTGGATGAGAAGGGCACTTCCAGCCAGACCACGTCCTTGCCCGGAACCAGCACACCGGAGACCCAGTACGGCGTCCAGGTGTAGTAGAAGATCGGGTCGCCGTTGTTGTAACGGGTGATCGTGTCGGAAATGATGGCCGCGTACTGGCCCTGCTTGTGGGTGACCGTGTCGCGCAGATCGAACGCATCGAGCTGGTGCTCGATCACACCTTCGCAGCCCCAGCCGGCCTGGCAGCCAGTGAGATCGGCCTTGCCGTCACCGTCGGTGTCAAACAGTTTGGCGATCTTGGGGTCCTTGAAGTCGGCAATGTTGTCGATGCCGTACTTTTCGGCGGTTTTCTTGTCGATCAGGTAGCCCTGTGCCGCGCCTTCGATGTACTGCCCTTTGCGGTAGAAGGCATCGTCACCGCCGGCGTTCTTGTACATGGTGTTGTGCAGCGGATACCAGTTGACCGCCATGAATGTGGCATCACCGTTGGCGATGGAGGTGTAGCCGGCGCTGTAGTCGACTTCCTGGATGTCCTTGACGTCGTAGCCCAGGTCACGCAGGGCTTCATCAACCAGCATGGTCTGGAAGGTTTCCTCGGCGATCGGGCTCTGGACGGCCTGGACGGTCACGCCCTTGCCGGGCATGTCCTCAGCCTGTGCGGCCAGAACAACACCGCCGGCCAACAGCGCGCCTGTCAGTGCTTGCTTGAGAGTCATTTAATTCTCCTCCTGCTTCGGGTTTAAAGCCTTGTTCAGGCTTCTTTCTTCTTTTTTACCAGTGAGTAGATCAGCCCCACGGGGCCGGATTCGTACCAGTGACGGGTCCCCCGGTTCCGGGAGTCCTGGCCCAGTGCCTGGGTCATGCGATCCAGGATAATGGCCATGATGACAATGCCGATGCCGCCGACGGTGGCCAGGCCGATATCCAGCCGGCCGATGCCCCGCAGGACCATCAGCCCCAGGCCCGGAACAGCAATCATCGAGGCGATGACGACCATCGACAGGGCCAGCATCAGGGTCTGGTTCACGCCGGCCATGATCGTGGGCATGGCCAGCGGCAGCTGGACCTTGAACAGCAGCTGACGGGAATTGGCGCCGAACGAACGGGACGCTTCCACCAGGTCTGAAGGCACCTGCCGTATCCCCAGGTTGGTCAGCCGGATCACCGGCGCCACGGCGAAGATGATGGTGACGATGACGCCCGGCACGTTACCGATGCCGAACAGCATGACGATGGGCACCAGGTAGACGAAGGCCGGGGTGGTCTGCATGGCGTCGAGAATCGGGCGAATGACGCGGGATACGGTGTCGCTCTTGGCCATCCAGATGCCGGACGGGATCCCGATGATCATGCAGAACAGCACGGAGGTGATCACCAGCGACAGCGTGGTCATGGCCTCGTGCCAGGCCCCGATGGCGCCCATGGCGGTCATGCCGACCATCGCGGCAATGGCCAGCCGGATGCCGGCCAACTGCCAGGCCACCAGACCGAACAGGATGATCATGACCACCGGTGGCACGCTGAGCAGCGTCGCATCGAAGAAGCCCAGGGCCAGATCCACCGGCTGTTTCACCAGCTGGAAGAACACCCGGAAGTTGTCGACGATCCAGTCGATGCCGTGTTCGACGCCACCCTGGATGTCGAACCATTCGGTCTGGAACGGATGGGCCAGGGTGTTGTGGACCACGTCCACCTGGTCGGCGCCGTTCAGCCAGCTGGCACCGCCATCGCCGCCGGCATCCGCGCCGCCACTGGCCGCGCCCCAGGGATTGCTGGCATCGCCGCCGGAGCCCTGTTGTTGGGTCGCGTCGGCCCAGGGGTTGGAGCCGCCCGCGTCCTTGGGAGCGGTATCGCCTGTCTGTGTGGTGTTGTTATCCGCCATGTGATTCGCCCTCCCGATCCAGAGCCTGCAGCAACGCTGCTTTTGAAATGACACCCAGGTAGTGACCGTTCTCGTCGACGACCGCCAGGCCACAGGGGGCTTCGGCCACCGGTCCGATGACGTCGGTCAGGGGGGTGGAGGCGTTGATCGGGTCAATGTCGGGCAGCAGGGCATCGCTCACCCGCTGACCGTTTTTTTCCGCCGCCTGGAGGGAATCCAGCGACACCACGCCGTGATACACCTGGTCCGGGCTGACCACGTAGCCGAAGTCACGCTCGTTGTGGCGCAGACGCTGCACGGCGGCCGGAATGCCGGCCCCTTCGCGCTCGATGACGGTGACCTGTTTCTTGGTGGCCACGTCCTTGGCAGAGAGCACGGTGGACACGTCGACGCCCCGGAAGAAGGAGCGTACGTAATCGTCTGCCGGGTTCTTGAGAATCTCGTCAGGTGTGCCGACCTGGACCACGCGACCGCCTTCCATGATGGCGATGCGATCGCCGATGCGCATGGCTTCGTCCAGGTCGTGGGAGATGAAGATGACCGTGCGCTTGGAGTCCTTCTGCAGCTTGACGAGTTCGTCCTGCATTTCGGTCCGGATCAGGGGATCCAGCGCGGAGAAGGCCTCGTCCATCAGCATGATCTCGGGATCATTGGCCAGCGCCCGGGCGAGGCCCACGCGCTGCTGCATGCCGCCGGATAGTTCGTCGGGATAGCTGCGGGCGTTGGCCTCGAGACCGACCTGCGCCAGGGCCGCCCGGGCCCGCTTGTGGCGCTCGTCGCGCGGTACGCCGGACAACTCCAGGCCAAACGCGGCGTTGTCGATCACGTTCATGTGGGGCATGAGGGCGAAGGACTGGAACACCATGCTCATCTTCTTGCGGCGCAGTTCGTTGAGCTCGGTTTCCGAGAGAGACGAAATATTCTGGTCGCCGACCCAGACCTCACCGTCGGTGGGCTCGATCAGGCGATTAAGCAGACGTACCAGGGTGGATTTGCCGGAACCGGAAAGCCCCATGATGACGAAGATCTCCCCTTCGTAGATCTCGAAGGAGGCATCCATGACGCCGAGGGTCATACCCGTTTGTTTGAAGATGTCGGCCTTGCCAACGCCCTGTCTGACCAGGGCCATTGCCTCTTCCGGGTTATCCCCGAAGACCTTGAAGAGGTGTTTGATAACAACTTTTGGTTTCATTCAGGTGGTCCTGCGAGGCTCGCGGCCTTCTACCCCATGATTTATTCAGTATAGTAAAAATTTGAAATCCCACTCATACACGCGTCTTCCTTCCCTGGCAAAACTGTTCTGCACGCTACCAAAGCCTAAAATCAAAGGCTAGAACGGTGCGTCGGTTCGACATACATAACAGATTAGGCAATTCCCGCTCCATTATCCGGCCCCGAAAAACCTTTGGCATCTAAATAATGACCTGGATCAAGTCGGGTGGCAGGCTGATGCGACGATCGCGACATACCATCAGGCCACACATCGCCGTATCATGAGGGCCCGCAACGCATCGCCGGGTGTCGTTCGGGGTTGAAGGGCCGTTTCCGGTCGCGCTGGGCCTTGGATGCATCCTGGTCCGGAAAGGAGCAACGGCCATGCCAGCCAATCGCGGCGTGGTGGGGCGTGAACCGGCGGTGGCCGTCAGCGCGTATGTTTCAGGTGGACGACAGCCGCCTGCATCCGCCGGTGGTGCGGCGATCGAATGTATGGGTAACAGGCCTGGGCGAGACAGGTCGTGATGGGACGACATTATGGATATCAGTGACATGCGCCGGGATTTCGAGTCCGAGGGGCTCGATCGTGATCAACTGGATGCGGATCCGGTGCGCCAGTTTGAAACCTGGTTCAACCATGCCCGGGAAGCGGGCGTGCTGGAGCCCAATGCACTGTCATTGAGCACCGTTGGTGCCAACGGGCAGCCCGGCTTGCGGACCGTGTTGCTGAAGTATTTCGACGGCGCCGGCTTTGTGTTCTACACCAATTACGGGAGCCGCAAGGCTCACGAACTGGCCGAGAATCCCCGCGCGGCCATGTTATTCCCCTGGCTGGCCCTGAATCGGCAGGTGATCATCCAGGGCACGGTGGAGAAGGTCAGCAAGACCGAGTCCCTGCGCTATTTTTCATCCCGGCCACGGGGCAGCCAGGTCGGTGCGTGGGTGTCCGAACAGAGCCAGGCCATCACCTCCCGCGGGCTGCTGGAGCAGAAGGTCGCAGAGATGAAGCAGCGCTTCCAGAATGGTGAGGTGCCGTTGCCGTCGTTCTGGGGTGGCTACCGTCTGGTCCCTGATCGGTTTGAATTCTGGCAGGGCCGGCCCAGCCGACTGCATGACCGCTTCGAATACGTGCGTGACGACGGCCATTGGCGCATTCAGCGGCTGCAACCGTAGCCAGGACAATTGTTGGAAAGGAGTCGGTATGGACGCAGACAACCGCTGTGGCTGGTGTGGCACGGATCCGCTCTACGTCGATTATCACGATAACGTGTGGGGGCGGCCGGTCTCCGATGATCGGGAGCTGTTCGCCAAGCTTTGCCTCGATGGTCAGCAGGCCGGTCTGAGCTGGATCACCATCCTGCGCAAGCAGGGCAACTACGAGGCGGCGTTCGACGACTTCGACCCGGAGAAGATCGCCCGCTACGACGACGCCCGCATTGCCGAGCTGCTGCAGGATCCCGGCATTGTCCGCAACCGGCTCAAGGTGCAGTCCATCGTCAAGAACGCCCGGGCCTTTTTGGCGTTTCCCGAGCAGGGCCAGTCGTTTTCCGAGTTCCTCTGGTCGTTCGTGGACTATCGGCCCATTCAGGGGGCCTGGCGCGAGCTGGCCGACGTGCCGGCCACGACGCCGGAAGCCGAGGCGCTTTCCAAGGCCCTCAAGAAACGCGGGTTCACGTTCGTCGGGCCCACCATCGTCTACGCGTTCATGCAGGCCGTGGGCATGGTGAATGACCATCTCTGGCACTGTCCCCAGCATCCGGTCTGTGCCGAACTGGGCGGCGACGCGTCATTTCCCCAATCGGATTCGTCGGCCGTCTGATCCTATCCCTCCGGTCCGGCGTATGTCTTCGCAGGTTTTACACGCAACGCCGGGTGCAGCTTGTCTGGCCCGTTGGAGGGTATAAACGTGCGTATTACGCTGGAAGAACTCAGGCAGCGGGGCAACCCGCAGATCGATCTGCTTGAGCTGTTATCCCTCGAAGGTCAGTTCTACATGGCGAGACTGCATCTGGAAGACGGTATGCAGGTGCTGTCCGACGACCAGGGCAAGACGCGTCTTCTAAAGAGTGCCTGGCAGGCGCAGGATCTGCTGGGCTCGTTCAATGTGAAGCGCACGGAAGTCGTTCATGCCTCCGCCTACGACGAGATGGTCGGGCTGGACGCGCCCGCTGAGCCAATGCGCATTCGCGTGCAGGACCGCCGCTCATGATTGCGGTTGCTCGACTGGCCACCGCCATCGGACTTGCCGGTCTGGTGCCGTTCATCTTCGGGGCACTGGCGATCATCCTCTGGCCGGCTGCTGAAGCATTGTGTGTGAAACTGTTCTACATCTACAGCGCCGGCGTATTGGCGTTCATGGCCGGCGTCTACTGGCCGATCGCCCTGCAGCTGGAGCAGCGCTGTTTTCCCCTGTCCCCCATCTGGACGCTGGTGATCAGCCAGCTGTTCTTCCTCACCGCCGGTCTGGCTTTGTTGCTGCCACTGGCGGCACAGACCGTGGTCTATCCCCTGGCCTACCTGATCCTCTACATCGTGGATGTGCGCTGGATGCGCCTGTACTGGCCGGGATGGTACCGTCGGCTGCGCATGGTGCTCACCCTGGTGGCGTGCCTGTGCCAGATCCTGGCTGCCGTATGGCTGCTGGCGGCGCCGACGGTCAGCGCCTAAGCGTCAGTTGCCAGCCAGGCTGGCCAGATTGGCGTACTGGGACCGCAGCTTGGCCAGTGCACCCTTTTCGATCTGACGAACCCGCTCGCGGCTGATGCCCAGATGCTCGGAGATGCTTTGCAGCGTTTCCGGCTCGGGCCGCCCCAGGCCAAAGCGGCGGCACAGGATGTCCCGCTCCCGGTCGGTCAGGTTGGCCAGGATATCATCCATCAGACGTTGTTGATCGCGAGGCACCAGCGCCAGATCCGGCTGGGTGTGATGGGCTTCCGATGCCAGTGCGTCGCCCAGGCGGATATCCTCGCTGTCACTGAGCGGCGTCTCCGTGGACACCTCCGGCACGGACAGCCCGCGCAATTCCTCGACCCGCTCCGGCGTGGTATCCAGGTGGCTGGCCAGCTCCCGGGCCGACGGTGCCTGACCGGAGGCCTGTTGCAGCTTGTGGGTGGCGGCCTGCAGGGCGCGGATCTCATCCACCACCTGTTCCGGCGTGCGCACGATGCGACGCCCGCGTTTGAGGCTGCGCCGGATCTCCTCACTGATCCACCAGTAGGCGTAGGTGGAGAAGCGGAAGCCTTTGTCCGGGGCGAAGCGTTCCACCGCCTTGATCAGGCCGATGTTGCCGTCCTGGATCAGGTCCGTCAGCGGTATTCCGCGGTTGGCATGGCGTCTGGCCAGGTGTACTGCCAGGCGCAGGTTGCTTTCGATCAGGGTGCGTCGGCAAGCCAGCGCCAGACGCACCGCCCGACGCGCGTGGGGGGAGCTGAAATCTGCTTCGCTGTGGCCATCCAGCACATCACGTAAGGTGCGTGGCGTTCCGGGAGGCAGCTGACGATGGTTTTCCAGGACGCGCAAGGCCCGGTTGAGTCGGGCGCTCAGCCGGCGCTCGGCGCGTTCCCCCAGCAGGGAATGATGGGCGGCATCGCGGAAATAATGGGAAATCAGCGACAGACTGTCACCGCCGCTGTCGGACGCCGGCAGTGCCTCGGGGGCGCGGGCCGGTTGTTCCGCGAAGTCCAGGTCGTCAGTGTGTTCCGCCGATACGGGGCGGTCGGGCCAACGGGTATCTCGCATTGCCTGAGGGTTCCGGTTGGAATGTACCCGTATGTACGACGATCGTGAGCCGGCGGATTGAACCGAAGAGACAGGAAGCGGCGGGATGGACGCGGTCGCAAAAGGTGATCGGAACCGCCCGAAATTCGCAGTTCAGGCGGCCCGATCAGGAGGCAAGACATCCTCCATTACCGGAGCCAGGGCGACCGTTCCCGGCCCCGATAATTCTGTCAGCCCAGAGCGGGACCGTTGTCGGGTCCCGGGGCCGTTCAGCCGACCGCTGCAACGATGGCGTATTCGTGGTTATGCGGCTCGATGAGGGTGGCGTGCAACTTGGCGATCGCCTTCTCGTAATGGTCCTCGTCGATGATGAACTGCATATCCACCTGACGCATGCACTGGTGCAGCGCGACGATGCTGATTTCCTCTTCCGCCAGGGCGGTCACGGTCTTGGCCAGGATGCCCGGCACCTGCATGTCGCTGCCGATGGCTGAAACCACCGCGAGCTTGCGGGTGGCGATTTCCGCGTTGGGGAATTCATCCTGCAGGGCGCGAACCACACGCTTGACGTGTTTGAGGGTACTGTCCACGTAGTGCGTGATCGTATTGGCGTTGGTGTCCTTGGTGACACAGCGCACCTTGAAGCGGCTCAGCACGTCCAGGATGCGGCGGTCGGAACCCGGATCGCCCTGCATGTCCTGGTCGAACACCTCGATGGCGAACACGCCCTTGCGGCCGGCGATGATTTCCACCTGCGGCTTCTCGCTGATGTAGTCACGGGTGATCAGCGTCCCGGTGTGCTCCGGCTCGAAGGTGTTCTTCACCCGCAGCGGGATGTCGTTCTGACGCAGGCCCTTACCGGCCCGGGGGTGAATCGCTTCCATCCCCAGGTTGGCCAGCTGGTCGGCCACGTCGTAATTGGTGCGGCCGATCGGCACGACCTTGTCCTCGCCGACGATCTTGGGATCGGCGGAACTGAGGTGATATTCCTTGTGGATCACCGCTTCGGCGGATTCGGTGATGACCGCAATGCGGCTGAAGGTCATCTCGCTGTAGCCGCGGTCGAAGGTCCGCATGAGGCCTTCCTCGCACTGGGCGTAGCCGGTGCAGATGGGCAGCTCGCGGGTCAGGTCGACGTTGTCGAACGCCTGCTTCAGCTTTTCGTCCAGCGGCAGCAGTTCGTTGTCGCGCCAGCCGGTCAGGTCGACAAAACGGGCGTTGATGCCTTCGGCCTGCAGCTTCAATGCCGTGTTAAAGGCGCTGTGCGCCTCGCCGATACCGGCCAGCATTTCGCGAACGGTCAGCAAGTGCTCTTCCAGCTGGAACTGGCCATAGGAGCACAGGCGCTGGAGGTCGATCAGGCAGCCGCGGACGCCTTCGATGCGGTCCACGATGAACTGGTCGGCCTGCTGCTTGAGCATCGGATCATCGAACAGTTCGCCGTTGAAGTCGGTCAGGAACTGGGTCAGCTTGCTGAGGTCGTCGCCCCAGGCCCAGTCGGATTCGGCGTCGGCAAACAGGGCGTACACGCCCGGCTCACCGGTTTTCTTGTGCTCCAGCAGCTCATCGGTCACACCGCCGTAGGCAGAGACCACAAAGATGCGCTGGTAGAGGTCGTCGGCGCTGCGATCACCGACAATGATGTTGTCACGTACGGCTTGGTAGTCGCTCATGGACGTACCGCCGATTTTTTCTACAGTGTGCTGTTGGCTAGTCATGATTCTGATCTTCGGTCGCTTCTGAATGGGCGCCGGGAGTGTTAAAGCGGGAGGGCCGTCGCGCCTGACGGCGTCCCGGCCGGAGACGGCCCTCCCGAGGGATGACAAAGCGCGCCTACACGCGTTTGCCTTCCCTCTCGGCTTCCTGCACTGCCTGGATCAGGAGGCTTCGCTCATGTCTTCCTTCATGATCTCTTCCACGCTTTCCTTCAACAGGGACAGACCTTTTTGCAGGTCTTCCTCACTGATGGTCAGCGGCATCAGGCACTTGACGACTTCGTCGTCGGGACCTGCGGTTTCGATAATCAGGTCTTTCTTGAAGGCGCGGGCCGAAATCTTGCCGGCCAGGTCGCCGTCACGACAGGCGATACCCTGCATCATGCCACGGCCCTTGAGCTTGAACTCGCCCTTGAATTCGTCGGCGATCGCTTTCAGGCCAGCGTTCAGAATGCCGGCTTTCTTCTTCACCTCATCGGCGAAGCTGTTGTCTTTCCAGTAGGTCTCCAACGCCGCCTTGGCGGTGGCGAAGGCCATGTTATTGCCGCGGAACGTCCCGTTGTGCTCACCGGAGGTCCACACGTCCAGTTCGCGCTTGAACAGCACCAGGGCCATCGGCAGACCGTAGGCACTCAGGGACTTGGACACCGTCACGATGTCCGGCTTGATGCCTGCGAATTCAAAGCTGAAGAACTCGCCGGTACGACCGTTACCCGCCTGGATATCGTCGATGATCAGCAGGATGTCGTGCTTGCGGCACAGCTTCTCGAGCTTCTGCAGCCACTCGGCGCTTGCGGCATTCAGACCGCCTTCGCCCTGAACGGCTTCGACAATCACCGCGGCCGGCAGTTCGATACCGGAAGAGCCATCGCTCAGCATCTTGTCCATCACGGCGATGGTATCAACGTCGTCGCCCAGGTAGCCGTCGTACGGCATGAAGTTCACGCCGCCCAGCGGAACGCCGGCACCGCCGCGGTGGTGCTTGTTACCGGTGGCCGCAACCGCGCCCAGGGACACGCCGTGGAAGCCGTTGGTGAAGGAGATGATGGTGTCACGACCCTTCACCTTACGCGCCAGCTTCAGCGCCGCTTCGACACAGTTGGTGCCGGTCGGGCCGGTGAACTGCATTTTGTAGTCCAGGCCGCGCGGCTCAAGGATGTACTGCTTGTACGCTTCCATGAAGTCGTGCTTGGCCGTGGTGAACATATCGAGACCCTGGCTGACGCCGTCGTTCTCAATGTACTCCAACAGGGCCTTCTTCAGGATGTCGTTGTTGTGACCATAGTTCAGCGAGCCCGCACCGGCCAGGAAGTCCAGATAGGCCTTGCCGTCTTCGGTGTACAGGTGTGCGTTCTTGGCCCGGTTGAAAATCACCGGGAAGGCACGTGAATAAACGCGGACTTCGGATTCGGTCGTCTTGAAAAGTTCCATTGTCTTGCCTCTTAGCATGTCAGGTTCGAGGTGGATGCAGCGCCGTTCACGTGTGCTCGGTCGCCCAGGGGCACGGCGCTGCGGGGAAATACCGCCCCGACAGGCTCAGCCTGCCGGAGGCGTTCGGCGCGCTTCCTAGCCGTTTACAGGCTGGGTGAAGGGGCCGATACGGAGCAGGAATTCTGAGTCGTGATGGCCGCCAAAGTGGGCCTCCTTCTCAAAATGCTCGGTATAGGTGAGCTCAGCACCGAGATCACGGGCGAACGAGCGGAACAGCGCCCAGGACGCGTCGTTGTCTGCGGTGATCGTGGTCTCGAGATGAGATACGTTCTTGCACGCATCCCGGCTCACGATGGCCTTGAGCATCCGCTTTGCCAGACCCTGGCCGCGTCCCTTTTTATGGACGGCGACCTGCCAGACAAAGACGGTCTCAGGCTGCTGAGGGGGAATATAGCCGGAGATAAAGCCAACCAGATCGCCATCCTTTTCGGCAGCGACGCCGGTTTCGGCGAAGTGGCTGCATTGCAGCAGGTTGCAGTAAATCGAATTCGGATCCAGCGGCGGACACTCTGCCACCAGTTGGTGGAGCCGGAAGCCATCATCCTTGCTCGGGGTGCGAAGGGTGATGGCGGTTGTATTCGAACCTTCAGTGGTCATAACGGTGTTGGGCACTCAGTCATTTAGAGTTAAATTCATTCGAAAGGGCTTAAACGCCGGTTGTTGCCGCGCAAGGGCCTTTCGTTAGCCTGCAAGCCGCTGAAATATAACAAATAATGGCGGCTCGGCGCTAATCTTTAGAGTTGTAATTATATAGACCTCGAAAGAAAAATCAAACCAGGATGGGTTGCCAATAGCGACAGTTGCAACCGGAAAACGGGCGTAATCCCAATGCTGGCAAGGATTTGGCCGGCTAAAGATTGATCTGTTCGGGGCCCAGCGCCGTGCCTGAAAGAATACGCCGGCCATATGACAGATTTGCGTCGGTGCCCTCGGGCCACCAGGTCGAAAATCGTCGCATCCATGGATCGAGGGGAAAGGCCACTGGCAGCAGGGAGAGCGTCAAAGAGGCCTGCTTGACTTGTGCTATCGGTTGGGTCGTCGGTGTGAGATTGGCGGGCGCGATGCGCGTGACCAGGCCGCGTGTATCCTGTTGCAGGTTGCCCATGCCGGCCGCGCCGTTATTGATGACCGTGCGGGTTTCACCGCCCTCAACCGACCGTTGCCACAGTGCGGGCAGGCAGGTGTGGGTACCGGCGAAGACGTCGGCGCCGGTGAGTCTGAACCAGTCCGCAACCCGGGCACCGTGAGCCGGGCGCGCGAGGTTTTCGTGGGCCAGTCCCCAGCCGGCCAGGGATTCCGGGTCGCCGTGCAGAATCAGCAGGATCTGACCGGCCATCTCATAGCAGCGCCAGCGGGGTGCCGCCGCGAACCGGGTTTGCAGGTCGGGAAAGCGGGCCGCTACGGATTGCAGGCGCGCCATGATGCGGTTGGAGCGTTCCACGACGTCCTGGTCGACAAAGTCCGGATAGGCGCAACCGCAACCCGCCTCCGGGCTGGGATGCGCCAGCTCGTACTCCACGTTGCCGAGGATCACGTCGTGATTCAGGACACGCTCGTTCAGGCGGGCAAACGTCTCGGGGTCGGCGTTGAACCAGTTGAAGTCGCCGTTGAACACCAGTCGTACCCGGTAACCGGCCACCTGTTCCTTGGCGGCCATTCGCTCGATGGTGTCCAGCGCCTCCGGATTGCCGTAGAGCCCGCCAATCACATAAAGCACATCCGCATCGACCGGCTGCGGATCGGCACACAATTGCTCGGGCCGATACCGGTAATGGATCGGGCAACTCCGGCCGGGCGCCTCCGCCATGTCATGACGCTCCGCTGGAGACCGGCGTGCGGCCCAGCAGCCGTTGCATCAGGATCGGCAGGAAGAACCCGGCGGTGCAGATCAGGATGCCCCAGGCGTTCACCCCCAGCAGCGCCGCGTACTTGCCGTTGCCGATGGACCAGCTCTCCGGAATCAGCCCCAGGGCGAGCCCAAGACCCAGCGCGATGCCGGTCCAGAAACTGAGGTGGAAACTCCAGGGCGACCAGCGGGTGAAGCCATAGAACAGGAACACCGGTGCCAGGCCCATCACCATGGTGCCGGAGATGGTGGTCGCCTTGAGGATGTCGGTGCCGGCAAACATCGGCAGGTTGCCGAGAATCGCAAAGGCCACCATGACCACCGCGCCCACGCGCATGTTGGGAAGCCGGTCGGCGGAACGCTTCACCAACTGTGGCAAATCTACGGCAATGGACTTGGACAACGACGTAAAGGTGGAGTCCAGGGTCGAGCCGGCGGACGTCATCATCACCACACTCATAAAGAACAGGGCGGTCAGACCGGCTGCAGCGCCCACCGCGGCGGGGGCGTTACCGTTGGCGGCAATACCGTGCAGCTGGGCATGAACGCCCACCAGGCTGAAGACAAAGACCGCCACAAACCCCAGCAGACCAGCAACGACAAAGCTCTTCAGCATGGTCTTTTCCTTGTTCACGAAGCCGCGGTCGGTCAGCACCGGATCGTGGAACGGATAGCTGAAAATCTGCAGGCCGGCCACCAGCAACAGATCGGCGCCGGCATCGAGTTTGAATTCGCCGGTGGTCAGCAGGGTGCCCGTATCGTTGGCGGGAACGATCAGGAACAGCACCGCCGCGACGAAGAACACGAACAGGATCGCCTGGATCACATCGGTAAAGATGGAGCTGCGCAGGCCGCCCTTGAGGCTGTAGGCCAGGGTGAAGGCGGTGAACAGCATGGCGGCGGCGTAGTAGGCGGTATCGCCGGGCAGGCCAAAGTAACCGCCGACCACGGCGGTGTTGCTCCACACTTCGTTATAAAGACGGATCAGGATGGCGGCGGCAAAGCTGACCGCGGCCAGACGCCCGAAGCGCGAGGTCAGGAATTCCTGCAGGCTGCGGGCGCCGGTCTGGGTGCGGATCAGGTAGATGATGTAGCCGGCCACCGGTATGGACAGCCAGTAGGTGGCGTACGCCAGCCCGCCGACCACGCCGTAGGCCGCCCCCAGGTTGGCGGCATTCGTCACCGACTTGGCGAAAATCCAGCTGATAAAGATGCTGGCGGTCAGTGACCACTGACTCACGGGGTTGCCCCGATCGTCCGCTCCCTTATAGAAGGAGGCGGCATTCCGGCTGCGCGGAGACAGCGCGTACATGATGATCCCGTAGACCACCAGGAAGCCCCAGAACAGGCCCGCTTCAGCAAACGACATGGGTGACAGGTTCCTTTTTAATGGTTGTTCATCGGGCCCGAGTGTCGCCCGGTTAGGATCAGGCCGGGGCGCTGCAGCTGGCGCCGAAACGGTAGCAGGCAAAACAGCGGTGATGACGCAGCATGATGCGCGTGTCCATGCTTTCCCGCAGGCTGCCGCCCAGGTCATAGTCCGGGTCGTCATCCACCAGCGTGCAGGCATAGACCCGGACCTGGTCGCCCTTCTTCACCAGCATCCGCGTGTAGGTGCACATAAAGTGGGACCGGCTTTCCCGGGTCGGGTATTTCTCCATGCAGGTTTCGGTGATTTCGGGGCTGCCGTCTTCGGCGCCCGGTGTGCCGAAATCCGGAAACGCCGTGAAGGCGAGATCCTCGGGAATGCCGGCGTCGCGGAAAATGGCACGGAAGGCCGCTTCCACCTGCTCAGGGTCTTCGTTGGCGTCGGACTGGCGGGCAATGGACACCGCAAAGCCTTTTTCATGCAGCCAGCGGATGCCTTCCAGCGCCTTGTCGAAACTGCCCTCGCCCCGGTCCACGTCGTGCCGGGCGCGATCCGGGAAGTCCAGGCTGACGCGGAAACGGATCGGATAAGGATTGTCGCGCAAGGGCAACAGTTGATGGGCGCGTTTGAGCAGTGGATCGGTGGCGTTGGTCAGCACGAAACAGGGGCGGTACTGGCTGGCGTAATTCAGGATGTTGACGAAGTCGCGAATGACAAACGGCTCACCGCCGGTAAAGGAAAACTGCTCGACGCCCATGTCCATCGCCTCGTGGATGAACGGGCGAACGTCGTCCAGGGTCATGCCGGGAATGCGGCCGTCGCCGGGATGAGAACCCTCCAGGCAGAACGGGCAGGCCAGGTTGCAGGCCGTGCCGGTGTGGATCCACAGCTCGGTCAATTGGTCCGCGTCGATGTAGCCGCGCGGATCGCCGTTCCGGGTGTGGGTCCAGCTCTCCGCATACCGGGACGAAACCAGCTCGGTGGCGGGAATACGTTGAGCGGTGCCGGCATTTACTGTCATGGTGTCTCCATCGCGTGAGCTGCGGTTGGCTTCTATGCTGTTTACTATGAACCATTCCTGAAAGGGGGGTGTCACAGAGTTATAACGATTTTATGACTGTCTGTTCCACTACGTTTGACGACCGCAAGTGGACGCATATCGATTAGGCGCAAAGAAATGTGAAATGGGTTGCCGCCTTATATTTCGGCATGTAGCTTTTACCGACTTAAGTGGAAATATATTTCATTTGTCGAATGTTATGGTGTCAGGCCATAGGCATTGCTGTCTGCAAATGAGGCTGTCGGGATAGCGCGCCGGACGAGACGAAGAGTTTGCATGTCTCGGCAGCGGGTCAAGATAGTACGGCAAGCACGGAGTGCCAGCGAATGACATATGCATCCTGTAACGAACGACGGGTTGTTCTTTTTGACGATCACGACCTGGTCCGAGAAGGTCTGAAGCTCATGATCGAAGCCATACCGGACTTCAGGGTCATCGCCGAGGGCGAAGACGGGGGCGCTGTGCCGGAGATTGTCGGGCAGGCTGAGCCGGATGTGGTATTGATGGATATTTCCATGCACAAGGTGACCGGCCTCGATGCCTTGAGGACGTTGCGTGAACAGCAGAACCCAACCCCCGTGATCATGTTGTCCATGCACCGGGAACCCAATTATGTCATCAACGCCTTTCGTCTCGGCGCCAACGGATACTTGCTGAAAGACTCTGCGGCTAAGGAGCTGCATTTCGCGCTGGATTCGGTCTGTAATCAACAGCTCTATGTCAGCCCGGGGATTTCTGAAAGCGTGGTCGGCGCCGCGATTGGTGAGCTGGACGCGCCAGAACCCTCCCCGCTGACCGGTCGTCAGAATGAAATTCTGCGCTTGATAGCGCTGGGACGTGCCACCAAGGAAATTGCTTGGGATCTGGGCCTCAGCGCCAAAACGGTGGAGTCGCACCGGGCGCAGATAATGGAACGGCTGTCCATCCGGGACATCGCGGGATTGGTGCGCTACGCGATCCGTAACGGTCTTATTTCCCTGGACGATGTCTGAATAGAGCCAGCCTGGGGAAAATCCCCAGGCGGCATCGGGAACCCCCCAATAGCAAAACCGGTCTCGCGAATTACCATGAGTCATACCCCACGACTGACTGATGGAAGCGCGGCCCATGACGCCTGCAGAACACGCCTTTGAAACCCTGACGACGGTCCCCTGGGAATACGACCCGACCACGGGCTACGTATTGTTCCCGGAGGGACTGCCAGCCAAACTCGACGAGAGTGCCGACGGTGCCAAGCGGGTCCGGATCGGCCAAATGATGCAATTGTTTGATGCCAGCGACCAGTTGAACCTCACCCGGGCTCTGTTGCATACCATGCAGGAGGGTGAGGGGTTTGAACTCCTGGTCTCGCTACGTCAGCTCAAACCGGTCGAGCGTGCTCTCGTTTCTGCCGTCCCGTCGCCGTGTAATGGAGCAGCCGGTCCGGCGTTGGTGGGAACCATTCGCTTTCTGGCACGAGTCGAGCAGCCGGCTGAGGCCGGCGCGGATAGTCGCATCGCTGATGAACTGCTGGATGGCGTGGACGTAGCGGTCTGCCTGATTGATGCTGCGGGTCGTGTCGTCCACGGTAACCGGGCGTGGCGTCTCATTATGCGAGATGTCAATGTGGCCCCCTGCGGGCCCGGCACCGATTACTTTGACCTGCTCGCTTCCCTCTCCGACGAGCCCGACCTCGATCGCCGGCTGAAGCAGCAGTTGCACGGAGAAAAAGGGCGCGTGGCCATGAAGGTCAGGCTGATCCGCCAGAAACAGCCGCTGGATTGCAAGATCATCGCACGGCCGGTGCGCATGGCCGGGCGCCGCTTCCGCATGTTGACGCATATCACAATGCCGTCGCGCCAAATGTTGAGTGGGAATTCATCCCTCGCGCGCGACACTCTCCCGGTAGAAGCCTGGTTCGAGTGGTATACGGATACCGGGCAATTTGTTCCTTCGCTCAGCTTTGTTCGTCTGTTTGGCAGCGACCTGGGGCAGGAGCAGTCGTTCGATCACTGGTTCCCCACCCTGGCCCACATCGACGACTGCCGCCGCCTCCGACGTGAGCTGGGACGCTGCCTCATTAACCGGGCGCCTCTGGCCCTGGAACTTCGTCTGACGACGCTGCAGGGGGGTGAACGCTGGTTCCGGCTCAGCGCCGAAGTGGCCCCCAATAGGGACGACGACACCTACCTGGTCGGACGACTGGTGGATATCGATTCTGAGCGCCAGTTGCGTGACGAGGTCCGGGAGCGGGAAGTTGTATTCAATGCCCTGGAAGAGCACCTGCCGGTTGTTTTCTACTCACTGGACGTCGCCAGCGATCGCTGCACCTTTGTCAGTAAGGCGTATGAGGCGATTTCGGGCCGCTGCCGGGAGGCGCTTCTGGACAATCCGCGTGACTGGATTACCTCAGTCGCACCGGAAGATCGCGAGCGGGTCCAGCGCCAGATTGAGCGAGCGTCAAAAGTGCCCGGGAGTTCGGACATGGAGTTCGGCATCCTCGACGGTGATGGCCAGCATCGTCGTCTCCAGGCGCGGTTTGTCTCGCTTGCCAACGAGAAGGGCCAGGTGGTTCGACGAATCGGTATTGCCACCGATGTGACCGAACAGCGCGAGACGGAAGATAAACTGGTCCGCGCCACACACCTGGATGCGACCACTGGTCTGCCCAATCGCCTCGCTTTCTCCGAGACGCTGGCGGCGACTTTGTCGGGAGCTCAGGGCGAGGGGCAACTGGCCGTCGCCATCATGGGCCTTGACCGGTTCAAATCGGTGAATGATTCGCTCGGACACAGTGTGGGTGACGAGTACCTGCGTAAGTTAAGTACCCGACTTCTGAAGGCGACGGATGGGCAGGCCTACCTCGCCCGCGTCGGCGGTGATGAATTCGCCTTCCTGATGCCCAGGATGCAGGGCCAGGACGCGATCCGTAATCGACTGGTCGGTATCCGCAATAGCCTGGCCATACCCATCGTCGTTGATGGTGAATCCATCACTCTGGGCGCGACCCTGGGCGTGGCCTGCTATCCCCACGACGGCGATGACCCGGGGTCACTGTTGAAGGCTGCCGATATTGCGATGACACGGGGCAAGAAGCTTCGCTGCGGCGGCATCGAGTTCTGCAGCGAGAGGGTTGTTAATCTGCCCGATCGTCGGCAGCTCCGGCGCCAGATGGCCTTGCATAACGCCCTGCAGGGGGAGGAATTTGAACTCTACTTCCAGCCCAAATACGGCACCGGAGATCTTGTCATGCGCGGTGCCGAAACCCTGCTCCGTTGGCGTCATCCCCGGGAGGGCCTGATTCCGGCCAGCGAGTTTATCCCCCAGCTTGAGAAAAGTGGCGACATTGTTCCGGTGACGTGGTGGCTTCTCAATACTCTCTGTGGCCAGATCGCCGATTGGCGCAACCAGGGATTGGCACTGGATCAGTTCTTTGCGGTCAACATCTCCCCCCGTTCCCTGCTGGAGCCGGACTTTGATCAGAAACTGTTGGCCATTGTGCAAGCCAACGGCCTGCCACCCCAGTGCATCGAGCTGGAGCTGACCGAGTCGTCGCTGATGGTCGATCTGGAGCACGCCCGGGCTTTGCTCGAGCGGGTTCGTAAAGCGGGCATCCGGCTGGCGATCGATGATTTCGGAACGGGCTACTCCAGCCTCAGCTATCTGCGCCACTTTGCTCCCGATGTCCTGAAGATCGACCGTTCTTTCATTCGGGACTGCGACCGGAATGTGGCCAACCAGCGCATTATTCAGAGCGTGGTGGGCATGGCCCACGGCCTGGATATGATTACCGTGGCCGAAGGCGTGGAAACACGGGAACAACTGGAGCAATTGCAGAAGCTGGGTTGTGATCGCGTCCAGGGCTATCTGCTGGCAACACCGATGCCGATCGCCGATTTTGTAAACCACTTGCGTCAACCGGTTGCTGAAAGTGTGTTTTCAGCCTCCTAGGGAATCGGAGTAGACCGTTTGGGGAATCGCCTGATTCCCCTTTTTTTTGCCAACCGCAAAATAGATCCATGTTCCAACGCCATCAACGGGATCTGGATATGCGCCCCATTCTTCTCATCAGTCTGACTCTGCAACTGCTGCTGTGCGTGCCCCTTGTGATGGCCTCGGCCTGGCTACCCCTGGCGCTCAGCGCCGTGATCTTCGCCCTTCTTTGTGTTGCGGCTTTCAAATCTGCGGCGCCGGCCGTCGAGCCGGGAGCGGAGCCGGTGGATGAGGTGGACGAGGCGCCCCAGCGGGACCCGTTGCGCCCGCTGGTGGCAGAGCTGGTGCCGGCCTGGGCCCAAAGCGTACAGACCGTCCGGCAGATGGCCTCCGAGCACATCGGCGCGCTGGTGACCCAGTTTGATGACCTGATTCAGCTGATCGACCACAACCTGGACGACGCCCGGCGTATCACCAACAACCAGCAGGATGACTCCGTCGGTGCCTTGCTACAGGAAACCCGTCACCGCCTGCAGGACATTGGCGAGGCGTTTCGCAACGGGCAGGTGCACAAGGAATCGCTGGCCGACTCCGTGACCGAACTGGAAAGCTTCACCGGCGAGCTGCAGCAGATGACCAACTCGGTGCGCAAGATTGCCGACCAGACCAATCTGCTGGCTCTGAATGCCGCCATTGAGGCGGCCCGGGCCGGTGACGTGGGGCGTGGCTTTGCCGTGGTGGCCGATGAGGTGCGCAGCCTGTCCCAATCGTCCGGGGAGGCCGGCGCCCAGATGGCCGAAAAGGCCCAGGCCATCACCGGTGCGATGAGTCGCACCGGTGATGCCGCCTCGCGCATGACTGAAAGCGACGACCACAACGTGGCGCTCCTGACCGAGACCACCGACACCGTGTTCCAGCGCTTCGAAATAGCCGTGGGAGATCTGACGGCGGTGGCTGACCGGCTGGAGCAGGGCGCGGTCGATGTCCGGGGCGTTGTGGAGGGCATCACCATGAGCCTGCAGTTCCAGGACCGGATGGAGCAGATCCTGGATCACGTGCAGAGCGACCTGGAGCGCTTCAGCGAGAATCTGGACAACCCGGAATCAACCCCGGACGTCAGCGAGTGGCTGTGCCGCTTTCGCGCCAGCTTCACCACCGACGAAGAACGCCATCGCCAGGCTGGGCAAACCCATGCGGCCACTGATGCCCTGACCTTTTTCTAGAACGCACTGAATTGAGCGGAGAACACCATGAGCAAGAAAATTTTTATCGTCGACGACTCCTCATCCATGCGCCAACTGGTGCGCATGACCCTTCGAGAAGCCGGTTACGAGGTCCAAGAGGCTTTCGATGGCCAGGACGCTCTGCAGAAGCTCCAGGGCAACCGGGTCAACCTGGTGATCAGCGATGTCAACATGCCGCGCATGGACGGCATCAGCCTGCTGCGCAACCTCAAGCAGGACAGTGCACACCGGTTTACGCCGGTGCTGATGCTGACCACCGAAAGCGAACAGGCCAAGAAGGCCGAAGGCCAGGCGGCCGGTGCCAAGGCGTGGATGGTCAAGCCGTTCCAGCCCGCGCAACTGCTGGCGGCCGTGCAGAAACTGACTCTCTGAGGTGAACTCCATGAGTGCTCTGAACGCAGCAGCTGACCACCGGGTGTGGCAGCCGGAAGCCAGCCTGACAATTTACGACATTCGTCAGGTTCATGAGCAGGCGCTGGCCGATCTGCCGGCTACCGGCCGCGTGAGCATCGACCTTTCCAACGTGGAAGAGATCGACACCGCCGGCCTGCAGTGGCTGATTTTCTTCAGTCGCTGCCTGGCGCAACGGGAACTGGGTGGGCAGGTGCTGGCCGTGTCCGGGGCGGTCGATGACTTCCTCACACTGATGCGCGGCCGCGAGGCACTCCAATTTACTCATCCGACGGCCTGAGGGCCGGGAGACAGACGTCATGTTGAACAACGAACAGTGGCAACAGCTGCTTGACGGGTTCCTGGCCGAAAGCGCCGAACTCCTGGCACGCTGTGAGGAATCCCTGGCGCAGCTGCAGGCGGACCCTGCTTCCAGTGAGGCCATCAATGAGCTGTTCCGGGCGGTGCACACCATCAAGGGCTCCGCCGGTTTGCTCGGGCTGGATATGGTGGCCGCGTTCGTCCATGACTACGAGAACGTGCTGATGCTGGCCCGGGACGGGCAGGTTCCGGTCACCGAGGAGCTCGTGGCCCTGGCGTTGCGGTGCTGTGACCACACCGGTGCCATGATCGAGGTGGTCGGGTCGGACAACAGCGCCGATCCGAACCCGGTACGGGGGCAGGAACTCACCGCGGCTCTTAATGCGTTTCAGCTTGCCAATGACGAGGCGATGGCGGTGGCCGATGAGCCGAAGTCTGAAGCCTCGCAACAGGGCGTCTGGCATATTTCCCTGCGTTTCCCGGAAGACCTGTTTGCCAACGGTTTCGATCCGGCCTCCTTCATCCGCTACCTCGGCCAATTGGGGCGGGTGGCAGATCTGTGCCTGATCGATGACCTGCTGCCGACGGAAGAAAGCGCTTTCGATCCTGAGGCCTGTTACCTGGGGCTCGAAGTGCGCCTGGATGCGGAGGCGACCCTGGATCAGGTTGAGGAGGCCTTCGATTTCATCTGGGAAGTGGCCCAGATCCGCATCCTGCCCCCCGATGCCCGGCCCGCGGATTATGCCGCACTTCTGGATGTGGTGCCGGATTCGCGACACACCGTTGAGGCCTTTCTGGCTCAGGCCGGTATACATCTCGACGACGGGCGGCGTGCTCTGGAACAGACCGAAACCCGGCAGGCTTCTGCAGATCGCGTGGGAGCCAAAGTGGATGCCCGACGCACGCAGAAAAACGCCTTGCTGCGGATTTCGGCAGACAAACTGGACACCCTGATCAACCAGGTCGGTGAACTCGTCATCACGGCGGCCGGCGCCCAGATGCGGGCCGTCGAGATGCAGGATCCGGCGCTGAACGGGATCCTCGAAGACCTGCACATGCACGTCGAACACATCCGGGAGTCGGCCCTGCAGCTGCGGATGGTGGAGATGGGCGAGATCTTCAGCCGTTTTCATCGGGTCGTGCGCGAGACCGCCGACGCCCTGGAAAAACAGATCCACCTGGAGATCCAGGGCGCCGACACCGAGCTGGACAAGTCGCTGGTGGACCGTCTGTATGATCCGCTGGTGCACCTGGTGCGCAATGCCATGGATCATGGCATCGAAAGCCCGGACGAACGCCTGGCGGCTGGCAAGCCCGCGGAAGGGCGCATCATCCTCAACGCGTTCCACGAGTCCGGCATGATCGTCATCGAGATTCGCGACGACGGGCGCGGCATCGACATCGCCAAAGTGCGCCGCAAGGCCGTCGACAATGGCCTGATCGAGGCGGACGAGGATCTGGCGGAAGCCGATCTGGAACGGCTGATTTTCCATCCGGGCCTGTCCACGGCGGGCAGCGTGTCCAATCTGTCCGGACGCGGCGTGGGCATGGATTCGGTGCGTCAGGACATCGAAGCCCTGCGCGGCTCTATCGACATCGACAACCGACCCGGTGCCGGCTGCTGCATGAAGATCCGGCTGCCACTGACCCTGGCCATCATCGACGGCTTCCTGGTGAGTGCGGCGGGCCAGTTCTTCGTGATTCCCACCGACTGGGTGACCGAGTGCGTTGAAGCGCCGGCCTATCTGGACGCCACGCGGCGGGATGGCTTCCTCGAGCTTCGAGAGAAGCCCCTGCCGTTCATTGCCCTGCATCGACACTTCGACCTGCCGGATACCCACCGGGGCCGGCGCAGTCTGGTGGTGGTCGATCAGGGGCAGGAGCGGGCCGCCCTGTTGGTCGACGAACTCCATGGCGAGATCCAGACCGTGATCAAGCCATTGGGGCCGCTGTTCCAGCATCTGCCGGATGTGGCGGGCGGGACCATTCTCGGGTCGGGCCAGGTGGCCCTGACCCTGGATATTCCAGGATTGCTGAAGTCAGTGCATGCACTGGAAACCATCACTTACCAATAGATATCAGTATTTTAAGGAGAACAAACCATGCGTTGGTTTCTGAACTTGCGACTCCAGACTCGTCTGATTCTGGCTTTCCTGCTGACTGCCTTGATTACTGCCGCTGTCGGTACGGTCGGGCTGGTCAACATGGGCTCGATCAACGAGATGACCCGCCAGATGTACCAGGAGAGCCTGCTCGGCCTGGACAAGATCAAGGAAGCGAATTACCAGCTGATGTACGCGGCGCGGAACAACCGCAACCTGGCCCTGGCAGATACCCAGGCCCGCAAGAACGAGGTTATCGATCGCATCCGGGAGAGCGCCGCTCAAATGGACGGCTTGCTTGAAGAGGCGAGCAGTCATTTCACGACCGACGAGGCCATGGCCATGTTCGATCAGGCGGAAAAGCTGATGCCCACGTACCGTGATGGAGTCAAGCGCCTGATCCAGATTGCCCGGGACGAGCCGGTTGGTAATACCGATGCGTCGACGGCCTACCTGTTCGGCGAGTTCAACGACATCTCCACCCGTCTCGGTGACGCGCTGCGCAGCATCTCCGAGTATAAGGCCCAGAGTGCCGAAAAGACCGCGGAAGCGGCCGGCACGGTGTTCGCGGACAGCAAAATCCTGATGCAGGGCTCCATTGCCGGCGGTGTCATCCTGGCACTGGTGCTGGGCTTCCTGATTGCCCGCCAGATCGTCCGGCAACTGGGCGGTGAGCCGGCCTATGCCGCGGCGATCTGCCGCCAGGTGGCCGACGGCGATCTGTCGCTGGACGTGAAAACCAACACCGACAACCGCACGTCCCTGCTGTTCGCCATTCGCGAGATGACGGAGCGTCTCTCCACGGTGATCGGCGACGTTCGCACCTCCACCGAATCCCTGTCGGCTGCGGCCAACCAGGTGTCGGCGACCTCCCAGTCCATCAGTGAGGCGGCCACCCAGCAGGCGTCCAGCGTGGATGAAACCTCGGCGTCCGTGGAAGAGATGACCGCATCCATTGCCCAGAACACCGACAACGCTCGCGTGACCGACCGGATTTCCACTGAGAGTGCAGAGGACGCCCGTCGTGGCGGCAAGGTGGTCAAGGACACGGTGGACGCGATGAAGCAGATCGCCGACAAGATCGGCATCATTGACGACATTGCCTACCAGACCAACCTGCTGGCCCTGAATGCTGCCATCGAAGCGGCCCGTGCCGGAGAGCACGGCAAAGGCTTTGCCGTAGTGGCGGCGGAAGTCCGCAAGCTGGCAGAGCGCAGCCAGGTAGCGGCGCAGGAAATCGGTGAGGTGGCCTCCGGCAGCGTGGCCCTGGCCGAAGAGGCCGGTGAGATGCTGGATAAGATTGTCCCCAATATCCAGAAAACCTCCGACCTGGTGCAGGAAATTGCAGCCGCTTCTGAAGAACAGGGTACCGGTGTCAGCCAGATCAACACCGCCATGGCCCAACTGAGCCAGGTCACCCAGCAGAACGCCTCCGGCTCCGAAGAGTTGGCAGCCACGGCCGAGGAGCTCAACGCCCAGGCCGAGCAGATGGTGGAGCTGGTGTCGATCTTCAAGGTCCGCGATGCGAATGTTGCCCTCAAAAACGTGACCGGTAAGGCGGTTCCGGCGGCGCGTCCAGCGGCCTCCGAAAGCTCATCAACCCGGGCCGACGAGTTCGTCGCCTTCGCGGACTGAGGGGACGGTCATGACTGACGAAAGGTTTTCAATCGAAGCGGCGCTGGGCAGCGATCAGCTGCAGGGGGCCCAGTATCTGAGCTTCCGCGCCCGCGATGAGCGCTACGCGCTGCCGATCGACATGGTGCGCGAGATTATCGAGTACAGCGCGTTGACCATCGTGCCCATGATGCCAGCGTTTGTCCGCGGCGTGATCAACCTGCGCGGACACGTGGTTCCGGTGATCGATCTGGCTTGCCGTTTCGGGCAGGCCCTGACTCGCCCTGGCAAGCGTACGTGCATCATCATTCTGGAGGTTCGCGGCGATGATGGGGCGCTGACTTTCGGGCTCATGGTGGATGCCGTGGATTCGGTCTTCGACATTGATGGCGGTATTGAGCCGGCCCCGCGCTTCGGCAGCGGTCTGAGAACCGACTTCATTGCCGGTATGGTGCGGGATGAGCGGGGGTTCACCATCATCCTGAACATCGACAACGTGCTGTCCGTCGATGATATGAAGCGCATCGGGGATGTCGCCAATCAGTCTCAAACGGTGGATGCCTGCTCGATGGAAGCGTCGGAGGAGATGGCCTGATGACCGGCATGGCGCCACAGGTGGCCAGCCCTCAGCTGTCGGATGCCGACTTCCGGGTGATCCAGCAGATGATGGAAGGGGCATCCGGAATCCGCCTCAGCGCTGCCAAACGCTATCTGGTGGTGAACCGGCTGGCCCGGCGCCTGCGTCGCTACGGCCTGTCGCGTTTCCGGGATTATCTGGAACGTGTGCGCCAGGATCCGGACGAACACCGGATCATGGTGGATCTGTTGACCACCAACGAGACCTGGTTTTTCCGGGAGCCGCGCCATTTCGAGGTGTTGGCGCAGGTGGCGCGCTCCCACGCCGGCAAGCTGCGGGTGTGGAGTGCGGCCAGCTCTTCCGGAGAGGAAGCCTACAGCGCCGCCATGACCCTCGCTGAGAATCGTGGATCGTCGTCCTGGGAAATTGTGGGGACGGACATTTCCAGCTCGGTGCTGAGTATGGCCCGGGAAGGCATCTATCCGATGCGTCTGGCAGACTCGATCCCGTCGGCTCTATTACACCGCTATTGCCTGAAGGGCATCGGGCAGCATGACGGCGATTTCTGTATCAAGGAGAGCCTGCGACAACACATCAACTTCCAGCCGCTGAATCTTTGCGAACCGACTCCAATGACGCTGGGGCAGTTTGACGTGGTGTTCCTGCGCAATGTCCTGATCTATTTCGAGCGTGAGAAGAAGCAGGACATTGTCAGCAATGTGCTCTCGCGGATGCCTGTCGGGGGGCTCCTTATGATCGCCCATGCCGAGAGCCTGTTCAGTTACAAGCTGCCGGTTAAAGCCGTGGCGCCGTCGATTTACCGGAAAACAGCGTGAATAACAGCGAAGGAAAAACCATGAACCAGCCTGCAAACCCGTCACCCCGCATCTTCATCATCGATGATTCGGCACTCGTGCGCCGCGTCCTGACCGACGCACTGCGAAAGGAGGGGCTTTTTGTGATGGGCTCGGCCGCGGACCCGATATTTGCTCTCAAACGCATGGAGCGGGACTGGCCGGATGTGATCGTTCTCGATATGGAAATGCCCCGCATGGACGGGCTGACGTTCCTGCGCAAGATCATGAAGGAGCGGCCCACGCCGGTCATTGTCTGTTCGACCCTGACCGAGCAGGGGGCGAAGCTGACCCTGGATGCCATGGCAGCAGGTGCCGTCTCGGTCTTTACCAAGGCGCAGCAGGGCATTGGCGAAAGCCTGCAACGGTTGCAGAAAGACCTCGCCCGGGCGGTCAAGGAAGCCTGCCGAGCCCGACCGAAATGCAGTTCCACGGTCGTTGCGGCACCGATCACCGATGTGATCCCGCCGGCGGACAGTCCGGTGAGTTACCGGACTACGGACCGTCTCGTGGCCATTGGCACCTCGACCGGCGGCACCCAGGCGCTGGAGGCGGTTCTGTCGGTCCTGCCGGCCGGCTCGCCGGGCATCCTGATCGTCCAGCACATGCCGGAAAAATTCACGGCGGCCTTTGCCAAACGTCTGGACTCTGTGTGCCGGATCCAGGTGCGCGAAGCCTGCGACGGCGATCGTGTGCATGCGGGGCTGGCCCTGATCGCTCCCGGTGGCCGGCATATGCAGGTGATCCGAAGCGGCGCCCAGTATCGGGTCCGGATCATCGACGGTCCGGCCGTCAGTCGGCATAAGCCATCCGTGGACGTGCTGTTCCGCAGCGTGGCCCAGGCGGCCGGCCAGAATGCCACAGGCATCATCATGACCGGCATGGGCGACGATGGCGCACGGGGCCTCAAAACGATGCGTGACAGCGGGGCCCACACGGTCGCACAGGATGAAAAATCCTGCGTTGTGTTCGGTATGCCCCGGGAAGCCATCAGGATGGAAGCGGCCGCAGCCGTACGCCCATTGTCCCAGATTCCACAGGTCATCATGGCCGCTGACAGCGGTGCGCCGGCGCGCGCGTCGTCCCGCGCGGCCAGCTAGTGTCCCGATACGAGTGTGAGGTTGATTTATGAACATCAAAGTCAGCTTGCTCTACGCCAGTTCCTGCGATTGGTTTGGTATCACCTATTTTCGGGAAACGCATTTGCCGCTAATGGCGACCAGCCTCGGCGATGTATGCCGTCGGGTTATGGTGGAAGAAGGTATTCGAGGTGTCGGCGCCGGAACCCCTCCTGCCTTCTCGGCCGTCGCCCACCTCTATTTCGACACTCTTGAGGACGATCAGCGCACCTTCGACCTGCAGTCCGAAATTATCCTGTCCGATATTGGCAACTTTACGGACACCCTGCCGGTGATTCAGGTCGGCCGGGTGCTTGCCTGAAGCCTGAACCAGAAGGCGCACCGCCTGTTTTCAACGGTGCGCCCGCCCAGCTATGGCACACTTTTTTTCACCAATTCGGTGCAATTCCGATTTTTCTCCTATCCTATATTCAGACCGCCAACGAGCCGGCACCGATTCTGTGCGCACTATTGTGAGGCAGATTTCGCCGGATGCGGTCCGATAGAGCAGTGGTTTTGCGCGATAGCGTCGAACAACGACAACAAAATCAACAACCTGCAAAGCTTGGCTTGGGCCTTGCTGATGCGGGGTTGCTATGCACACAACCGATATTCGGAGACAACTCATAATGAAAAAACTGATCACACTCGCTGCAGGTACGGCTACGCTGCTGGGCGCGCTGATGACAGGTAACGCCATGGCGGCGACAACCTTGAAGGCTGTTCAAGACAAGGGTCATCTCCAGTGTGGTGTTACCTCCGGTCTGCCGGGTTTTTCCCAGCCGGATGATAAGGGCCATTGGACCGGCATTGATGTCGACACCTGTCGCGCGGTGGCTGCTGCCATTTTCGGCGATGCCGACAAGGTGCAGTTCACGCCGCTGACGGCGAAGGAGCGTTTCACTGCGCTGCAATCCGGCGAGATCGATATGCTCTCGCGAAACACCACCTGGACCCTGACCCGTGATGCCTCCCTGGGTCTGAACTTCACCGGCACCAACTACTACGACGGTCAGGGCTTCCTGATCAAGAAAGACATCGGCGTGACCGATGCCAAGGAACTGAATGGCGCGACCGTCTGTATCCAGGCCGGGACCACCACCGAGCTGAACCTGGCGGACTACTTCCGTGCCAACGATATGGAATTCAAGCCGATCGTGTTCGACACCTCCGAGCAGACGGTTCAGGGCTTCGCCGCCGGCCGCTGTGACGTACTGACCTCCGACCGTTCGCAGCTGGCGGCCCTGCGCTCCAAGCTGGCGGATCCGTCCAGTGCTGTGATCCTGCCGAACACCATCTCCAAGGAGCCGCTGGGCCCGGTGGTGCGTCAGGGTGACGACCAGTGGTTCAACATCGTGAAGTGGGTGCTGTTTGCGCAGATCAACGCCGAGGAACTGGGCGTGACGTCTGAAAACGTGGATGACATGAAAAAGTCCGACAACCCGAACATCCAGCGTCTGCTGGGCACCGATGGTGACATGGGCGAGAAGCTGGGCCTGCCGGCTGACTTCGGCTACAAGGTCATCAAGGAAGTGGGTAACTACGGGGAAATGTACAACCGTAACGTCGGACCGGGTACGCCCCTGGATCTGGACCGTGGTCTGAACGCGCTGTGGACCGAAGGCGGCATTATGTACGCGCCGCCGATGCGGTAAATCCTGAGAGCAGCTGTGAAGCCGGCAGGGTGCGTCCCTGCCGGTTTTGCCGTGAATGACGTTTTATTCCCTCAAGTTGCTTTCCGGGATTGTCCATGAACGATAATAATCCGCCTCTACAACCGTCTCGCAGCAAACCGTGGAACGACCCGCGGGTGCGCGCGATTTTCTTCCAGGTCGTGGCGCTCGCCGCGATCGCCTGGTCCGGCTGGACACTGATCGAAAACACGCTCGCCAATATGGAGAGCCGCGGGATCAGCACGGGGTTTGGCTTCCTCGACCAGTCCGCCGGCTTCGGCATTATCATGAGCCTGATTCCCTACGACGCGACCTACACCTACGGCCGCACGTTCTTTGTCGGGCTGCTCAATACCTTGTTGGTCTCAGCCATGGGCATCGTGGCGGCCACCATACTCGGTTTCATCATCGGCGTGGCCCGCCTCTCCAGTAACTGGCTGATTGCCAAGCTGTCGCTGGCTTACATCGAGATCATCCGTAATATTCCCATCCTGCTTCAGATCTTCTTCTGGTATTTCGCCGTGTTGCGCAGCCTGCCGACGCCGCGTCAGAGTGTGGATGTCGGCGGGGTGTTCTTCCTCAATAACCGCGGACTCTACCTGCCTGATCCGATTGCGCAACCCGGGTTTGGCTGGGTCGAGGCTGCGCTGGCCATTGCCATCGTGGCGGTCGTGATCATCAAGCGCTGGGCCAAGAAGCGCCAGTTGGCCACCGGGGAGATCTTCCCGACGGTCAAGGTCGGCATCAGCATCCTGATCGGTCTGCCGCTGCTGGCGTACCTGGCGACCGGTGGGCCCATTGAGTGGGATATTCCGGCGTTGAAGGGCTTCAACTTCGGCGGTGGGATCACGCTGATTCCCGAGCTGGCGGCCCTGTGGGTGGCCCTGACGCTGTTCACCGCGGCCTTTATCGCGGAGATCGTGCGGTCCGGGATCCTGTCCGTCAGCAAGGGGCAGACTGAAGCCGCCCGGGCGCTGGGCCTGCACAACGGCCTGACCCTGCGTCTGGTGGTCATTCCCCAGGCCATGCGGGTGATCATCCCGCCGCTGACCAGCCAGTACCTGAACCTGTTCAAGAACTCGTCGCTGGCGACGGCCATCGGCTATCCCGATCTCGTGTCGGTCTTCATGGGCACGACGCTCAACCAGACCGGTCAGGCCGTGGAAGTGGTGGCCATGACCATGGCGGTGTACCTCACGGTCAGTCTGCTGATCTCCTTCTTCATGAACCTGTACAACCGCGCCGCTGCGCTTAAGGAGAGATGATGAGCGAATCAATGGCACCTCCCAAGCGCGCGTTTGCGCCCATGCAGTGGATGCGGGATAACCTGTTTAACACCTGGTACAACATCCTGTTGACCGTGGTGGTTGTCTACATGATCGGCACCAGCATCGGACCGCTGCTGAACTGGCTGTTCCTGGACGCCACGTTCACCGGCGCCGATCCCAAGGATTGTGTGGGCGATGGCGCCTGCTGGCTGTTTATCAACCAGCGGCTGAACTTCTTCATGTATGGCTTCTACCCGGATGCCCAGCAGTGGCGGGTGGACATCATGTTCTTCCTGCTGGCGGTGGCCTTTGTGCCCCAGTTCATCGAGCGCTTCCCGGCGCGGCGCTGGCTGGGCATCTTCGGCATGACCGGCTTGCCGATCATCGGTTACATCCTGATTCCCGGTGGCTGGTTCGGGCTGGAAGAAGTCCAGAGCAACAAGTGGGGCGGGTTGATGCTGACGCTGATCCTGGCCTACGTCGGCATCATCGGTTCGTTGCCGCTGGGGATCATCCTGGCGCTGGGCCGACGTTCTGAAATGCCGGTGATCCGGGGCTTCTGCGTCATCTTCATCGAAGTCTGGCGGGCGGTACCGCTGATCACCGTGCTGTTCATGGCGTCGGTGATGCTGCCGCTGTTCCTGCCCGAAGGCATGAACTTCGAAAAGCTGTTGCGGGCGCTGATCGGGATTACCCTGTGGCAGTCGGCCTACATGGCGGAAGTCATCCGCGGCGGTCTGCAGGCGATTCCGCGTGGCCAGTATGAGGCCGGCAGTGCCCTGGGACTGGGTTATTGGCGCAAGATGCGGCTGATCATCCTGCCGCAGGCGCTGACGCTGGTGATTCCGGGCATCGTCAATACCTTCATCGGCTTGTTCATGGACACCACGCTGGTGTTGATCATCGGCCTGTTCGATATTCTGGGAACAGTGCAGTCCACGATCACCGACCCCGCGTGGCAGAACGTCGCGATCGAAGGCTATGTCTTCGTTGCCTTCTGTTTCTGGGTGTTCTGTTTTGGCATGTCGCGCTACAGCCAGAACCTGGAACGCAAGCTGGATACCGGTCACAAGACCTGATGGATAACTATCATGACTGAACAAATGCAATCCGAGCAGGGCCAGACGGTCGTTGATTCCGCCAAGGCGGACAAAACCATCATTCACGTGGAAGCCATGCACAAGTGGTACGGCAGCTTTCATGTGCTCAAGAACCTCAACCTGGACGTGGCCCAGGGTGAGCGTATTGTCATCTGCGGGCCGTCGGGGTCCGGCAAGTCCACGTTCATTCGCTGCATCAACCGCCTGGAAGAGCATCAGCAGGGCCAGATCGTGGTGGATGGCGTGGAACTGACCGACGATGTGCGCCAGATCGACAGCGTGCGCAAGGAAGTCGGCATGGTCTTCCAGCACTTCAACCTGTTTCCGCACATGACGGTGCTGGAGAACTGCTGCGTGGCGCCCATCTGGGTGCGCAAGACACCGCGCAAGGAAGCGGAAGCAACGGCGATGGAGTACCTCAAGCGGGTCAAGATCCCGGAGCAGGCCAACAAGTATCCGGGGCAGTTGTCGGGGGGGCAGCAGCAGCGGGTGGCCATTGCCCGGGCGCTGTGTATGAAGCCGAAGATCATGCTGTTCGATGAGCCCACCTCGGCGCTCGATCCCGAGATGATCAAAGAGGTGCTCGACACCATGGTTGAACTGGCTTCCAGCGGTATGACCATGCTCTGTGTCACCCACGAGATGGGCTTTGCCAAGACCGTGGCCGACCGGGTGATCTTCATGGACGGCGGTGAAATCGTCGAATCCGCGCCGCCCCATGAGTTCTTCGACAACCCGAAGGAACCCCGGACCCAGAAGTTCCTGAAACAGATCCTGCACCACTGACCCTGCCCGTCATCGACTTTCCGGTTGACCGTTCGCCGGAAAGTCGATGACAACCCGATTCCCCCGATCAATACTGATAGTGTGCCGTCCCCGGCATGGACGTAAGCCCGTGCGGGCAGAGGGTGATCCACACCCCGGGACAGCCGCTGTTGACTGGCGTTGTGATCGTACCTGCCCACGCGGCAGCCTGGCGACTTCCGGACCACGGTCAGTGGTTGGATGGGTTTTGCTTGCCGGGGGTGCGATATGGTCAGGTGCTTGGGGTCCCGTTCCTCTTTACTCTCCTTTGCGGTCTTTTCTCTCGTTCTTCTCTTGATGCTGGCGGCGTCGCCGGCTTCGGCCTATCAATTGGTGGTGGCGGATTCCGCGAACCGAAGCGGGGCGGTTGCCCTGTCCGGTCAGACCGTCGATGGCTCGATCTATGTTTTCATCGACCAGAGCGCCGGTCTGGACCAGGTGCGTTTCCGGCTCGATGGCGTGGAAGTGAAGGTCGAAAACCACGCGCCCTGGGATTTCAGTGGCACGACGCCAAACGACGACAGCCTGCCGTTTGATACCACCACCATTGCCAATGGCCCTCACACTATTGCCGCAGAGTTGCGGGTTGGCGGCCAACTCCTGTCCACGCTCAGTGCCGCGTTTGATGTGGCCAATGCCGGCAGCGGCCCGCAAAACGGGGACGACGCGCCGCAGTTCCACACCGGCTGGCGCGGGGACACCGCCACCAGCCTGACTGTGTCCTGGCTGCTGCATTTGCCGCCCGCCGGGCCGGTGGTCGAGTACCGCCCTGCTGGCACCACGACGTGGCAGTCTGTTCCCGCCGACGTCACGGACACCACATTGGAGGGCAGCCTGCTGGAGGCTACTTTGACGGGCCTGCTGCCGGACCAGCGCTATGACATCCGCGTCAGCCTGGCGGCGGGAGTGAAGAGCCGTCCCTACAGTTCCACCACGCTGCCCGGTTCCGGTGCCCACGATCTGGACGTGTTGTTCGTTGCCGACACCGGGCTGATCGGCCGGGCGGATGGACTGACCACCGGCACCGAACAGGTCATTATGGAAATGGCCAGCCTGGCGCCGTCCCTGGTCCTGCTCGGCGGTGACTACGCCTACTTCAATACGGACAAACGCTTCGGCACCCTGCAGGCCACCATCGGTGCCTGGTTCGATCAGATGCAGCCGCTGTTCGAGTATTCGCCGATCATGCCCACCTACGGCAACCATGAAATCCTGCTGGGGGAAGGGTTCGACGACTGGGCCCTGCACTTTGCGACACCGGACGGCTGGAACAGTCGGCGCATGTACAGCTTTGATGCGGGGGACGTCCATTTCGTGTCCGTCTTCGGTGTGGATGAGTACGCCACCCTGCCGGATGCCGCCCTGCAATGGCTCGACGCGGACCTGGCCGATGCCCGGGCCCGGGGCCAGCGCTGGCTGGTACCGTTCTTCCACGCCTCGCCCTTCTCGGACGGTAGTAACCACGGTTCCGCACTGCCCTTGCGCGGCCAGCTCGGGCCGATCTTCGAAGAATATGGGGTTGAGGTGGTGGTCACGGCTCACGACCAGTCCTTCGAACGGACTTACCCACTGGTGGATGTGCCGGCCAGCAATACCCCGACCACGACCGCCCGCAGCTGTTACGACACCGACGACGGGACAACCTGGCTGAAAGTGAGTCCGGGCGGCAAGCTGAGCAACATCTCCAAAGACTTCTCGCCCTGGAAATCCGCCGTTCCGCCCGCCTGGACCGCCGTGCGCGACAACACATTGCATCATTTTGCCGAATTGAACTTCACCGCCGGTGGCGAACTGATCGTGAACACGCTTGGGGTCACCGGAACCGGCGAGTCACCCCGGCTGGTGGACCAGTTCCGATACAGCCAGTCGGGCTGCGGTTCCCAGTATGTTGCGGATCCGGTGGCGCTGGGTTTCGAAGTGCCGGCGGACGGCCGTGACAGTCAGACACTGGCCTTGTCCTCCACCGGCGCGGCGCTGAACTTTACGGTCAGTCAGACGCCAGACTGGTTGACCGTGTCTCCGGCCAGCGGCACCACGCCGGCCACCTTGACGCTGACGGTGGACGGCCAAAAGGTGGATCCCGGCACGCAGGTCGCTCATGTCGCCATCAGCCAGGCCAGCGGGCTGGCCCTCGTCGTGCCGGTCACGGTCCGGGCCGGGGCGGGTGCCTATTCGCTGATGGTTTCCGGCTCGCCAGACCGCGGCACTCCTGAGGCGCTGGAAGGCGCTGCACTGCAGGGGAATCGGTATATTTTCCTGAGCCCGGAACTCAATGTGAAGCAGGCCCGGTTCTATCTGGACAACCCCAGTGCATCCGGCACACCCCGGCAAACCGAGAACGTGGCACCCTATGACTTTGCCGGTACCAACGCGTCCGACCTGGCGATGCCGTTCGATACCACGTCGATAGCCGACGGCCAGCACACGGTGACGGTGAGCGTGACGACTCAGGACGGCGCCATCCTGACCGCGACAGCGGCGTTCACCGTGGCCAACCTGGTGCCGCAGCTGTCGGTCAGCCCCTCAAACCTCAACGTCACGCTGCGTTCGCCGGAGTCCAGCGATCAGGCCTCCCTGGACCTGGTGATGACGGACGGTTCCCCGGTGGCCTTCAGCGCCACCAGTGACGCCGGTTGGCTGTCCGTGACGCCGACACAAGGGACAACGCCGCAAACGCTGACGGCATCGATCGATACGGACGGGCTGGCTCCGGGCAGCTATCAGGGGCAGATCCACATCAGTGCCCAGGGACAGGAGGACGTCGCGGTCACCGTCAATCTGGCTTTCGACCTGGCCGGGCCTTATGACCTCCAGGTGAGTCGTCAGCCTGACCGGACAAGCGCCGTGCCTTTGGCCGGCCAGTCGCTGACCGGCAACGCCTATGTCTTTGTGCCCGAAGTGACCGGTGTTTCACGGGTCCGGTTCTATCTGGACGATCCGGAGCGCCTGCGGGCGCCAATCAAGACTGAAAACAATGCGCCCTGGGATTTCGCGGGCACCGTTGCGGGTGGCAGCCGACCGGCCTATCCGTTTGACTTTGGCACGCTCAGTGGCAGCCACCAGATCACGGCGGCGGTGGATACCGCGAGTGGCACCGTTGTGGTGACGGCCGGGTTTACGGCGGGAAACTAGGGTGTCTTTGACGCACTCGGGAGGGGATGGCGGCGATCCGGCGTTGTGACCGGATCGCCGCAGGGCCATCAGCGCAACGCCGGGTTCAGGGTGTAGGTACCACCGACACGGGCGCTGGCCAGCACGTGGCCCTGCATGGCCTCGCGGACGGCATCGCCTTCGAAATCACCACTCAGGCCCAGGGTCTCCACATCCAGCGCATGGACCTCGTAGTAATAGCGGTGCACCAGCTCGTCGTTCCAGGGCGGGCAGGGGCCGTCGTACCCGGCGTAAGTGCCGGCCATGTCCGGGTTGCCGGCCAGGAAATGGGTGTACGTGTTGATGCCGCGAATGCCGATCGGGCCCGGGCCGCCTTTCTTGCCTTTGGGAATCACGCCGTCGCTGTCCGCGCCCTCGGGGATGCGCGACGTGTCGGCCGGGACATCCACCAGTAGCCAGTGGAAAAAGTCGACCCGCGGCAGATCCTTGTCGACCGTCTTGCCTTCCTGGTTCACGTCATCGGCGACGCTGGGCACGTCGGGGTCGTACATCATGACCACGAAGCTTCGGGTCCCGGCGGGCGCATCCGACCAGACCAGTTCCGGATTGCGATTGGGACCGAAGCTCATGTGGTCCTCTTCGCTGTAGACACCGAACGCGAAGGTTTCCGGGACGGGCTGGCCTTCGGTAATCCCTTTCACTTGCAGTTTCACGGTTTGCTCCTTTTGGTGTTGGAGAACGGGGGAAGCCGCTGAACAAGCACTGATCAAACGGAGGCTCAACAGCGCTTGTCCAGAGACTCCCAAGTACGTTGTAACAGGGCGTTTTTCCCTGTGTCCAGTGTCGGTTTTGTCAGTGTCGACGGATGACGCGGGTCCACCACGGCCCTTGGAGCGTCACTGTTGATGTCGTAAAATAACGACATATTGAGGGTCCGCATCACGAATCACGAGCGAACGACCGGTGCAGGTAGTTTCCACGCTGCCTCCGGAAGTCGCATTGAGTGTATCCTGCCCACTCGATAGGATACGCCCTCCTCACCCTGAGTGAAGACAGCCAAAAGCGTCTGGTCCGTCCGGTGCCGTCGTCCGGTCAGAGCTGTTGGCTGTCTTTTCTTATCGGGAACCCCGCAATGGATAAACTGCATCATATTGTCGTCGTCGGCGGTGGCGCCGGCGGTCTTGAACTCGTGACGCGTCTGGGCAATCGGCTCGGCAAAAAGCAGAAAGCCCGCATCACGCTGGTGGACGCCGGGCTGACGCACGTCTGGAAACCCCTGCTGCACGAAGTGGCCTCCGGATCGCTGGATGCCAGTGCCAACGAGATCAATTACCGAGCCCACGCCCGCAAGCACCACTACGAATTCCAGCTGGGCCGCATGGCGGGCCTGGACCGTGACAAGCGGGAGCTGGTCATCGACGCCTTCCACGATCAGGATGGTGAGGAAGTGGTGCCGGAGCGGCGCATCGGCTACGACACCCTGGTGATCGCCGTGGGCAGTACCGCCAACGATTTCGGCACCCCGGGCGCCCAGTCGAACTGCCTGTTCCTCGATAGCCTGGAGCAGGCGCGGCGCTTCCACGACCTCATGCTCAATGCCTTCCTGCGCAAGAACCACGACGCTCAGGAAGGGGGCAGCGGCAGCCTGCCGATCACCATCATCGGCGCCGGTGCCACCGGCGTGGAACTGGCGGCGGAGCTGCGCCTGGCGTCCCGTGAACTGCCGGTCTACGGCATGAACTACCTGCGCCCGGAAGACATCAGCATCTCGGTGGTCGAGGCGGCAGACCGGATTCTGCCCGCCCTGCCGGCGCGGCTCTCCGTGGCGGCCACGAAAGAGCTGGAGTACCAGAACGTGACCGTGCTGACCGGCCAGCCGGTGAGTGAGGTGCGTGAAGACAGCATCGTCATGAAGGACGGCACGGAACTGCCCTCGGAAATGACCATCTGGGCTGCCGGGATCAAGGCGCCGGCGTTCCTGGCCAAGCTGGGACTGGAAACCAGTCGCGGCAACCAGCTGATGGTCAAGCAGACGCTGCAGACCACCGAGGACGACAACATCTTCGCACTGGGCGACTGCGCCGCTTGTCCGCAGCCGGATTCGGATCGCCCGGTGCCGCCGCGCGCCCAGTCCGCGCACCAGCAGGCGGCGACGCTGTACAAGTCGCTGGTCAACCGTCTGGAAGGTAAAGAGGCGGTGCCGTTCGTCTACAACGATCACGGCTCGCTGATCAACTTCAGCCGCTACACCACCGTCGGCAACCTGATGGGCAACCTGTCCGGTCGCAGCATGTACGTCGAAGGCAAGGTGGCGCGGTTGTTCTACCTGTCCCTCTACCGCATGCACCAGGTGGCGCTGCATGGCCTGCTGCGCACCGGCGTGATCTGGTTCATGGACCGCATCAGCCGGGCGATGCAGCCGAGACTGAAGCTGCACTGACGCCATCGGCCAATGAAAACGTCGGGATGGGTCACCGATCCCGACGGCTTCCGGTGACATACTGAATCCAGTACAACGATAAACTGGAGTGCGTATGTCCCCGACCCCCCTGACGGATCTTCTGGGTTTCGATCCCCATCTGGTCACCCTGGCCCTGGCGCCGGCCTTCTTTCTCGCCATGGCGGGTGAGTGGCTGCATCTGCGCCACAACCGCGCGGCCTATCCGTCAGCCACCTACACTTGGGCCGATACCCTGAGCAACATGACCCTGGCGGGGCTCTATCAGGCCAGCGATGTGATTGCCGCCCTGCTGACCATCGTGGTCTACAACGCCCTTTTCGACGTGCGCCTGTTCGATATTCCGTTCAACGCCTGGTCGGTGGCGCTGTTGTTCCTGGTGCAGGACTTTGTCTACTACTGGTTCCATCGGGCGCACCATCGCATCCGCTGGTTCTGGTGCTCCCACGTGGTGCATCACTCCTCGGAGAAGCTCAACCTCTCCACCGCCTTCCGCCAGAGCGTGACTTATCCGATCACCGGCATGTGGCTGTTCTGGCTGCCGATCGTGTTCATCGGCTTTCCGCCGGAGACGGTCATCTTTGCCGTTGCCATCAGCCTGGCGTACCAGTTTTTTATCCACACCCAAGCCATCGGCAAACTGGGGCCGCTGGAGTGGGTACTCAACACCCCGTCCCATCACCGGGCCCATCACGGCCGTAACCCGCGCTATATCGACAAGAACTACGGCGGCATCCTGATCATCTGGGACCGCCTGTTTGGCACCTTTGTGGAAGAAGACGCGGTGGAAAAACCGGACTACGGCATCCCACGGCAGATCCGCACCCACAACCCGGTCACGCTCAACTTCCACGAGTGGCGGGACATGTTCCGTGACCTGGTGGCGCCGGGACTGACGCTGAAAGAGCGGGGGCTGGTCTTGTTTGGGCCGCCGGAGCTGGCGGAGACGCTGGGGCGGCATCGATCGGGAGAAGAGATGGAGCGGGTGAAGGGAATCGAACCCTCGTCGTAGGCTTGGGAAGCCTCTGCTCTACCATTGAGCTACACCCGCTTGCCGTGCCCCCGGACGGAGGGCTTGCAGGGAGCCAATATAGATTGTGAACTCTTGTCAGGCAAGGTCTACGTAGTGATTGCCTATGCTATCCTCTTGACGTGAGTTTGAACTCCCCGGAAGACTGATTTGACCACCGATTCGCGCCCTGCTTTAAGACGCGCTCTGGTCCAGGGATGGCCTGTCCTGCTGGTGCTTGCACTGGGGGCGGCGCTGACAATGATTCTGGCCCAGCGGGCGGCAGAGGCCGAACGCCAGATCGTGCAATCCAGTTTCGAGCAGGAGGCCCGCTCACGCATCCTGTTTGTGGGAGAGTTGATCCAGGACCAGCTGCGTGAGTTGGACGCCATGCGCCGGTTTATCACCCTGGAGTCGGAGCTCACCCGCCACGAGTTTGAAACGCTGTCCCGCCTGTCCGATCGCATCGAGATGACCGTCAGCTGGACCGAGAACGTGCCGGCCAGTCAGATGACGCTGTACCGCGAGCGGATGGCCTATGAATACCACCATCGGTTCCGGTTGCGCCTGCCGGAATCGGTGGAGGACCTGAGTTCCGGCGACATCCGCCGCCATTTCCCCATCACCTACCAGAAGACCAATGTTCCCGGTGCCAACCTGGTGGGTATGGACGTCAGCTACCTGCCATCGCGAGTCCGCGCCTTCGAACAGGCCATGACCACCGGCAAAGCGGTGATGATTGGTGGCATCCGCACGCTTGATGACCCGGATGATGAATCCGGCATCGTCGTCTTTGCTCCGGTGTTTAACGAGGGCGCTGTCAAAGATGTGACTGATCGTCATTATGGTAATCTACGCGGTTTTATCGGCCTCGGACTGCGCCTTAGCGCGCTGGCGCGACTGGTGTCGTCGGCTTACAGTGATTCTCCCGGCATCGCTCTGAGCTTTGAGGAGTTTGCTTCGAACAGTCCGGCGGCGACGCTCGATCATAGTGAGGATCATCACCACGACCTGGGGCTGACCTTTTCCCGCGATATCAACCTGGCAGACGGATCGGTCTTGATCCGGGCCGAACCGACCAACCCGTCGCAGTGGCAACCCCGCCCGACCGCATTGCTGGTGGTCATCACCGGACTGGGCGCTACCCTCTTGTGCGCGGGCTACCTGGCGATGGCCCTGCTGGGCCGGGCCCGGGCGGAGGCCAATGTGAAGCGGCGCACCGAGGAACTGCAGCAGGCCCTGAAAGCGCTGTCCGAATCCGAAGCACGCTGGCAGTTTGCGCTGGACGGTTCCGGCGATGGGGTCTGGGACTGGCGCATGCCCGAGAACGAGGTGTATTTCTCCGAAGGCTGGAAAACCATGCTGGGCTACACGCCGGACGAAATCGGCCAGTCCCTCAGCGAGTGGTCCGACCGAATCCACCCTGAGGATCTGGGCTCGTGTCAGAAGGCTTTAGATGCGCACTTCAAGGGCCTCACGGATTATTACGAGAGCATGCACCGACTTCGTTGCAAGGACGGCACCTACAAGTGGATCCTCGATCGCGGCAAAGTCATTGAGTGGCATGGGCAGGATCGTCCCGCGCGGATGATCGGCACACACTCCGACATCAGCCACGTCAAACAGACCGAACTGGAGTTGCGCGAGGCGAATGCCTACCTCTCGGGCATTTTTTCCTCGGCGGAAGATGTCGCGATTATCGTCGCCCGCCCCGATGGCAAGATCGCCTTGTTCAACCGCGGGGCGGAACACTTGCTGGGCTACCGTGCGGCCGAGGTGGTGGGCCGGATGACGCCTTTGGCTTTCCATGATCCCGGGGAAGTGGCGGATTGGGGCGAGCGGCTGACCCAATACACCGGCAAGCCGGTGGCCGGTTTCCGCGTGTTCCAGGTGGGTGTCGAGGAGGGCGTCCATCGCTCGGAACGCTGGACGTTTGTGCGCAAGGACGGTGAACGGCGCAAAGTGCAGTTGACCCTGTCCAAGATTTTCGATGAATCCGGACAGGATCTGGGTTACCTCGGTGTCGCCATCGACATGACCGAATACCTGCGGGCGATGGAAGCGCTGGAGCAGAACGATCACCTGCTCCAGGACCTGACCACCAACGTGCCCGGCGTCATTTACCAGTACCTCAGCCGACCGGACGGCACGGCGTCGTTCCCCTACGTCAGTGACGGGATCTGGGACGTGTTCGAAATCACCGCGGAAGAAGCCCACCAGGATGCCACCAACGCGCTCAGACGCATCCATATCGACGATGCAGCCACCGTGCAGGCCTCTATCGACCGCTCCCGGACCAACCTGGTGCCATGGATCTGTGAATTCCGGGTGGTGCTGCCGCAGCACGGCATCCGCTGGTTGCGGGGCGAGTCGACCCCGAGACGGGCCGAAGATGGCAGCACCTACTGGCATGGCTACATTTCTGACATCACCCAGATGAAGATGCTGGAATTCCAGTTGCGGGAACAGGCGACAATGGATCCGCTCACCGGCGCCTTTAACCGCCGTCACCTGGAAACCCATTGGCAGCGGGAAATGGCCCGCTTCCGGCGCCAGGGCATGGCGTTTGCGATGATCATGCTGGATATCGACCACTTCAAAGGCGTCAACGACAGCCACGGCCACAACGTGGGGGATGAGGTTCTGGTTCGCCTCGGACGATTGTTGCGCCACGAAGTGCGTTCGACGGATGTGGTGTACCGGCTTGGCGGTGAGGAGTTCCTGATCCTCTGTGAGGACACCGATCTCGAGGGTGCATGCCGCTTGGCGGAGCTCCTGCGGGACCAGCTGCGTCAGCACCCCATGCCGTTTCCGGAACGGGTCACGGCCAGCTTCGGCGTTGTCGAAGTCGACCTGGACGAACCCATGCCGGAAGCGTTCAAGCGCCTCGATGAACTGCTCTACCTGGCCAAGGCGAATGGGCGAGACCAAGTCGTGTCGGCCCCGATGGAACCGGTCCTCTGATCCCCGTGAGCTGATGTTCGTCCCGCGACGTCTCTGACTGGGCGCCGGGAGCTGTTATCATGCTCTCGAATGGACTGGAGTTAGCATGGATCCGACTCTCACCCTTATCGGGGCCTTGATGCTGGTAATCAGCATCCTTCTGAGCCCCCTATCCAGCCGGCTGGGAATGCCGGTCCTTCTGATATTTCTCGCAGTTGGCATGCTCACCGGCGTTGACGGACCGGGAGGCGTACGCTTCGACGACTTCGAACTCGCGTTCCTGGTGGGCAACCTGGCCTTGGCCGTCATTCTGCTCGACGGCGGTATGCGGACCCGGGCGGACACCTTCCGGGTGGGCCTGAAGCCGGCGCTGTTGCTGGCATCGCTCGGCGTCGTGATTACCGCCGGCATCGCCGCTCTGGCGACGCACTACCTGTTCGACCTGGGCTGGGGCGCGTCCTTTCTGATGGGCGCGATCATCTCCTCCACCGATGCGGCGGCTGTCTTCTCGCTGTTGCAGGGCCGGGGGCTTCACCTCAATGAGCGGGTGGGTGCGACCCTGGAAATCGAGTCGGGCAGCAACGACCCGATGGCCATCTTCCTGACGCTGGCCCTGCTGGCGCTCCTGACCAAGGAGGAATCCGGTCTGCTGGGCAGCCTCTGGTTGCTGATCGAGCAGTTCGGGATCGGCGCCATCATGGGTGTGCTCGGCGGCCGCCTGATGGTGCGCCTGGTCAACTGGGCGCGATTGATGCCGGCGCTGTATCCGTTGCTGGTGGCCGCCGCCGGGATCGCCCTGTTCTCGGTGACCAACATGTTGTCCGGCAGTGGCTTCCTGGCGATCTACCTGGCCGGGGTGGTGCTGGGTAATCGTTCGGTGCGGATGATGCCGCTGATCCTTCAGGTGCATGATGGTCTGGCCTGGCTGGCGCAGATGAGTCTGTTCCTGATCCTGGGCCTGTTGGTGAGCCCCAGTCAGTTGATGCCGCTGGTCGGCGGCGCCCTGGCGTTGTCGCTGATTCTGATCCTGTTTGCCCGGCCGCTGGCGGTTTTCGCCACGTTGTGGCCGTTCAGTTTCAATCGCCGAGAACTGACGTTCATCAGCTGGGTGGGCCTGCGCGGCGCGGTGCCGATCGTGCTGGCGCTGTTTCCAATGATGGATGGCCTGCCCGAGGCGCCGCTGATCTTCAACATCGCCTTCTTCGTGGTACTGGTGTCGCTGGTGGTCCAGGGCAGCTCGCTGGCGCGCATTGCCCGCTGGCTGAAGCTGGAGGTGCCGGCGCCGGAGGAGCCCTACCGGCGTCTGCCGCTGGACGTCCCGGCCGCCGGTGATCACGAATTGATGCTGTTTCCGTTGCGGGGCGAGCGCTGGTCCGATCCGCGTCCCCTGTCGCGCATCACCATGCCCAGGCACGCGGCCGTCGCCGGCGTGTTCCGGGACCGGCTCTGCATGTCACCCCAGCCGGACACCCTGGTCCAGCAGGGGGATGTACTGGCCGTGTTCGCGTTGTCGGACAGCCTCAACGACCTGGGGCACACGCTCAGCGGCCGGCAGCCGCCGCGTCACTTGATGGAGCGGGCCTTCTTCGGCGACTTCGTGCTCAACGGCGACGCGCTGCTGGGGGATGTGGAGCAGGTCTATGGCATCGAGTTCGACGAGCTGTCGCCGGAGCTCTCCCTGGCCGACTGCTTTGCCAAACGGGCCAAGGGGCATCCGGTCGTCGGCGACCGGGTGGTGCTGGGTCCGGTCACCCTGGTGGCCCGGGCCACCGAGGCCGACCGGGTCACCAAGGTGGGCCTGAAAATGGACGAGGGCGCCGCGCCGCCCAAATTCTGACCGATTCGTTCTTTGCGCCTGCGGCGTGGTACAATTGTTATATTATAACATTCTGACTGACTGCCATGCCGATTCCAACCCACCTCATTCTTGGCTTCCTGGGCGCGGGTAAGACCACCGCTATCCGCGATCTGCTGGCCCGCAAACCGGCGGGCGAGACCTGGGCGGTGCTTGTCAACGAGTTCGGCGAGATCGGCATCGACGGCCAGTTGCTGGCCGATACCGGCGCCTTCGTGCGGGAAGTGCCCGGCGGCTGTATGTGTTGTGTGGCCGGCCTGCCGATGCAGATGGGGCTCAACATGCTCATTCGCGAGGCCCGCCCTGATCGGCTGCTGATCGAGCCTACAGGCCTGGGGCATCCGGCCCGCATCATCGAAACGCTGCAGAACGAGTTCTACCGGGACGTCCTGACGATCGGCGCCACCATCGGCCTGGTGGATCCCCGCCGCCTGGAGGATCCCCGGGTGACGGAGAACGTGCACTTCCGGGATCAGGTCGCCGCCGCCGACGTGTTGGCGGCCAACAAGACCGACCTGTGCACGGCACCGCAAATCCGCAACTTCTGGCAGTGGGCCGAAGCGCTGACGCCCGCCAAACAACGCATCGCCCAGACCCGACAGGGCCGACTGGATCTCGCCTGGCTCGATGCCCAGCCCCAGGTCCCCCAGTTCGAATCGCCCCATGCTCACGACCATCACCATGCTGAAACCGGCACGGCGGACGATGGAGCGGACCGTGACTGGCAGATGCGGGAAAACCACGGCCAGGGCTATTTCAGCCTGGGCTGGCGGATCGCGCCGGCTCGGCGTTTTGAGGCCGACGCCGTGGTCGCCTGGCTGACCGGTTCCGACTGCGCCCGCTACAAGGCCGTGCTGAACACGACCGATGGCTGGCTTGCCTTCAACGGTGGCGAGGGTGTGATCAGCCGCTATCCGATTGCGCCGGCTCTGGAGAACCGGCTGGAGCTGATCGCCGACCAGCCGCTGAAGGCGACCTGTCTGGACGATCGGTTGCGTGCTACGGTGCTGGACTAAATTATTTACCCCCGGAAACGTGCCGATTTCTCACTGTAACGTTAAGAAATCGAACACCCTCTTGGGTTGTGCTATAAAATGCGCATTAACTTTGTGCAATCTGCTGGTTTTCTATGCTTTTTCGTCGTCTAGCGCAGTTGTTGCTTTCGCTCAGTATTTTGGTGCCGGGCCTGGCCTCCGCCGAGAGTCTCGCCATGGCAACGACCGATTATCAGCGACCTGAAACCGCCCACGCATCGCTGGCGGTGGATCGGGTCGTGGTCCACAAGGCCAAGCGGCGCCTGGACCTGATGGTGGACGGTGAAGCCGTGAAGACCTTCCGCATCTCCCTGGGAGACAATCCCCAGGGCCACAAGCTGTTCGAGGGTGACGAGCGCACCCCCGAGGGCGATTACGTCCTGGACTGGCGTAACCCGGGCAGCAGCTACTACAAGTCCATTCACATCTCCTACCCCAACGCCCACGATCGCGAACTGGCCTCTGACTGGGGGCTGAACCCCGGCGGCGAGATCATGATTCACGGGTTGCCCAATGACGCCGGTGATATGGCGTTTGCGTTTGCCGGGCTGGACTGGACCGACGGCTGCATTGCAGTGACCAACGAGGCCATGGACCAGATCTGGACGCTGGTTCCCGACGGCACACCAATCCGTATCCTTCCCTGACGCGTAACATAAGTGGACGCGTTACGAACCGGTAATTGGCGAACGTAATCGGTTGATCTATAGTTCTCAATTCGTAAGGCAGTGTTCTACACTGTTCATGACGATTTGGACGACAGTGGTCCAAACTTGTGGAACAGACAGGGAGTTGGTTCCAAAGACTTCTGCAGTCTAAGGAAGCTATAACCATCAATAAGGGGTAATGAGAATGCGTAAGTTGACGATCGCAGGTTTTGCACTGGCCACCGCTATGACTGCTGGTTGTGCCAGCACAGCCAACCAGGAAGCCATTGATGACGCAGCAGCAACTGCGAACTCTGCAGAGCAGACAGCCAGCAACGCGCTGAGCACTGCCAACTCTGCACAGAGCCGCGCCAACGCTGCTTATGAAAAAGCAGAAGAAGCCATGTCTGCTGCCATGCAAGCGCAGAAGTCCGCTGAAGAAGCGAACGAGCGCGCCAAGCGTATGCTGCAGAAGTCGAGCATGAAGTAAGTTGCTCTGACGAATGCGAAAAAGGCCGGCTTGACCGGCCTTTTTTTGTGTCTGCAGATTGGGTTATTCCGGGCTGGTTTCCGGTTTGGGGCCCTTGTCGCCTGCCGGTTTCATGAAGCTCTTCATGATGTCCATGGGCAGCGGGAAAACGATGGTGGAGCTGTTGTTGTTGCTCATATCGGCCAGGGTCTGCAGGTAGCGCAGCTGCAGGGCGGCCGAATTACGGGACATGACATCCGCCGCTTCGACCAGCTTCTGTGACGCCTGGAATTCGCCGTCCGCATGGATGACCTTGGCCCGACGCTCCCGCTCCGCCTCGGCCTGACGGGCAATTGCGCGGATCATCGATTCATCCAGGTCCACGTGCTTGATTTCCACGTTGGCGACCTTGATGCCCCATTCCTCGGTCTGCGCGTCCAGGATTTCCTGGATATCGGCGTTGATCTTGTCCCGTTCGGACAACATCTCGTCCAGATCGTGTTTGCCCATCACCGAACGCAGAGTGGTCTGCGACAGCTGGCTGGTCGCCGCACCGTAGTTTTCCACCCGGATGATCGCCTTTTCCGGATCCACCACGCGGAAGTAGAGCACCGCGTTCACCTTCACCGTGACGTTATCCTTGGAGATCACGTCCTGACTGGGAACGTCCAGCGTGATCACCCGCAGGTCCACCCGGATCAGCTGTTGAATCCCGGGAATGACGATGATCAGCCCCGGTCCCTTGACGCCCTGGAAGCGCCCCAGGAAGAACACCACGCCGCGCTCGTACTCCGGCAGGATGCGAATGGCACTGCCGAGGATGATCAGCAGGATGACGAGAGGTGCAATGTACGGTATCAGGTTGCCCAGCATGTTGTTCCCTCCGGTTGGTTGTCCTGATTCAGTGCGTCGTTGGGGCGTCCGCCGTGTCGTCCTGGCGGCTGACCCGGGCAGTCAGGCCGTCGATGGCCTCCACGCGGACGGTCTGGCCCTCATGGACCGCGGCCGTGCTGGTGGCATTCCAGCGTTCACCATTCAGTCGGACATGTCCCTTGTAGTGATCGTCGTCGATCACAAACGTATCCAGGGCGATGCCGCTTTCACCCTGCATCTGCTCCTTGCCGCTGACCACACGCCGTTTGCGCAGCCCGACAAACCGGGTCACCGCCCAAAGCAGGAAGCCACCGGCCACCGCGGCGGTGCCGCCGATGATCGGTAGGGATATGGCCTGGTGGGTGCCGTCCATCAGGATCACCGACCCCACCACAAAGGCGGCCAGGCCGCCCAGCCCCATCACCCCGAAGCTGGGCATGAAGGCCTCCGCCACGATAAACGCCAGGCCCAGCAGAATCAGCGCCAGCCCGGCGTAGTTCACCGACAGGACCTGGAAGGCGAACAGGGCGAGCACCAGGCAGATGGCGCCGATCACCCCCGGGAACAGGCTGCCGGGGTTGGCGAGTTCGAAGATCAGCCCGTAAAAACCGATGATCATCAGGAAATAGGCGACGTTGGGATCGGTCAGCACCGACAGCAGATCGGTACGCCAACCCGGGTCCGCCCGTTCGACGGTCAGGTTGGCGGTCTGCAGCACCCGCTCGCCATCGGCCATGATCACCTTGCGACCGTCGATCTGTTGCAGCAGGTCGGGAATGTCCCGGGCCACCACATCGACCACGTTCTGTTTCAGGGCATCGTTGGCGTTTAGGTTGACGGCCTCTCGCACCGCCCGTTCGGCCCAGTCGGCGTTGCGTCCGTGGCGGTCGGCGAGGCCCCGGATGTAGGCGACGGCATCCTCCAGCACCTTGCGCTCCATGGCGCTGCCGCCCTGGTGGCTGTCTTTTGAGGCGTCTTCGCCACCGGTGGAGGGCGACTGTTTGTCCGGAGCTCGGGGCTCTTCCGGCTGGCCGGGCAGGCCGCCCATCTGGACCGGCGTCGCCGATCCCAGGTGGGTGGCGGGCGCCATGGCGGCAATGTGACTGCCATAGAGAATATAGGTGCCTGCGCTGGCGGCGCGTGCCCCAGACGGCGAGACGTAAGTGACCACCGGAACCGGTGAGGCCAGGATAGCCTTGATGATGCTGCGCATGGACGACATCAGACCGCCAGGCGTGTCCATGGCGATGATCACCAGCTGGTCCTGGTCATCGGCGGCCTGCTCCAGGCCCCGCATCAGGTAATCCATGGTCGCCGGGCTGATGGCGCCGTTGACGGTCAACAGGCGGGCGTTGCCCGAAGAGGCCGAACCCGACGACTGGGCCTGGACGTATCCGGCCAGCACCAGGAGGGGCCCCAATGCCAGCATCCACGCGAACAGGCTGTGTTTGAGGCGTTGACTGCAGATCATGGCCATCGGTCTCCGCTCGCTGCGTCCGGGCGAGGGCGTTTGGCCCCTCGCCTGGCTTTTAAGATCCGTCTATAGAGTATACGTTCCCTGACCCGGGGGGATTAACCGATGTTACTCAGAGCATCCGGGCCAACAGGGACGTGGGTACCCGTTTCATGATGAACCCGATGGCGCGCCAGGGCCAACCGGGCACATAGACTTCGGCCTTTTCGGATTCGATGGCTTTGACCATGGCGCGGCAGCCCGTCTCGGCGTCCACCACGAAGGGCTTGTGTTTGATGTCGGCGTTGATGGCGGTGCTGATATAGCCGGGAAAGAGCGTGGTGATGCGAATCGGTGATCGGGTTTTTGTCAGTTCCACGCGCAGGCCTTCGGCGAGCGCGGCGACGCCGGCTTTGGTGGCGCCATAAGTGGTGACGTTACCGGGCATGCCACGGATCGCGGAAACCGAAGAGACTATCACCAGTTGGCCCTCGTTTTGGGAGCGGAGGATGGCCATGCCGGCTTCCATTTGCGCCAGGGCGGCGACGAAGTTGGTTTCGGCGGTGTCCCGGTTGGCGTTAAAGCCGCCGGAACCGAGGGGCTGGCCCTTGCCGATGCCGGCATTGACGATGATGCGGTCGAGTCGGCCCAGGTCCTGGTGGAATCCGTTGAACACGTCAAAGACCTGATCGTGCTGGTTCACGTCCAGGGCCCGGATCAGGATGCGGATGTTGGGCTGGCGGCGCTGGATCTCGGTTTTCAGGGTTTCGAGGCGTTCAGTGCGGCGGGCGCACAGCGCCAGGTCGTAGCCTCGTTCAGCAAATTCCCGCGCCATACCCTCGCCCAGGCCTGAGCTGGCGCCGGTGATCAGTACCGCTTTAGCCATGATGGTGTCCTTATTGTTATCGATTGGCTGCGATAACGCGGGTCAGGGCCCGCGCAGAAACTCAGTGTTCTTCAGGAGCGCCGTTAGAGCGACGGCTTGTCGTCGGTCTCCTTGTCGTGGTTCTGGGCCATCTGGCGGACCTGCTCACCTACCAGGCGCGGAACGCCGTCGGCCTGGTCCACCGCCAGTTCCACGGCATGGCGCTGGAATTCGATGCCGGGATGTTTGTCGAGCAGTTTGTCCATCTTCTGCATCACGTCTTTCCAAAGCTGGTCCTTGGCGGCCTTGTCCATCTCTTCCTTGGGACGATGGATCTCCAGCCACACTTCGTTACCGCTCATGCCCACCTTGACCGGCTGCTTGACGAACTGCACCGGCGTGCCCTTGGGCACCTCGAACACCAGTTGGGAAATGTCGTCGTTGTACATGCGGATGCAGCCGTGGCTGACCTGCATGCCGATGCCGAATTTCTTGTTGGTGCCGTGGATCAGGTAGCCCTTGGCGCTCAATTTGAGGGCGTAGGGCCCCAGCGGGTTTTCCGGGCCCGGCGGCACCATCAGCGGCAACTGTTCCCCGTTTTTCTCGTACTCTTCGCGGACGCTGGTGGGCGGGTACCAGGCGGGGGATTCCAGGCGCATGGTGACCTTGGCTTGCGTCAGCGGTGACGGGTTCTGTTCGGTGCCGACGCCGACCGGATAAGTCTGCACGCCGTCATCGCTGTAATAGTAGAGACGGAACTCGGCCAGGTTGATGACGATGCCTTTGCGTGGGGCATCCGGCAGGATGTGCTGTTCCGGCAGGGTGATCTGCGTACCGTCGCCCGGCAGCCAGGGATCGACCCCCGGATTGGCGTGGACCAGTTCAAGGTAGCCGATGCTGTTGCGGGTGCCGATGTCCGCAAAGGTATCTTCATAGCGGGTTTTCATGGTCTCCATGTGACCGATCAGGTCGCCCTTGATCGGCATCACCGGTTGCCCGGCCAGTGCAGCCTGGGTGGAGAACAGCAGGCAGGCTGCCATCAGGCCCCGTCTGAAACATGTCATTACTGAAATCCTTGGGACAGGTGTTCCGTCACTTCGTTGAACCGCAGGTTGGCAGGGATGCCTGCCAACCTGTTTACTTTATAGGCACCTATTGAGAAAGCCCATTATTCCACAGAGTGCGGCGCGTTTCTTCTCCCGCACCGCTGGATTGCGGCAAAAACGCATGACGAATCAGTAATCAGCCGGCCGTCAGGCTGATGCCGCTGAAGGCCCCGATCAAGGTGATCACCCCGAGCACGACAAACAGCCCACACGCAAAGAGGCGGGCCGTAGCCAGGGGCATGCGATCCATCAGCCACTGGCCGGCCAGGATGACGGGAACGTTGGCCAGCAGCATGCCCACCGTGGTGCCCAGCACCACCATGACGGTATCGTCGAAACGGGCGGCGAGCACCACGGTCGCAATCTGTGTCTTGTCACCGATTTCCGCCAGGAAGAACATGATCAGCGTGGCGAAGAACGCGCCATAGCGCAGCAGGCCGGCATCCTCGCTGTCGTCCTTGTCGGGAATCAGCAGCCACAGCGCGATGGCGATGAAGCTGGTGGCGACGATCCAGGGCAGCCAGCTGGCGGGAATCAGCTTGGCTATCCAGGCGCCGAGCAGGGCGGACAGGGCATGGTTGAGCAAGGTGGAAAACAGAATGCCCAGGATAATCGGCGTGCGTTTGCTGAAACGGCAGATCAGGAACAGCGACAATAACTGGGTCTTGTCACCGATTTCCGCGATGGCCACGGCGAAGGTCGAGGATAGGAAGGCGTCCATTGAATCTCCAAGCAGGGGCGGATTTACGATGACACAGGGACAACCCGGCCTTCCGCCCCAACGGCAGACCGCGTTATCCCAGGTCTCGTCAATCCCTTTACAGGTGGGGCGTGGCAGCCATGAGGATGTGCCTCAAGTTTGTTGACCGCCACCCGGAAGGCCGGTTGTGAGAATCAACCTGCTCTTCGCGGAGACTACTCCCCCGGAGATGCGCGAAGTTTACCGAACTCCCCTGCCCGGCACAACGTGCCTGGTTAGGTTTGCCCAGGCGATGACGAGAAATTAAATGCGATCAATTTGCATTTGCGCTGACAAAAGGCGCTCGGTAAACTGCGGATCATTATTGATCAGTCCGGTCCCGGCCGACTGACGTCCACACCGCGGGAGCCGTTGCACGATGTCCATGGCCCAACAGTCTCTGGCACAGCACATCGCCCTGGATCGCTTTTACGCGATCTCGGCCGAGATCAATCCGGTGCTGGCCGGCGATCAGGTGCCACCGGTGGACCAGTGCCTGTGCGCGCGGGACGACAATCGGGCGGTCCTCGAAACCCTCTACGACACCCTGAGTGAAGCCCACCCGGAAGCCGGCATGCCCTACTGGTCCGTGCGGACCTGGGGGCTGATGGTGTGGCAGCCGATCATCCTGACGGTGATCGGTGTGCATGGTGCCGGTGTATTGCCGCCGCTCCAGGATCTGCGGCAGAACGTGGGCACCTTGATGGTGGCGGGTTACTCGCTGCCGGACGACGGCTGGGAGCACGGCACGGAAACGCAGCTGATCCAGCGTGGCGGGCAGGCCCTGCGCGCACTCTGCGACGGCCTCTTGGCAGAGCTGCGCGAGATCACGCTGATCAAGCCCCTCAATGCCCTGCGGCTGGTGGCGGACAGCCTGTTGAGTGCCATCGCCGGACTCGACCGGATTCGCCCCGAGCTGACCCAGACCCAGCGGCTGGACCTGGCCTGGACCTGGCTGCGGGCGATGGGGCTGGAAGGCCAGAGTGCCTTGATGCCGCTGCCCCTGGCCGATGGCCGTACCCCGCTGGTGCTCGACCGTAAGGGCTGCTGCATGCATTACCGCCGCCACGATGGCGAGCTGTGCGCCTCCTGTCCCAAGCAGAAGGACGAGGTCCGGTTCACCCGCCTGCAAGAAGAGCTGTTGCACGATGCTTGAATTAAACGGCATACGCGTCCAACGGGACGGCCGGGATATCCTGGCGCTGCCGGAGCTGTCGATTTCCGGTCACGAATTCACGGTCATTCTCGGTCACAACGGGTCGGGCAAGTCGACGCTGATGAACCTGCTGGCGCGCCAGATGGCGCCGGATGCCGGTGAGATCCGGCTCAATCGCCGCCCGATGGACGCTTATTCCCAACGGTCGCTGGCCCGGGAAATCGCTTACCTGCCCCAACACCTGCCGCCGGTGGCAGGCCTGAACGTGCGCGAACTGGTGGCCCTGGGGCGCTATCCCTGGCGTGGCCTGTTTGGTCGCTGGCGGGCGACGGACGCCCGGGCCATTGATGAGGCCATGGCCCAGACCGGTGTGTTGGAGTATGCCGACCACCTGACCGACCAGCTCTCCGGCGGTGAACGCCAGCGGGCCTGGATCGCCATGCTGCTGGCCCAGCAATCACCTCTGCTGCTGCTGGACGAACCCACCTCGGCGCTGGACCTGTCCCACCAGTACGAGTCCATGGGCCTGCTGCGTCATCTGAACCAGGACACCGGTCGCGGCGTGGTGGCGATCCTGCACGACGTCAATCTGGCGGCCCGCTACGCCGACCGCATCCTGGCGCTCAAAGGCGGCGAGCTGGTGTTTGACGGCACGCCCGACGAGATGCTCACCCGGGATCGTCTCAGCCAGCTTTACGGTATCGATATCCAACTCATTCCCCAGCCCGGCAAGTCACGTCCGGTTGCTGTCGTCGCCTGACTGTCGGAGGCCTTTATGGTGATTCGAGGCGTATTCCGCTTCTTCGTCTTATTGTTTGCAGGGCTGTTCTGCGGCCAGGCCCTGGGGGCGGTGACCATCACGGACGCTCGTGGCGAGCACACCTTCGACCGCACGCCCCAGCGGGTGGTGACCCTGAGCTGGGCCATGACTGAAGACGTGGTCGAGCTGGGCGTCAAACCGGTCGGCGTGGCCGATATCGACGGTTACCACACCTGGGTGGTGCGGCCGTCCATTCCCGAAGGCGTGGCGGACATCGGCACCCGGGATGAGCCCAGCATCGAGGAACTGGCGGCACTCAAACCGGACGTCATCATCCTGGCCAACGGTCAGGAAGACTTGATCGATCGGCTGGAGCAGGTGGCGCCGGTGCTCTACTTCGATGCCTTCAGTGCCGATCACAACAACGCCACGGTGGCGCGCCAGATCTTCCGCAAGCTGGGCCATCTGTTCGGCAAGGAGGACGTGGCCAAGCAGAAACTGGCGGCCATGGACACCTGCTTTGACACGCTCAAGCAGCAGCTGCACGCTCATTTTGGTACGGACCTGCCGCGAGTCGCCAACATCCGCTTCAACAACAACGCCGTGGTGTTCGTCTACGGTGCGAACGCCATGTCCAGTTATGTCCTGCGTGAACTGGGGCTGGCGTCGGCGCTCGATATCCCACCCAGCCAGTGGGGGGTGACCCAGAAGAAGATGGTCACCCTGAGCACGCTCAAGGCCGACGACGTATTGCTCTATTTCAAGCCGGCGCCGGGCGTGGAGAAACTGTTCGAATCGCCCCTGTGGCAGGCGATGCCGGTGGTGAAGGCCGGTCACGTGGCGGGTGTTGAATCCACCTGGTCCTACGGTGGCGCCCTGTCGTTACGCTACCTGGCGGAAGCCATGACGGACGCGTTGCTGACGATCGAGCCGTGATGTCCGGTACTGACACCCTGGCAAGTCCCCGCCCGGCCCTCTGGCAGGGTGCGGCCGGTCGCTACCTGGCGGCGTTGGCGGTCCTGCTGTTGGCGTTGCTTTGGCACCTGCACCTCAACTCGACGCTGCCCCTTTCGCAGCAGTGGTCGCTGATCCTCGGTCGCGCACCGGAAACCTTCGACGACATCCAGTTTGTCTACGCCGCCCTGCCGCGCGTGGTGCTGGCTATTCTGGTCGGTGCCGTGATGGCGCTGGTGGGCAGTCTGTTGCAGCAGGTGACCCAGAATCCGCTGCTGTCGCCGATGACTTTGGGGGCCGCCTCCGGGGCCTGGCTGGCGCTGGTGTGCGTCAGCGTCTGGTGGCCGGATCTGGCGCCGGATGGACGTTCCTGGTTTGCCCTGGGCGGCGCCGTGGCGTCGGTCGTACTGGTGCTGTTGATCGCCGGGCGCAGCGGCCTCAGCGGATTGCCGGTGATCCTGGCGGGCATGGCCACCCATATCCTGATGGGCGCCGTAGCCACGGCCGTTATCTTGCTCAACCAGTACGCCACCCAGAACCTGTTTATCTGGGGCGCCGGCGACCTGACCCAGACCGACTGGAGCTGGGTGCAGTGGCTGTTGCCCAAGCTGTCGGTGGCGCTACTGTTGCTGTTGATCGCCCCCCGACCGCTGGCCCTGTTGCGTCTGGGGGACGCCGGTGCCGGGGCCCGGGGGCTGAGCACCGGGCCGATCCTGGTCGTGTTGTTGATGCTGTCCCTGTGGCTGGTGGCCAGTGCGATTACGGCCGTCGGGGTGATCAGCTTTATTGGTTTGATCACGCCGAACATCGCTCGCTCCATGGGTGCCCGCACGCCCCGGGATGAGCTGTGCTTCAGCCTGCTGCTGGGTGCAACCGGCCTGCTTCTGACGGACAGTCTGGCCGTGATGGCCAGCGACTGGCTCCCGGATCTGTTGCCCAGCGGGACCGCCGTGGCCCTGATCGGCGCACCGGCCTTGATCTGGTTCGTGCGCCGCAAGCTGGCGGCGAAGGACCAAACGGCCCTGCAGCTGCCGGAAGGGGCGTCCCGGGTCAGTCGCTGGTCCTGGTGGTTGGCGCCGCTGGCCGTGGTCGTGCTGGTGGTTCTGGGGCTCTGTTTCGTGCCGGATGCCTTCCGCTGGCGCCAGCCCTGGGCCGCCTTCCAGTGGCCGTCGGATCTGGTGATGTCCCTGCGCTGGCCGCGGCTGGTGACGGCCGCCTGTGCGGGTGTCGGCATGGCGTTGGCGGGGTTGATCCTGCAGCGGCTGATCCGCAATCCCCTGGCCAGCCCCGATATCCTGGGGATGTCGGCCGGCGCCACCTTTGCCCTGGTCGCCTTCACCGTGTTTATCGGGGGATCGATTCATGAGGCGGGGCCTTTCGTTGCCTTTGCCGGTAGCGCCGGGGTTCTGGTGTTGCTTCTGCTGCTGGGGCGCCGGGCTCACTACGCCCCGGGCATCATGATTCTGGTAGGGATTTCCCTGTCGGCGTTGATCGAGGCGCTGGTGCAATTCGTGCTCGCCAAGGGCAGCGACCAGGCCTACGCCATTATCGGCTGGCTGTCCGGGTCCACCTATCGGGTGTCCGATGCCGAAGCGCTCTGGTTCGCCGGTGGCACGGTGCTGCTGTTTGGGTTGTCGCTGGCGACCGGGCGCTGGCTGACGCTGATCTCGGCGGGCGATCACATGGCCCAGGCGCGCGGGCTGAATGCGTCCCGGGCCCGTCTGGTGTTGCTGGTGCTGGTGTGCGCCTGTTGTGCCCTGGTCACGGCGCTGATGGGGCCGATTGCCTTTGTCGGCCTGCTGGCACCCCACGTGGCGACGCTGATGGGCGCGCGCAAGGTCTGGCCGCAGCTGTGGCTGGCACCGCTGGTCGGCATGGTGTTGATGCTGTTCTCCGACTGGCTGGGCTGGGTGCTGCTTTATCCCAAGCAGATGCCGGCTGGGACGCTGGCTGCGATTCTTGGGGGCAGCTATTTCATTTACCTGCTGGCTCGGCGGCGGTTGCGGTAAAGGTTTGGTTGTAGAGACGATTTCTATTGAGTTTGGAGTCTGAAACCAATGGAGGCCATCGCTTCCGTCGCCTAAGAGGGCCGTCCGTGGCCGCCTATGCGATGAGGACATCCCTGTCCTCGGCTCCAGCGATGGCCTCCATTGGTTTCGATTGGACCCTGTGCAAAACTCTCTTGGTAATACATGCCCTTGAAGGGCGTTTGTAATGATGGGCGCCTGCCGGCGCCTCAGATGCTTCAGCTTCCGAGCCGTCCTTGGGACGGCCCGTCAGGTTGCTTGTGTCCCTCAGTCCCCGGCCGTCGCCACCGTCTCCGGCCGCTTCGCATAAACCGCAATCGGATTCTTCAGGGTGCCGGCAAACTGCAGGTTGGCCGCCGGATCCGTCAGGTTGATCATCTGCTGGTTGTTGGCCAGTTGCAGACGGTTCAGGCACGACAGCGTGAACTCCGGTGCAAACAGATCGTGGGCGGCAAACTTTTCGGCCATGTGCGGGTGCGCGGCCTGGTAGTCGTGCACGCACTCGGCCACCAGGGCCCAGAACCGGTCCTCGCCGATATCCCCCTGCTCTTCGAGAAGGCCGCCGATAAAGCGGAAGATGCAGTCGAATACATCGGTAAAGATCGACAGGATCTTCAGCTCCTCCGGCACGGACACCGCCAGACGCTGCACTTTCTCCGAGAGCACCACCTCCTCGTTCATGATCGCCACTTCCTCGGCGATGTCTTTCATGATCATGCGCACCGGCACCTGGTCGTCCATCACCAGGATCAGGTTTTCGCCGTGGGGCATGAACACCAGGTCATGGGCATAGAAGCAGTGCAGCAGTGGGCTCAGGTAGGCTTTCAGGTAACGTCTCAGCCAGTCCTCCGGCGCCAGGCCTGAAGCCCGCATCAGCGCCGGCAGCACGGCGCGGCCGTCGTTATCCACATGCAGCAGGGACGCCATGGTCATCAGTCGCTGACCGGGTTTGAGCGTCGGGATCGGGCTTTCGCGCCACAGGGCGGAGAGCATCTTGCGGTAGGGGCTGTGCTTGTCGAGGGTGGTTTCGAAATCCGGGTGCATGTAACCCACCCCGGCCACTTCCCGCAAGATGCTGAAGCCTGTGTCCGACAGGTAGGGATCCTGGCTGATCAGGTTGTGGATAAAATCGTTGATGGCCGGCGTGGTGCTCATGTAATACGGCGACAGGCCGCGCATGAAGCCCATGTTGAGAATCGACAGGGCTGTTTTGACGTAGCGCTTTTCCGGCTGGTCCTGGTTGAAGAAGGTGCGGATCGATTGCTGGGCGCGGTATTGGTCCTCGCCGTAGCCCAGACAGACCAGACGACCCTGGGCGAGCGCCTTGGCGAACAGGTGGGCGAGTTTGTTGTACCACTGCCACGGATGAACCGGGATCAGGTGGAAGTCGGCCGGGTCGTGACCGTCCTTGCGCAACTGGTCGTCGAAGCGGCGCAGTTGGCCTTCCCCCAGCTCATCCTGAAGCAGATTGCGATGGTCCAGGCCATCGGTGCCGGCATAGACGGTGTCTTCCCGATGGGCGGCGAGCCAAAGTAGCTGTACCGGTTGGCCGGATTCCGGGGCATACGCCGGATAGTCCAGCGCGTCGAAGCCGATCCGGCCGTTGTTGGCGATAAAGCAGGGATGGCCTTCGGACATGCTGGCTTCCACGGTCTGGAAGTCGGCCCGGGTCAGTTCTTCGGCGGTGGGGCTGGACCGGTGGTGCTTGAAGGCGCTGCCGTACAGCGTGCTGGAAATTTCCTCCAGGTACGTGGGCAACATGGCCTCGGAGATACCCAGTTGCTCGCGGAACTCGAGGATAAAGCGACTGGCATCGATCTCACCCTGGCCGCCTTCGGCCCACTTCTCCAGGCTGTCCGGATCCACCAGCCAGTGATCCAGGGTGATGCAGCGCCCGTTGAAGCGGTATTCGGTGGTGCCGTCGTCGGCAAACAGGCGATAGCGTCCGTCTTCGCCCTCGATCGGGTCCGGGGCCAGCACCCGCTCGTGGGACAGTTCGCTGATGGCCTTGCGCACCAGCAGCCGGTTGACCTTCTCCCAGATCGCCGGTTGCAGATGATCGCTGACCGTGCGGGGGGCCGGTCGGCGCTGCGGCGTTTGCCGGGAGGCTCTCTGCGGCTGGATCGCCTCGAACTGGGCGGCGGTGCAGAACGCCAGATCGGCGGTCTTGTCCGGCAGTTCGATGGGGCGTTCATAGACAAAACCGACCGCTTTGTTGAGCGTGTGGATGGCCTCGTTGCGGGTGTCCGGTTCCACCACGATCCGCTGCGCACCCAGTTGGCGGAACATGAACGTCATGATGCCGCGGAAGACCGCGCGGCTGAAACCTTTGAGTGGCGTATCGGTTGGTGCGATCAGGATGTGCATCCCCAGATCGCCGGGCTGGACGGTGTAATGCTCACCGACGGGATCCCGGGCCGGGTCGTAGCACTCCATCAGGAAGACCGGGTAGCCCTGGTGGTAGCCGATAAAGGCATCGCCCTTGCCGGATTCGGGCAGGTCCCGGTAGAACGCGGCCAGGTCATTCTCGTCCATGGACTGCATGCCCCAGTAGTGGGCACGATCCTGGCGCAGCCAGCTCCTGACCAGTGGGATATCGTCGGGTACCTGCAGGGGCCGGATCTCGAAGGCGCCGAGAGTCGGGTCCAGGTAGGTGAAAGGCTGCTGTGCCGGTAATGCGTTCATGCGTCGCTCCTTGATAGGCGGGAACGTGAGGGGGACGCAACGCCCGTCTGGCGTTGCGGACGATAGAGCAGGCCGTAGAACAGGCCGGCGCTGAGCACCAGACCGGCGGCCGCCAGATAGAACGGAACATCAAGGCCTGTGGTGGCGACCACGGCGCCGGCGGCCCAGGAGGCGACCAGCACGCCCAGGTTCTGGCTGAAGCTGACTTTGCTGAAGTCGGTGGCGTAGTCCCGGGGTTGGCTCAGGGCGAAGAGCAACTGGTCGAGCCGAACGGTAGCGCGGAACAGTCCCCAGCCGAACAACAGGCGGCCGACCAGGACCACGGGCATCGACGGCACTGCCTGCAACAGCAGGCCGACCGTCACATAAACCATGGCGGGCAGGATCTGCCAGTGGGCTTCGGTCGCAACCGGTTGACGATAGCTGCGCCACAGCGCGAACAGGGCGACGGCGCCGGGGATCGCGAAGATGACCCCGGCGTAGAACGCATCGTTCCAGCCGGACAGGGCTTCCCAGTAGCGCACGAAGAACGGCCGCACCAGGAAGGCGCTGAAGTAGAACACCGCCATCACCAGACACAGGCGCAGTACCACGGTCGTATTGGAGACGCCGGAGGCGGGCGTCGATGTGTCCTCCGGGGCATTGCCGATCGAAACGGCTGGTGTTTCGCGTCTTTGCAGCAGAAAGCAAATGCCCGTTTGCAGGAAGTCGCCCACGGCCATCAGCAGGAACACCTGCCGCGGTTCGAACCACTGCAGAACCGCGCCGCCGAGTAAGGCGCCGCCGATGCCACCGAAGTGGACGATCACCGACAGCAAGCCGATGGTTCGGCCGTGGGCGTCGGCCTGCTCCAGCCGCATGATTTGGGGATAGATCAGCAGGTAGCTGGCCTTGAACACCAGCATGGCCAACGAGATGGCCCAGAACTGGGTCAGGCTGGCGGTCCAGTAGCACAGCACGCTGAGCACGCCGGCCAGCAGTTGCGTACCGATCAGCAGGGGCAGCAACGACAGGTGTCGCGCCACCCGCGCCCACACTGGGAAGGCCAGCATGACCGTCAGGCAGCAGGCGGCGATGTACAGGCCGACCAGACCGGCGTCGGTCACGCCGAACGCACTCTCGAAAAAGTGCGGATAGAAGGGAATCAGCATCGAGTCGCTGACCACCGCGATGGCGGTCAGGCCGATGAGCCAGGCTTTCATGGACACCGACATATCAGGCCAGTGCGTCCTGGGGGCGGGTCAGCGCCTCCGCGTCGGGCACCCCGAACTGCTGGAAGGCAATGCGTTCCTCGATCGGGTACGGCTCGTCGCCGGTCAGTTCGCGCAGGATGCAGCTGTTGCGATAGCAGGCCATGCCCAGGTCCGGCGTCACAAAGCCGTGGGTGTGCAACTCGGCGTTCTGCACGAAGATGCGGGCCCCCTCGCGGTCGATGCTGTAGTTGCGCCGCACATCGAAGCGTCCCTGCTCGTCCCAGCGGATGCGGTCGGCGATCCCCTCAAGGAACGCCGGCGGCCGGTACTGGTAACCCGTGGCCAGCACCAGCGCTTCGGTCTGGTGCTGGAAGCGGCGTTGCTGCTCCACCTGCTCGAAGGTCAGGTCATACCGCTGGCGTTGGCGATTGAAACGGGCCTCAAGCAGTGCCGCGTTGGTCTGCAGATTCACCGGCACGTGACCGGCGAGTCGTTTGGTATACAGCAGGTCGTGGATGGCGTTGATCAGGTCGGTGTTGATGCCCTTGTACAGGTGCTTCTGGTGGGTCACCAGATGATCGCGTTTTTCCCGCGGCAGGCTGAAGAAGTAGTCCACATACTCCGGGGACGTCATTTCCAGGGTCAGTTTGCTGTATTCCAGCGGGAAGAAGCGGGGTGAGCGGGTCAGCCAGTTCAGGGTGTAGTGGTGGCTGTCGATGTCCTGCAGCAGGTCGTAGAAGATTTCCGCGGCACTCTGGCCGCTGCCAACGAGGGTGATGGCGTTCCGGGACTGCAGTTCTTCCTTGCGATTGAGGTAGTCCGAGGCGTGCAGCACCGGGCCGTCCAGGTCGTCACAGCAGCTCGGGCGATGGGGGCGCGGCCCCGTGCCCAGCACCAGGCGGCGGGTCAGGTAATCCCGGGGCTGGCCGGTTCGGGAGCAGAGCGTGCGCAGTCTGTAGCAGTCCCGGTCGCTGTCGAACTCGACCTGCTCGACGAAGGTGTTGAACCGGACATTGTGCAGCCGCTTGCTGGCCCACTGGCAGTACTGGTTGTACTCCCGCCGCTGGAGGAAGAAATCCTCCCGGATGTAGAAGCTGTAAAGGCGCCCCTGCTGCTTGATGTAGTTGAGGAAGCTGTAGGGACTGGTGGGGTCGGCCAGGGTGACCAGGTCGGACATGAACGGCGTCTGCAGGTGGACACCCTCAATCATTAGCCCCGGATGCCAGTCGAAGCCGGGGTTCTCGTCCAGGAACAGGCTGTCCAGTCCGTCGATGGGTTCCGCCAGGCAGGCCAGGCCCAGATTGAACGGGCCGATCCCGATCCCGATAACGTCGTAAATGCGCTCAGCCATGGACCGCCTCCTTGCGTGCCGCTTGGACCGGGGGATTGTCCGCCTCGCGGAAGTAAGCCTCCCCGTGTTGTTTGATCAGGCGCAGGATGGCCTGGATGTCCTGAATCCGGGTCGCCGGATTCAGCAGGGTGAATTTCAGGTAGTGGCGGCCACGCACCTGGGTTGCCGCCACCATGGCCTCGCCCGAGCGCATGATGGCTTTGCGGATTGCACGGTTGGCGGCGTCCAGCTGCTCGGGGGAACACGCCCGGGCCGGGTGATAGCGGAACACCAGCGCGCTCAGGGCCGGCTGATGCAGTACGTCGATCTGCTCGTCGGACAGCAGCAACAGGTAGGTCTTGCGGGCCAGGGCCATGGCCCGTTCAAAGGCGTCGCCCAGGGCATCGGGCCCCATGGTGCGCAGGGTCAGCCAGAGCTTGAGCGCGTCGAACCGGCGCGTGGTCTGCAGACTCTTGTCCACCAGGTTGGGCGTGCCTTCCTGGCGCTGGCTCAGTGGGTTGAGGTATTCCGCGTGCCAGGTGACGCAGCCGAGGTTGGCGCTGTCCCGGGCCAGCAGCGCACTGCAGGAGACTGGCTGGAAGAACGATTTGTGGTAGTCGACCGTGACCGAGTCCGCCTGCTCGATGCCCGCCAGCCGCTGGCGGTGATGGCGCGACAGCAGCAGGCCGCAGCCATAGGCCGCATCCACGTGGAACCAGGCGTTCACCGAGCGGGCGATGTGGGCGATTTCTGGCAACGGGTCGATGCTGCCGAAATCGGTGGTGCCGGCGGTGCCGACGATGGCCAACGGGATCTGGTCCGCCTCGGCGGCCGCATCCAGTGACGCCCGAAGCGCGTGGGGATCCAGGCGGAAGTGCTCGTCGCAGGCGACCGGCACCACGGCGTCGTAGCCCAGTCCCAGCAGGGCGGCCGCTTTTTGCAGACTGAAATGGCTGACTTCGGAGCAGAAAATCCGGAAGCGGCTGGCCTCCCGGGGAATGCCCCGCTCGCGGACGTTGTGGCCCCAGAGCCGCTCGCAGGCGTTGTCCCGCGCCAGCAGCATGGCCATCAGGTTGGACTGGGTGCCGCCGGAGGTGAATACGCCATCGGCTTTCGGACCCAGTCCGATGCGACCGGTCGTCCAGTCGATCAGGCTCTGCTCGATCAGCGTGGCGCCGGCGCTCTGGTCCCAGGTGTCCACTGAGGTGTTCACGCTGCTGAGGATCAGTTCCGCCAGGATGGCCGGTGTGACGATGGGGCAGTTGAGATGGGCCACATAACGGGGGTGGTGAAAGTAGATCGCGTCCTGCAGGTACAGCTCATCCAACTCGGACAGCACTTCGCCCAGGCCGTCCAGCGGCTGATCCAGATCGAGCCCCTGAAAGCGGGGTGCCAGCTCGCCGGGCAGGATCCCGGAGAACGGCTGGTCGGCCAACGCCAGGCGGCGCTGGATCAGATCGATCCCCTGCTCCAGTGTGACGCGGTAATGCTCGGATTGCTGGGCGTTGAACAGGAAATCTTCGGGGTTGGCTATCGAGGTTGAGGTGGTTGAAAACAGGGACGGGTGTAGCGGGCTTGGTTGATCCATCATAAGCCTTATCCATCGGGTTGGCGTTGGAGGCAGCAATTTCCGGGGTAATTGCTATATATACTCATAAGCTAATGCGAATCATTCTCGTTAAATGGGCGTAGAAAAGTAAACCCGGAATCGTCACCGGGTGGATTAACTCTCTGTCAGGTTAGGGAGGAAATGCTCAAAGCGTTTGATCAGCCGGGGATGCGGCGAACCGGCCAGAGCGCCAGCAGGACAAAGGCCGTGACCAGCCACCAGGCGCTGTGGAAGGCGTCGATGGTCGGCAGGCCGTGGCTGTGCTCGCCGTATTCCAGCGTCAGCGCCACCACGTTGACGCCAAAGGCGCCGCCCAGTTGGCGGGTGAAGTTGATGATGCTGGAGCCGTAGCCCAGCTCGTGGGGCTCCAACGGGTTAAGCGCGCCGGTGGACAGGGACGGCATGATCAGGCCCAGACCGACGCGGCCGATGACGGCCCAGGTGGCCAGCCAGAAAAAGCCCAGTGCCTGGTCGGAAAACGCAAACAGCGCGGTGGACAGGGCAAACACCAGGATCCCGATCCTGATCATACGCCGTGCCGGTTTGCGGTCGGCCAGCCAGCCGGCGATCGGGAAGGTGATGCCCAGGGCGATGCCGGCAGGCAGCATCAGGAGCCCGGCTTCGGTGGCCGAGAACTGCAGCGCCGACTGCACGAACAGCGGAATCAGGTAGGTCGATCCGAACAGCGCCAGACCCAGGGCCACGGCACCCAGACAGGCGCTACGGAATTCCGGACGGCGCATGAGCCCCAGGTGCAGCAGCGGGTTGGCGGCCCGGCGCTCGCGGCGGGCAAACAGGATCAGTGCCAGCAGGGCCAGCGTGCCGCTGAGGGCGATACGGAGACCTTCGCCTTCGGCATGTTGCAGGGTGTTGAGGGCATCGAGGCTGGTGGCAATGAACAGGGCCAGCCACAGGAAGCCGGCAAAGTCGAAACGGTACGGGGCTGGCCGGCTCACGGGCCAGGGCAAATAGCGGTAGACCATGATCACGCCCGGCAGGGTCACCGGGACGGGCGCAAACATCACGTAGCGCCAACTCAGTTGATCCACGATAAAACCGCCGATGACGGGGCCCAGTGCGGGTGCCAGGATGACGCCCATGCCGTAGATCCCCATGGCCTGGCCGCGTTGCTCCCGGGGAAACGCCCGGAACACCAGGTACATGGCCATCGGCTGCATCAGGCCGGCCATGGCGCCCATGCCGATGCGGGACAGGATCAGCCATTCCGGCGACGTGGCAAAACCGCCGGCCACCGACATCACGCTGAACAGGACCATGGCACTGGCCAGTGTGCGGCGCAGGCCGAAATGGTCCAGCAGCCAGCCGGTAGTCAGCATGGTGGTGGTCATGGCGGCGATGAAACCGGTGACCAGCCAGTGGGCCTGGCCCTGGCCAATCGCGAAGTACGCCATGATGTCCGGCAGCGCGACGTTGACGATGGTCGCGCTGAGCACCGTAGCCATGGTGCCCAGCATCACCGTGGCGACCGCCAGCCAGCGCCAGCGGGCACCGTGACGTTCGCGCAGTGCGTCCAGACTGAAGTCTTTCAGGGGGTGCCTCCGTCCATGGCGTCGGCGGAATCGGTAGGGGTCAGTGGCCCTGCAGCTGCTCGGCGTTCTTCATGATGCGGTTGAAGACCCGAAGTACGACTTCCAGGTCGGCGTCGTCCACGCCCTCGAGCATTTCCTCACGGAGCTTTTCGCCGCGGCCGTTGAGGTCGTCCATGAAGGCTTCACCGGCGGACGTCAGGTGCAGACGGCGGGCACGGCGGTCTTTCTGGCAGGGGCGGCGTTCGATCAGGCCCTGACCTTCCAGACTGTCGAGCAGGCGCACGAGCGTCGGGTTCTCGATCGCCATCAGGCTGGCCAGCTCGCGCTGGGTCAGGCCTTCGCCGCCTTTTTGCAGATAGACCATGGTGGTCCAGCGGGCCTGGGTGACGCCCAGGTCTTTGAGGCGTTCATCAAGCAGTTTGCGCCAGCGGCGGGTAACCCGTGCCACGGCGAAGGGAAACTGGTCTTTCATCAGAAAACTCCCGACAGGATGCGGTCACGCTGGATGACAAAAAAGCGCGTGACAGGATAATTAATACTAGTTTGCTAACAGTTGTAATGAAAACAGATGCGGGATCAGAATTAACATGAGGGAAAACCGAAAGCGCTTTGCCCGGGCAATCTTTAGGAACCCACTGATTAACGTATCAGGTCATGAAACAACCGATTAAGGGCTTTTATCAGGACGACGCCGGCGACTGGGTGGCGCAACTGGCCTGCGGTCACGGCCAGCATGTGCGGCACCGGCCACCGTTCATCAACCGCCCCTGGGTGAGCACCGACGCGGGACGGCATAGCCGGCTGGGCGCCTGCCTGGATTGTTTGAAGTGCGACCGGGGCGAGCCAACGGACACATCAGGCTGACGGCTCGGTGGCCATCTCTTCGGCGATTTCAGCCGCTTCCGGCGAGGTGTGGAACTCCTCGTTGCGCGGATCCATCTCGGTCAGCACGGGCATGGCCTCGGGCATGGTACTGACGAAGTGTTCCTGCTGCTCGACCGGGATGTCCTCGGTGGTCCAGATGTACCAGCCGGTGATCAGTCCGAGCAGTACCAGGAAGCCGGCGCTGCCCAGGAACAGGCCGCCGGGGCCGATCACACCGATCAGCTCCGAGATCACCAGCGGCCCCAACACGCTACCCAGACCGTAGCTCAGCAGCAGCGTGGCGCTGGCGGCCACAATGTGTGTTTGCTCCATGCGGTCGTTGGTGATGGCGACGGCGATCGGGTAAAGCGCCGCCGACAGCCCGGTAAACGCGCCCACCGCGACGATCAGTAGAACCGGATGGTCGACGCCCAGGAACGCAGCCGCGCAGGCGGCCAGGGCGGCTACGAAGGACAGCGTCAGCATCACCCGCCGCCGGTCGAAACGGTCACAGACCCGGCCCATGGGCCAGGCCAGCAACATGGCGGCGATGATTGCCGTGGCCATGAAGACGGAGGTTTGTGCCAGGTCGAGGCCAATCAGCGTGGCGTAGACCGGTCCCAGGGCGTAGAAGGTGCCGATCAGCACACCGCAAGTGAGCGCGCCCAGCACCCCCGTAGTGGACTGACCCAGCATGGTGAAGATGGAAATTCGGGCCACCTGTTCGATGGCGGGCGCTTCCATCCGGGTCAGGGACAGGGGGATCAGCGACAGTGTCAGCAGGATGGCGGCAAGCGTGTAGAGCAGGAACGACGCCGGATCGCCCAGGTTGACGATCAGCTGCCCGCCCGCCACGGACACGAAGAACACGATCTGGTAGACGGCAAACAGGGTGCCGCGATTGCTGTTGGTGGCCCGACTGCTGAACCAGCTTTCCACCACCAGCAGCACGCCGGCCATGCTGAAACCGGACAGCACCCGCAGGAACGCCCAGAAGGTCATCGACAGCGCCACCGGGTACAGCAGGGCCATGACGGCCGTCAGCGCCGAAAACACGGCGAAGGCGCGAATGTGCCCCACCCGCTCTATGACCCGGTTGACGGTCAGTGTGCCGATGACGAAGCCGATGGAATAACACGCCAGCACGCGCCCGATGGTGGCGGGATCAATGGACTCGAGCCCCAGCCGGATACCCAGCAGCGTCATCAGGAAGGCGTTGCCGCTGACCAGCAGCATAGTGCTGAGAATCAGGGCAGAGAGGGAGGCGACCATTCGTCTCATGGCAGTTTTTCCGGAGGCCTTTGGCGACAGCAGATACGTACACACCATAGCAGGCATCAGGAGAGCGTGCCGGGCGCATGCGATTTAATCAGAGGCCGGCTTTGTAAGCGATTACGCACTTCCCGAATGGCGGATGTTACCTGAATGTAAGTGGTGGATTTCTCTGGAAACAGCCAAACTATTAGTCCACTGTTTAACGTTATTTGACATTAATGTGCCGTAACACGCGGCGTGTCGGGAAGCTGCTAGCATATCGACTTTGGTTACGGATTGATCGAAATTCAATCAGTCAAGAAAGAGCGCCACATGATGAAAAAAACGGACTGGCCCATTCGATGGGATCTCCTGCTACGTTACCGCCTGATTGAAATCATCGCATTGTGGGAAGGTCGTTTGACGACCAACCACATCTGCCATGCTTTCGGGATAGGTCGCCAGCAGGCATCAAAGGACATCAACACCTACTTGCGGGAGGTCGCGCCGGGCAACCTGGAGTACGACCGTCACCTGAAAGGCTACGTCCCCGCCGATCAGTTCCGTCCCGCGGTGACGCAGGGGCGCTCCGACGAATACCTGGAAGTGCTGGGCCGCGATCACGCCCTGAGCGAGACCTTCGAATCCCTCGATCTGGGTCTGCCCAACACCGAGATCCTGCATGTGCCGCGCCGCCTGGCGGAGCCGGAAGTGGTGCGCCCGATTGTCCTGGCGACGCGTCAGGGCCGTCGCCTGGAGGCGGAATACTTCTCGCTCACCCGGCCGGAAGGCGAACGCCGAACGCTCGAGCCGCATACCCTGGTCTACAGCGGCCAGCGCTGGCACGTGCGCGCCTGGTGCGAAACCAATGGCGAATACCGCGATTTCGTGCTCAGCCGCTTCCGCGGTGTGCCCCAGGTCCTGCCCGAGCGCAGCCGACACAAGGCCCGCAACGACGAGGCCTGGAACACCACGGTCAACATTATGCTGCGGCCGGACCAGCGCCTGTCGGCCGATCAGCAGGCCATCGTGGCCAACGATTACGCCATGGTCGACGGTCAGCTGAAGATCGAAAGCCGGGCCGCCCTGGTCCGTTACATGCTGACCCTGGCCGGGCTCAGTGGCGATACCCCACACAGCGATCCGCTGGTCCAGCAGCTTGAACTGGCCAATCGCGACGACCTGCGCACCTGGCTGTAAGCCGCCTAGCCGTCCGCGACGTGGATGGCCCGCCAGTCGCGGATTTCCCGGGCCCATTTCTCCGCACGGTCACGCCGGTTGAGCGTGGCCAGCCCGATGGCCTGATGGTCGGGGTCGTCCAGCTCGATCTGCACTTTGTGACGATGCTGAGCCGATTCCATTTCCTGCCCGATGACCTCGATGCTGACGATCTGGGCCGCCCGGAATATCTGGTAGCGGCCCGGCCAGACCACGGCAAAACGATCCGTCCCCTGCTCGGTGACCACCGTAAGGCTGGAAGACCAACGCTGGTCGGGGACAAAACCTTCCCGACGTAACTGGCCCATGGAACGGTTGCGGCGCCGCGCCTGAAATACCATCAGCGCGCCAATGGCGGCCAGCGCCACGATAATCAGGATCACGGGATGGCTCATTGCGTTTCTCCATTGCATCTGCAGTGAGCGTTGGGGACACTGCCGGTCGCACATCGGTCACAACGCATTATGGTTTCACGAAGGGCATCATGAAAGGCATCGCCTCCATCCTCGCGCTCCTGGGCGGCATTCTGCTGGCCAACCCGGCCCTGGCGGAACGCTGCGGAGACAGCGCGACTCCGCTGTCCCGGGTGCAGGGTGCCGGCGATCAGTCGCCGCTGGCCGGTCGCCGCGTTGCGGTCGAAGGCGTGATCACCCTCGACGGCCGCGGCCCCCATGGCTTGGGCGGCTTCTATCTGCAGGCCCTGCCGCAAGACGCCGATCGCGACCCCACCACCTCGGACGCCGTGTTTGTCTATACCCGGGCGTCCGGCGGTGCCGTGGGTCAGCACGTGCGGGTGCGCGGTCGGGTGAAGGAATTCCACGGGTTGACGGAAATCACAGCCGGAGATCGTCTTCAGGTGTGCGGTCGCAGCGGATTGCCGGACCCGGTCGTCCTGTCCTTTCCCCTGCCGACCGACCCGGAAGCCCTGGAAGCGATGCGTGTCGCGTTCGCGGATCCGGTGACGGTCGTCGACACCCACGACCTGGGGCGTTACGGTTTGGTCACACTGGCCGGGGACGATCCCCGCTATCCCGACTCGCTGGCGCCACAGCAGCAACTCCTGCTCGACGACCGGAGCCTCGAACAGAATCCTGCCGATCTGCCCTGGCCCCGGCCGGGTCTGACCGCAAACCACACGCTGCGGGCGGGCAACCTGCTGTCGCCGGTGCAGGGCGTGCTCGACTTCCGCTACGACCGCTGGCGACTGCAACCGGATCGCTGGCCCTCGGTGGTGGGCGGCAACACCCGCCCCGACTGGCCGGCGCCCCCGGCTGACGGCACCCTGCGGGTGGCCAGTTTCAACCTGCTCAACTTCTTCAATGGCGACGGCCGGGGCGGCGGCTTCCCGACCTCGCGGGGGGCGGACAGTCCGGCGGAACTGACGCGTCAGCGCCAGAAACTGGTCAGCGCCATTGAAGGGCTGCAGGCCGATATCGTGGGGGTCATGGAACTGGAAAACGACGGACGCGGGCCGGATGCCGCGGTGGCGCAACTGGTGGCCGCGCTGGGGCACGACTGGGCCGCGGTTCGCCCGCGCGACACCGGTGACGATGCCATCCGCGTGGGCCTGCTGTATCGCGCCGATCGCGTTGAGCCGGTGGGTAAGAGTGACAGCCTGGATGAGACGCCCTTCAATGCCTACAGCCGGGTTCCCCTGGCGCAGACCTTCCGGGTGCGCGACAGCGGCGAGACGCTGCGGGTGGTGGCCAATCATTTCAAATCCCGCTCCTGCCGCCACGCCCGTGGTGACAACGTCGGTCAGGGTGATGGTGAGGGCTGCTACGCGCCAGTGCGCGCCCGCTCGGCCCGGACACTGCTGACTTGGCTGGAGGGTCTCCCGCCTCAGGACACGCTGGTGCTGGGGGATCTTAACAGCCACGCCACCGACAGGCCGCTGCAGATATTGGCAGAAGGAGGGTTCCAGCGACCGTCGGTGCTGGCCGGCGATGATGGCTACAGCTACCGGTTCCATGGTGTACGCGGTACGCTCGATTACCTCCTGCCGGATCCGTCGCTGCAGACGCGTGTGGTGGGTGGCGCCGTCTGGCACATCAATGCCGACGAGCCGCCGGTGCTGGATTACAACCTCGAATACCATTCCGGTGACCGCGCGGATCGGCTGTATGGTTCGGGCCCCTGGCGTTCCTCCGATCATGATCCGGTGTATCTCGACCTGCGACTCTGACGCGGGACTGGCAGGCGCGCCCCGTTCGACGCGACAGCGAGGCCATAGGACGTCACGCAGGACGGGTTAGACTCGGGGTCAAAGGACTCCACGCAACAAAGGTTACCCTTCATGCTCGCCAACACGCCGTTGTTCAACACGCTGCAAGATCGCCTGCCCAACCCCTGGCCGCTGGCCCGGACCGGGCACCGCTGGTTGCAGCGGGCCAAACGACACAGCACGACGGTCGATGGGCACCGCATCGTCTGGCTGGAGCGAGGCCGACGGCGCAGTGACCGGCCGTCCATCATGCTGCTGCACGGCCTGGCGGCGATGAAGGAGAACTGGAGCGCCTGGCTGCCCCTGTTTCCCTCGGACAGTCATGTACTGGCGGTGGACATTCCCGGCTTCGGCGAGAGCGACTACAAGGTCGGTGCCGGCTATGGCTACCGGGAGCAGGCCGGTCGTCTGCTGCAGTGGCTGGGCGCGGCCGGTCTGGGCCAGGTTCACCTGGTGGGCAGCTCCATGGGCGGGGCGATCGCCACAGTGATGGCGGCCCGGGCCGGCGAACGGGTCGCCAGCCTGACCGTGATGAACAGCGCCGGTATCCCGGCCCAGCCGGGCATGGATCTGTCACGGCCGCCGCGCTTCGATTCCTCGCTCTTGCTCCCGGAGGACTGGCCGGGTATCTATCGCATGTTCAACAACGTCAGCAACGGCACGCCGACGGCGGCTGGCCTGGCCATGGTGGGATTGCTGGGTGTCGATCTGCTGCGTCGCTCCGGTCAGAACCGCCATGTGTTTGCCGACATGGTGGCCGATCCGTACGCCCCGGCGAAGGAACTGGGCGCGGATACGCCGCCACTGCTGGTGATCTGGGGTGACCGGGACCGCATCACCCTGCCCGGCTGTGTGGATTTCTACCGCGAACAGGTCCCCCATGCGGAAGTTCACATGCTGCCCAAAGTCGGACACCTGCCCATGCTTGAAAAGCCGCTGGGCTCCCATCGTATCCTCATGGATTTCCTGGGCCGGCACACGCCCCGGTAGGCCCTGACTGGCCTCGCCTCCCGGAACAATTGGCCCCTTCATCCCGTTGACGCGTCACTGGAGTCATGGGGTCGGTGATCGGATCCATTCATAATCAGTTGCACTATTACAATAATGCAACTTCTGAGGACGGATGACATGCCTGCTGTCGCATCACAGGTTCAGGATCTGGGCTTACCGGCGATTTACCTGCACACCATTGCCGAACTGCTGCGCCAGCGCGGCGTGGACGATCGGGCATTGCTGACGAAAGTGGGGCTGGATCCGGCGTGCCTGGCCGATGACGACGTTCGTGTGTCCCTGTCCCAGGCCAGTGAATTCGTGACCCGGGCCATCGTCGAGAGTGGCGAGCCGGGGCTCGGCATCCTGCTGGCCTCGGAGCTTCGCCTGCCGTTGCATGGAGCCCTCGGTATTGCCGCCATGAACAGTCGCACGCTGGGCGAGGCGATGGACCTGATGGTGCGCTACCTGACCCTGCGTGCGCCGCACCTGCGGATTTTCTGCGTCAACGAAGGCGACACCACGACCCTGCGCGTGGTGGCCGGCCTGGAACTCGGACCGCTGCAAAGCTTCATCATGGATGCCATGGTGTTCGGCTGTGTGACCATGGGGACCCAGTTGCTGGGCCAGCCGGTGCGGGGCGCCCGGGTGCATCGCCGGGGCCGCGAGCCGGGCTACGTGCAGCGTTTCCGGAATCAGTTGCCGCTGCCGGTAGAGTACGAGCGTGACGAAGACGCCATCGTGATTCCCAGCGGTGCCCTGGCCACGCCCATCCGTTTCAGTGACGACGAAGTGGCGCGCGCGTCCCGGGAACAGTGCGAGCAGGCCCTGCACCGGCTGACTGAAGACGCCGGCTTTGGCGCCCGGGTTCGCCGGGTGATCGAAACCAGTCATCCTTTCCCGCCCAAGCTGGGCCGGGTGGCCGGTACCCTGTTTGTGTCCGAGCGAACCCTGAAACGTCGTCTGCAGGAAGAGGATGTCAGCTTCCAGCAGTTGGTCGACCGGGTGCGCCTGGAGCGGGCCCGGGATCTGCTCGCCAATACCCGCATGAGCCTGAGCCAGATTGCCGACGCCCTGGGTTACGCCGATGCGGCCAATTTCACCCGCGCTTTCAAGCGCTGGACCGGCATCAGCCCGAGCGCCCATCGCAATCGTCGCCAGCCCCTGGCGGCCGTCGACTGACCGTCCCGCCGTTACCGCGCAATTACCTTTCCGTCAGGACCGTGGCCGAGTTCCCGCGGCTCTGGCATCATCCGAATCGCTGTCCGGCTCTGGCCGGTGATTGTTCCGTCTGAACAAGGAGTAGTACTGCATGCGATTCGGATTTCCCCTGTGGCTGGCTGCGCTGCTGGTCATCAACGTCCCCGCCGCCTTTGCGGACGATCACAAGAAAGACGCCGAAACCCTCGGCTTTGTGGAATGGGTGGTCCTGCAGGATTCCGGCGTGCGGCTCAAGGCCCGGCTCGATACCGGCGCCAAGACGTCGTCGCTGCACGCGGTGAACGTGGAACCGTTCAAGAAGGACGGCAAACGCTGGGTCAGTTTTGAGGTGCCGCTGGACGATCACAAGTCGCCGGACGATGCCGAGGACGACAACATCGTCCTGCAGTTCGAGCGCCCGGTGGAGCGGACGGTGCTGATCAAGCGCAAGGGCGCCGAATCCCAGCGCCGCTATGTGGTGAAGATGGACTTCTGCATCGCCGGCGAGAAGCACGAAACCCAGTTTTCCCTGACCGATCGCAGCCGTTTCAACTACGCGATCCTGCTGGGGCGTCGTTTCCTCGGAGACGACAACGTCCTGGTGGATTCGTCCGACAGCTTCCAGGCGCCCAAGGAATGCGGCTACCAGACCCTGGAAGAGCTGGAGCAGGAACGCGACGCGGACTAGTCCAGGACGTTTCCCGACTGCCAGGCCCGGGCCTGCTCACAGACCCGGGCGACATCCCGACTGAACCGTTCCGGGTGCGCCCGCATCTCCGCCAGGGTAAACCAGCCGGTGGCGCAGGCATCGTCGCCGGCCACTGGTTCCCCACCCCGATCCTCACAAAGCACCGGGCAGAGCACGAAGTGATGCCCGTCTGTCATCACATCCAGCGGCGGTAGGCGGCCCAATGGCCTGGCGCCCAGGCCGGTCTCTTCCTTCAACTCCCGCAGGGCAGCCTGCTCCAGGCTTTCACCCCATTCCAGCTTGCCGCCGGCATGGCCCCATAGGCCGTTGTCCGGCGGATTGCTCCGTTGTACCAGCAGGAAAGCGCCGTCGCGCTCGAGGATGACGATGACGGCCGGGCGGGGGTGAGGCATGAGCGGCTCCTTGATGGGTGTGCTTCATTCTATCAGGCCCGGGGTGATGCCCGGTGGTGGCCGTATTGCCCGGGTTTTCGTCCTTTACTGCCATTCTCAGGTGGACGTCGGCTGATAAAGTGCTATTTAAAGTAAATGCTTTAATTCGGTCGGCGCACAGCAAGTCGGCCTGCCACAGACACCCCCTCCAATCTGAGGATGACCCGATGAAAGAACTCCAGAATAAAGTCGCCGTTGTGACTGGCGCCGGCTCCGGCATTGGCCGGGCCCTGGCGGCCAAGCTGGCCAGCCGCGGCTGCCGCCTGGCCCTGTCCGACGTGAACGAGGCGGGCCTGAAGGAAACCGCAGCCGCCTGCAGCGCAGTGGAAGTCAAAACATACAAGCTGGACGTCTCCGACCGGGATGCCATCTATGCCCACGCCGAGGAAGTGGCCCGGGATTTCGGCCAGGTGAATCTGGTGATCAACAACGCCGGCGTGGCGCTGTCGGCGTCGGTCCGCGAGATGACCGACGAGGACTTCAAGTGGATCATGGACATCGATTTCTGGGGCGTGGCCCATGGGACGCGAGCGTTTCTGCCGCACCTGATCAACTCCGGCGATGGCCATGTGGTCAACATTTCCAGTGTTTTCGGTCTGATTGGGGTGCCCAAGCAGAGTGCCTACAACGCCGCCAAGTTTGCGGTGCGCGGCTTCACCGAAGCCCTGCGCCAGGAGATGGCCCTGGAGAACCAGCCGGTGACCGTCAGCTGCGTGCATCCGGGCGGCATCAAGACCAACATTGCCCGGGCCGCGCGCATGGGCAAATCCGAGAACGCCGAAGCCCAGCGCAGCGGCTTTGACAAGCTGGCAATGACCACACCGGAAAAGGCGGCGAACATCATTGTTCGGGGTATTGAAAAGGACGAGTCCCGCATCCTGGTGGGGCCGGACGCCTGGGGTATTGAGGTGTTGAATCGCGCACTCGGCGCCGCCTACCAGCCGTTGGTGGCGCGCTTCTCGCGCAAGAACCTGTACGTCTGATCGGCTCTCAATACAGGCCGGGTGAGCGTTCACCCGGCCTGGTCAGGGCCTGGAGCGTTACAACGTAATCTTCGCGCCCATGACCTCCAGGAACTTGGCGATCCACGCCGGATGCGCCGGCCAGGCCGGGGCTGTGACCAGGTTGCCGTCCACGTGGGCCTCGTTCACCTCGATGGACTGATACTGGCCGCCGGCACCGGTGACTTCCGGCGCGCAGGCGGGATAGGCGGAACAGTCCCGACCTTCCAGTACGCCCGCGGCTGCCAGCAGCTGGGCGCCGTGACAGATGGCGGCGACCGGTTTGTTGGTCTCGAAGAAGTGCCGTACCACTTTCAGCACGTCCTCATTCAGGCGCAGGTATTCCGGCGCCCGACCGCCCGGAACCACCAGTCCGTCATAGTCCGATGGATTGATGGCCGCAAAGGTGGCGTTCAGCGCAAAGTTGTGGCCGGGTTTTTCCGAGTAGGTCTGGTCGCCTTCAAAGTCATGGATGGCGGTACGGACGGTCTCGCCGGACTTCTTGTCCGGGCACACGGCATGGACTTCGTAGCCTACCGCCATCAGCGCCTGGAACGGCACCATCACTTCATAATCCTCGACATAATCGCCGACCAGCATTAGCAGACGTTTCATATTCGACTCCCTCCTGTTGGCATGATCCGATTCAATCCGGATGAGACTTCTAAGCTTCGCCTAAAGCGTCCTGCTGTCAAATGAACCTTTGTTGCAGAGCGGCGTTGAGACGGGAGTCAGGTCCCACTTCGGAACGCCCCGTCGGGCAGTTTTGGATGGTATTCGATAGACTGGTCCGGTGTGTCGCGAGAATACACGGAAAATGGTCGTCGATCTGACGATGGATGTACCCGGTGCTGTGAAAGGGCAGCATTCAATCAGGGAAGGATAAAAAATGAAAAAAGCAGTCGCTACGCTGTGTTGTGCAAGTTTTCTCCTGCTGGCCGGCCGGGCCAGCGCCACGCCGCCCACTGAACAAGATATCCAGGCGGTTTGGGACGATATCAATAAACAGGCGGTGATGGGACCGGATGAGGTCAAGCTCAGTGATCAGCTGACGCTTCACGTCGAGGATGACATGGCCTATGTGCCGGTGGGTCCCGCCACACGCTGGATGGGCCTGATGGGCAACACCGTGGACGACAGTTTCCTCGGGGTTGTGATGCCGGCGGATGATCGGCCCTGGTTTGTCACCGTCGATTACGTCAACAGTGGCCACATCGCGGACGACGATGCCCGTGACTGGGATGCCGATGAGTTGCTGGACAACCTGCGTGAAGGTACTGAGCAGGCCAACGACTACCGCCGGGACCGGGGGATTGCGCCCATCGAAGTGGTGGGGTGGGTCGAGAAGCCCCAGTACGACGGTCAGACCCATCGACTGGCCTGGTCGGCCCTGGCCAGGGATGTCGGCACGGCCGCATCGCCACAGGATACCGTCAACTACAACACCTATGTCCTCGGGCGCGAGGGTTATGTGGCCATGAACCTGGTGACCGAGATTAACTCGATCGATCAGGACAAACAGGACGCCCGGGAACTCCTCAACGATGTGCATTTCGTGGACGGTCGCCGGTATGCCGATTTCAACGAAGACACTGACCAGATGGCCTCGTATGGCCTGGCCGCGCTGATTGGCGGTGTTGCCGCCAAGAAAGCAGGACTGTTGGCCTTGATCGCGGCCTTCTTCCTCAAAGCCTGGAAGCTGGTGCTGCTGGGCGGCGCCGCGGTGGTTGTCGGCATACGCAAGTTCTTTGGCGGCAAGGATTGAGAGGGCACCCATAGAAAAGCCCGCTCGGTGGAGACCGTGTGAAAACGTAGCGGGCGCAGGGGCGTAGGTTGGGCTGACGCAGGAAGCCCAACAATGAGCGGGCACCGGACGTTCCCGTTATCTTGGGCATGCCTGGAGCATGGATTCTCAAAAACCGGCCTGGCAACCATTGGATGGGATTGGTCGCAAACCCGGTTTGTTGGGCTTCCTGCGTCAGCCCAACCTACGGTCGCTCGCAACGCGTTTGCAACACCCTCTCCAGCTTCAGAGCTGTCCGCAGGACAGCCGGTAGTGAGCGCGAGCATCTCAGTCATTCATCCCTAAAAAAGCCCGCTCAAAGGCGGGCTCGAAGGGCAGGCAAGGACTTCGGATTACTGCAGGGTCCGGCGGTTACCGTTGCGGTATTGCGGCGCGATGTACTCGGCCACCTCGGACTTGAAGCGGGCGATCAGCTCGCTGTTGTCGTGCTCCCAGGGATGGAAACCGGGCTTGAAGTATTCCATCCAGGTGGGGATCAGGCTGGAGAAGACACCATCCTTACCCCACATGCGCCACATCCCTTTTCCCACGTCTTTCAGTGAGAAGCCGCGCTTGTCGTTCCACATCATGCGGGCGGTGAAATAAGTGGTCATCACGCCCAGCAGTGCCGTACTCAGGATCTGGTAGAACGAACGCTCCAGATAGGTGCCGCCGACTTCCTGGAACACGTCGTAGGTCACCGCCTTGTGCTCGGTTTCCTCAATGGCGTGCCAGACCCACAGCGGCCGCATGGTTTCGTGCATGTCTTCGCGCACGTCGTCACGCTCCAGCAGCATGTCGGCCATCATGGCGGTCATATGCTCCAGGGCACAAGTGATGGCCAGCTGGTGGCGCTTGGGCAGGCGCTTGCCGAAACCGTCCAGCAGTATGCGCAGGTGGTGTTCCATATCTTCCACCGGCATGTCCTGGTCGCGCACGTGCTGGTTCATGGCGATGTGTTCCAGCGAGTGCATGGCCTCCTGGCCGATAAATCCGGCAACTTCCTTTTTCAGGGCCGGATCGGTGATCTGGTCCCGGTAGTAGCGGACGGAGTCCACGAAGAACTGTTCGCCCTGAGGGAACAGGACCGACAGCGCGTTCATCATGTGGCTCAGGAATGGGCTGTTGTCGAGCCAGTACCGGGGAACCTGGTCACCGAATTCGAAACCCATGCGTTGGGGTTTGATGTCCACATGGTCCGGTTTACGGACGGCTGCCTTTCTGTTTGCGATCGCTGTTCTCAGCATGGATCCTCCTATGCGCCAAACGTCGGGGCGCTCATGGCTCAAGCCTGTGTCGGTGAAGGTGATGAATGACACAAGCTGCAATGTCATGGGTTCAGTCTGTGGGGCGCAAGCGATTTCGGCCATGCGCAAAGGGGACGGCCGTCGTGGATGATGGGACACACGGGCGTTTTTGCGGGCCTGGATTGACCGGAACGACAGGGTTGTCGGGCGCTACGCCAAATAGTGGGGGGTGGATGCATCTGGTAGCATCGACCTATGCCGTCGGCCCGCCACGGGCCGCGTCCCCCCGAGTGAATCAAAGAAAGAAGGAAACAGGATGGCCAAGGTGAGTCCGGATCGAGAGCGCCAGATGCTGGGGCTGTTCCTGCTGCCCGGCGTGTATTTGCGTGTTTTGGGGGATACCGTCAAGCGCCTGGGGTTTGACGACCGGCCTCTGTACGAAGGGCTCAGCTTTTCAAAGACCGATCTGCAGGCGGCCGACAGCCGGGTATTCGTGACCGACGCCGTGATCATGGCCGATCGCGCGGTGGCGCTGGCCGGTCACAAGGGGCTGAGCTTTGCCCTGGCGCGGGAGCTGCGGGTCACCATCCACGGCACCCTGGGCTTTGCGGCACTGACCAGCCCAACCGTCGGCGGCGCGCTGGATTCCGTGCGTCGTTACCTGCAGCTGCGGGCGCCGTTCCTGAGTATGATCATGCGGGACACCGGCGAGCACGTGCTGGTCCAGCTGAAAGCAGAATTCGAAGTGCCTTCCCTCTACCACTTCCTGGCAGAAACCGTGATGGCGACGCTGGTCCTGCTGGCGGAGCAACTGGTGGACCACACCAGCGGCGAGGAGCTGGGGTTCGAGTTGCGCAATGGCAAGCTGCCCGGCGTCTCGGCGCGACTGTCCTGCCCGGAGCCCGCCTATTACCGGGAGTTCGCGTACCAGCTGCCGATCCGTTTTGACTACAGTGCGGACTCGGAGATGCTGATTTTCCCCAAGCGTTTCCTGGATATTCGCATGCGCCTGGCTGACGCGGATGCGTCGGATATGGCACGCAGCCAGTGTGAATTTGAATTGCAGAAAGCCCTGAAAGAACAAGGGGACATCGTCATCGCCATCCGCAACATGCTGCATGTGATGCCCGGCCCGCTGCCGTCGCTGGAAGACATGGCGGAGCGATTCTGCGTCTCGTCGCGCACCCTGAAACGCCGGCTGGCGGATCGGGAGACCACCTACCGTGAAATTGTCGAAGCGGTCCTCAAGGATCGCGCCATCCAGCTGCTGCGCTACACGAATCAATCGATTAGCGAAATTGCCTACGAGCTGGGTTATGCTGATCTTTCAAACTTCAGTCGCGCTTTCCGCAAGTGGACCGGCAAGTCGGCGAGCGAATTCCGCGAGGATGGGCCGGACCCGGCGCCGGAACTCGGGCCCTGAGCCCCGGTCTGCAAACGTGACTGATCGAGACACCTCATCTGGCTGGAGAGGCACGCATGCCGCAGACGGACACGCACAGCAAGCTGTTTGGCTATCTGCTCTGGATTTTCGGGTTCCTGGGGTCGCACCGCTTTTATTACGGCAAGCCGGTCACCGGGACCATCTGGTTTTTCACCCTGGGCCTGTTCTTCATCGGCTGGATCATCGATCTGTTCCTGATTCCGTCGATGGACCGGGAAGCCGATTTCCGCTTCCGGGGCGGCGATACCAGCTACAACATCGCCTGGCTGCTGCTCACCTTCTTGGGAGCGTTCGGTGTTCATCGCATGTACATGGGCAAGTGGATCACCGGCGTGATCTACCTGCTGACCCTGGGACTGTGCGGTCTGGGGGTGCTCTATGACTTCTGGACGCTGAACGACCAGATCTCGGTGAAGAACGCGTCCATCATGGACTGATTCGTGGTCGATGTTCCGGTAACCGAACGGGAGCGGTCAGCGCGATGAGCTACTTTCGCAAGCATTACCACGAACCGGGCACGGCGCCGGGCACGCTGGTCCAGCGGAGTCCGGCAACGACAGCGCCCTTGTCGATGCATCTGACGGACTACACCGAGGATGGCGTCGAGGAGCTGGATCTGGACGCCGTGCAGGATTGTGTCCGCTACCTGGAACGCGACTCCAAGACCTGGTTGCAGATCAACGGCGCCGTCAGCCCGGACACCTTGCGCCAGTTCGGGGACCTGTTCGATCTGCATGATCTCGCCCTGGAGGATGTCCTCAACGCGGGCCAGCGGCCAAAGATCGAGTCGTACGACCAGCAGCTCTTCGTCACCGCCGCCTTCCCTCGACTGAACGACGGCAGTCTGGAAATAGTCCAGATCAGTCTGTTCGTGGGCGAGAGCTACCTGATCTGCTTCTGTCCGCTGGCCGAGGACCCGTTCGATCCCATCCGCAAACGGATACGCCAGCCGAACGGCCGACGGTTTACCTCCCGGGGTATCGACTACCTGCTCTACGCGCTGCTCGACTTCATCGTCGATTCCGGTTTTCCCGTCCTCGAGTCGTTCGGCGACGATCTGGAAGACCTGGAAAGCGAGTTGCTGGCACATCCGGACCGGCAGACACTGGCGGCCATCCACCGCCTGAAGCGAGAGCTGTTGCTCATGCGGCGCATACTCTGGCCCCAGCGCGAGATGATCAGCAGCGCCATGCGCACGGAGGACCATCGAATCAAGCCGGAGACCCTGGTCTATATGCGGGACTGCATGGATCACAGCGTACAGATCATCGAGCTGCTGGAAAGCTTCCGGGACATGGCCACCAGCATGCTGGACCTGTACCTTTCGGCGATCAGTAACCGGACGAACGACACCATGCGGGTGCTGACCATCATCGCCACCATCTTCATCCCGCTGACCTTCGTTGTCGGCGTCTACGGCATGAACTTCGGCAATCCGGACAACCCCTGGGCGATGCCGGAACTGTACGCTCGCTACGGCTACCCCCTGGTGTGGGGCGCCATGATCGTCATCACCGGCGGCCTGGTCTGGTATTTTCGTCGCCGCCGCTGGCTGTAGCGGCGGCCATGGGCATCAGGCGGCGGTGGTCCGGCGCTGGGACGCCGGCACTTTCAGGCGCACCCGGTCGCCGTCCAGCAGGACCGGATAGACCTTCACCCGCACGGACTCGTCTTCCATACAGATCCCGGTGCGCAGGCTGAAATGCTGCTTGTACAGCGGCGACGCCACCACCGGTTCCCCTTTCAGGTCGCCTGTAATGCCCCGGGCCAGGACGTTGGCGCCGCTGAACGGGTCGGTGTGGCTGATGGCGAACAGGGCCGGCAGGTGGTGCGGCAGGTAGAACACCGCCACCGGGCCCGCGTCGGTCCACACGGCAATGCCGGATTCCGGCACCAGATCGTCCACGGTGCAGACCGCTTCCCAGTTGCTGCGTGCATTCATAGCATTCGCTCCTTCCATAAATTCCTGGCAAACGCCCGGTGTCAGGCGATGTCGGCTTTGGCCAGCGGGCGGCGCTGGTCGCGTTCGGTGGTCCAGTGCTGTACCGGGTCTTTCTTGTCCGGCGCGTTGACGAACTCGCGGAACCGCTTGCGCTTCTCCGGATCTTCCACGGTGGTCTTCCACTCGCACTGGTAAGTGCCGATGATGGACTGCATGTGGGCTTCCAGTTCCTCGCCCAGGCCCAGGCTGTCGTCCAGCACCACCGCTTTCAGGTAGTCCAGGCCGCCTTCCAGGTTCTCCAGCCAGACGCTGGTGCGCTGCAGGCGATCGGCGGTGCGCACATAGAACATCAGCACCCGGTCGATGGTGCGAATCAGTTCGTCGTCGGACAGGTCGGTGGCGAACAGGTCGGCGTGGCGTGGGCGCATGCCGCCGTTGCCGCAGACGTAGAGGTTCCAGCCGTTCTCGGTGGCGATCACGCCGATGTCCTTGCTCTGGGCCTCGGCACATTCCCGAGTGCAGCCGGACACGGCGAACTTGAGCTTGTGCGGCGAGCGCAGGCCCTTGTAGCGCTCTTCCAGCTGGATCGCCATGCCCACGCTGTCCTGCACGCCGTAGCGGCACCAGGTGCTGCCGACGCAGGATTTCACGGTGCGCACCGACTTGCCGTAGGCGTGGCCGGTCTCGAAGCCGGCGGCGATCAGTTTTTCCCAGATCTCCGGCAACTCGCTGAGCGTGGCGCCGAACAGGTCCACCCGCTGGCCGCCGGTGATCTTGGTGTAGAGGTTGTATTCCTTGGCCACTTCACCCAGCACGATCAGCTTGTCCGGGGTGATTTCACCGCCCGGGATGCGCGGCACGATGGAGTAGGTGCCGTTCTTCTGCATGTTGGCCATGAAGGTGTCGTTGGTGTCCTGCAGGGGCACGTGGTCGGTGGCCATGATGTGCTCGTTCCAGCAGGTGGCCAGGATCGAGGCGACCGCCGGTTTGCAGATGTCGCAGCCGTGGCCTTGGCCGTGCTGTTTGATCAGGCTATGGAAGGTTCGGATGCCGTTGACCTTCACCAGATGGAACAGCTCCTGGCGGCTGTAGGGGAAGTGCTCGCAGATGTCCTTGCTGACCTCCACGCCGCGTTTTTCCAGCTCGTTGTCCACCACGGATTTGAGCAGGGCCGCGCAGCCACCGCAGCCGGTGCTGGCCTTGGTCTCGCCCTTCACCGCGCCGAGGTCCGTGCAGCCGGCGTCGATGGCGCCGCAGATGTCGCCCTTGCTGACGTTGTGGCACGAGCAGATCGAGGCCGTCTCTGGCAGCGCATCCGGGCCCAGTGCCGGAGCGCCGCCCTCGGAGACCGGCAGGATCAGGCTTTCCGGGTTCGCGGGCAGGTCGATGCCGTTCAGCGCATACTGCAGCAGCGTGTCGTAGGGCCCGTTGTCGCCCACCAGGATGGCACCCAGCAGTTTCTTGCCGTCTTCGCTGATCACCAGGCGGCCGTAGGTGCCGGCCTGCTCGTCGTTGAAGCGGATGTTGCGGGCGCCCGGCGTGGCACCGTGGGCGTCGCCAATCGAGCCCACATCCACGCCCAGCAGCTTGAGCTTGGTGCTCATGTCGGCGCCACGGAAGCCGGCTTCCGCGTCCTGGTTCAGGCGCGCGGCCAGGGTGCGGGCCATGGTGTAGCCCGGGGCCACCAGGCCGAAGATGCGATTGTCCCACAGGGCGCACTCGCCAATGGCGAAGACCTGCGGGTCGGAGGTGGTGCACTGGTCGTCGATGACGATGCCGCCGCGCTCGCCGATCTCCAGGCCGCTGGACCGGGCCAGGGTGTCCTGCGGGCGGATGCCGGCGGAGAACACGATCAGGTCGGTCTCCAGGTGCGTGTCGTCGGAGAAGTTCATGCGCAGACGGGCTTCCTCCCCCGGCACGATGGCCGTGGTGGCCTTCTCGGTATGCACCTGAACGCCCAGTTCCTCGATCTTGCGCTTGAGCAGCGCACCGCCGTCGGCGTCCAGCTGCACCGGCATCAGGCGCGGGGCGAATTCCACCACGTGGGCTTCCAGTCCCAAGCTCTTGAGGGCGTTGGCCGCTTCGAGTCCCAGCAGGCCGCCGCCAACGACGACGCCGGTTTTCCTGCCTTCGGCGCTGGCGCGAATGGCATCCAGGTCCGCCAGGGTGCGGTAGACCAGGCAGTGGTCCCGGTCGTGGCCATCGATCGGCGGCACGAACGGGTAGGAACCGGTGGCCAGGACCACAGCATCGTAGGCGTATTCGCCCTTGGGCGTGACCACCTTGCGATTGTCCCGGTCCAGCTCGGTGACGGGTTCGTCCAGGTGCAGGATCAGGCCCTTGGCGGCGTAGTCCTCGACGGTCCCCAGCGCCAGATCGGTGTGGGTGGAGCCGCCGAAATACTCGGACAGATGAACCCGGTCGTAGGCGATCAGCGGTTCCTCGCCGAACACGTGGATGTCGTAGTCCGCGGCGGCGGGCGTCTCTGCAAACTGTTCGAGAAAGTGATGGCCAACCATGCCATTCCCGATCACGATCAATGTTTTGTTTGCCATGGTCTGTCTCTCTCTGTGTCTGTCCGTCAGGCGTCGCAGTAAGCGGCGCCGAAAGCGAGTTGCTGCCGGTAGGCCGACAGGTCCCGCTGTTGTTGAAGTTGGTCGAAATACCACGGGCCGTCCTGGGTCTCGCCGAACAGGACGGCGCCGGCCAGGCGGTTATCTCGCAGCAGGAGGTGGCAGTAACGGGCGGATTCGTGGTCCTGCCAGATCACGGATTCGGTGTCCGGGCCGGGCTGGGCCTGGCCGCAGGAGAAAATGGGGATGCCGCTGATCTTGAGCCGGGTGGCGACGTCGCTTGGCTCGAACCGCTCGGTGTCGCCGCACAGCACGCCAGCCAGGATCTTGGCCTGCTGATAGCCTGGCTCCACCAGTCCGAAGGTGTGCTCACCCAGCTGGCAGCATTCGCCGAGGGCGTAGATGTTGTCCCGGCTGGTGCGCAACTGGTGGTCCACATGGATGCCCCGGTCACAGACGAGGCCAGCCTCGCGGGCCAGTTCGGCATTGGGGGTAATGCCGGCAGCCAGAACCACCAGGTCGGTGCTGACCAGGGTCTCGTCGGCCAGCTCCACCGCGCGCACCCGACGCTGGCCCACCAGGCTGCGTGGGGATTCGCCGGTGATGCTGTGAATGCCCCGGGCTTCCAAGGCCTTGCCGAGCAGTTCCCCGGCAGTGGCGTCGAGCTGGCGGTTGAGTAGGTAGGGGCTGCGATGAATCACGGTGACCGCCATGCCTTGCTGGCTCAGCCCTTCCGCGGCTTCCAGCCCCAGAAAGCCGCCACCGATGACAACGGCGCGACGGTAATGGGCGCTCATGGCCAACAGCTGCTCGGTGTCGCGAATGTCCCGGAAGGTCACCACGCCTTTCAGGGATTCCCCCGGGAGCGACAGCGACGAGGGCCGTGCGCCGGTGGCGATGACCAGGTCGTCGTACCCGAAGGTGCGGCCATCCTCGGCGGTCACCTGCTTTGCGGCGGTATCCAGCCGGGTCACCCGGGTGTCCGGGTGCAGGCGGATACGGTGGGCACCGAACCAGTCCAGTGGCTGCAGGGTGATGGCGTCCAGACTCGCGTCGCCAGCCAGTACCGAGGACAGCAGCACCCGGTTATAGGCGGGCACGGCTTCGGCGCTCAGCACGTCGATGCGGGTGTACGGATGATCGGCACGGGCCACCAGTCGCTCCAGCAAACGCTGGGCAACCATGCCGTGTCCAACCACCAGTAATATGCGTTCTGCCATGGGGTGCTCGACCTTTTCCCGCCAACAAAAAAAGCCGGAGCATCTTCCCCTTGCGGAGAGCGATGGTCCGGCGTCAGTGCCAACAACGATGTTTGATGGTCCGATCAATCCCTGATCGGGCAAGTCGTCCTGATTTCTATAAAGCGATTACCGTGCCAGTCTTTTGAGTGCTTTAAAAACAGCGGTTTACCGGCTTAGTGGGCGATGCGTCGCTCAAATGTCTGCCCAGCACTGGTTCGCCAAGTGTTGAAAACGCACTAAAAACGATCAGCTTTGTTCCGCCACGGCCACGGGTTTTTTCTCGGCGACCCGGGGCGTCTGTTCGGGCGCGGCTGGCGCGATCACCTCCCGCGTGTCGTCTTCGCTATCCGCCGCAGGCTTTGTGGGTGCGCCCTTGCCCGGGAAGCGCTGCTTCTCGTAGAGGAACCGCAGCACGGCCTGGCGGTAGTGGACGTACTGGTCGTCATCCGCCAGGGTCACCCGGTTACGCGGGCGTGGCAGGTCGATGGTCAGCTCTTCGCCCACCGTCGCCGCCGGGCCGTTGGTCATCATCACGATGCGGTCCGACAGCAGCACGGCCTCGTCCACGTCGTGGGTGATCATGATCACGGTGCTGTTCAGGTCCTGCTGGATCTCCATCAGGGCATCCTGCAGGTGGGCACGCGTCAGGGCATCGAGTGCGCCGAAAGGCTCATCCATCAGCAGCACGCTGGGGCGCATGGACAGGGCCCGGGCAATGCCCACGCGCTGGGCCATGCCGCCGGAGATCTCGCCGGGGCGCTTGTCCCTGGCGTGGGCCATATTGACCAGTTCCAGGTTGTGGATAATCCAGTCCGCGCGCTCGCGTTTGGTCATGGTCTTGCGAAAGACCTGACGCACCGCCAGTTCGACGTTCTCGTACACCGTCAGCCAAGGCATCAAGGCGTGGTTCTGGAACACCACGGCGCGCTCCGGGCCGGGGGTGTTGACCTCGTGGCCGTCCAGCACGCAGCCGCCCTGGCTGGCCTGCAGCAGGCCGGCGACGATGTTCAGGACCGTGGACTTGCCGCAGCCGGAATGGCCAATCAGCGAGACGAACTCGCCCTTGCGGATTTTCAGGTTGATCGTATCCAGCGCCTGGAACGGACCCTGCGGGGTGTCGAAGCTCATGCTGACGCCGGTGAGTTCAAGGTGTGATTTACTCATGATCGGTCTCCTTTAGAGTCCGTGTTTATTCGTCCCAGGCGACCTTGCGCTGGATCATCAGCATGATCCGGTCCAGCACATAGCCGATGAAGCCGATGGCCAGCACCGCCACCATGATGCGGCTCAGGGAGTCGCTGCTGCCGTTCTGGAACTCGTCCCAGACGAATTTCCCCAGACCGGGGTTCTGGGCCAGCATCTCGGCGGCGATCAGCACCATCCAGGCAATGCCGAGGGAGACCCGCAGGCCGGTGAAGATCATCGGCACGGCCGCCGGCAGGACCACCTTGCGGGCGTGGGTCCAGAACGGCAGGCGCAACACCTTGGAGACGTTCACGAGATCCGGATTGACCTGGGCCACGCCCGTGGCGGTGTTGATCAATGTCGGCCAGAGGCTGCACAGGGTGACGGTGACCATCGAGGTGATGAACGACTTCTCGAACATCGGGTCGTCACTGACGTAGGTGGCCGACACCACCATCGTCACCAGCGGCAGCCAGGCCAGGGGCGAGACGGGCTTGAAGATCTGGATGAGCGGATTGACCGCCGCTGCAAAGTAGCGGTTGAGGCCGATCATGATCCCCAGCGGCACCGCGATGATCGTGGCCAGGAAGAACCCGGCCAGGACCGTCTTCAGGCTGGTGAAGATCTGGTCGATGAACGTCGGTGCCCCGGGATAGGGCCGGATGAGGGTTTCCGCCTCGGGGTTCTCGGCAAGGATGCGCGCATTACGCTTCTCCTGCATTTCCACGTACCGGTCCGCCCGATCCTGTTCGTTCTGGTGTTCCTGCCACAGCTGGCCGGCCTGCTCCCAGACGTTGGCCGGGGTCGGGAAATTGCCCAGCGAGGTATTGATCTGCGGCGCAACCAGTTGCCAGGCGATCAGGAACAGGGCGATGCCCAGCACCGGCAGGGTCACTGACTGCAGCAGGGCCTTGCCGGTGACGTCCGGATACCGGCGCCGGATCAGCTGCAGCAGTGGATTGGTGGAGGTGAGCGTGCTCATGGGTTATCTCCCGGGACCCCGGTTACGGGGTCTCCTTGCCTTTGAGTCCGATGGGGAAGCTGTCGATATAGGCGTTGGGCTGTTTCGGATCGAACGCCACACCGTCGATGAATTCACCCTCGTGCGGGCGGGTGAAGTTTTCCTTGTCGAAATCCGGGAACGCGCTGGCCGGCAGCGTGCCGTCGGCGATCAGGGACTTGGCGGCTTCCTCATAGATATCCGCGCGATAGACTTTTTTGGCGATGTCCATGTACCAGCCGTCCGACTTCTGCTCCGGAATCTGGCCCCAGCGGCGCATCTGGGTCAGGTACCAGATGGCGTCGGACGGGTACGGGTAGGTGGCGAAGTAGCGGAAGAAGACGTTGAAGTCGGGCACTTCACGCACGTCGCCCTTTTCGTATTCGAAGGTGCCGGTCATGGAATTGGCGATGACTTCCTCATCGGCGCCCACGTAGTTCGGTCGCGCCAGCATTTTTACCGCCGCTTCGCGGTTGGCGTTGTTGTTCTCGTCCAGCCAGTAGGCGGCGCGGATCAGCGCGCGCAGCAGGTGCAGATGGGTATTGGGGTATTTCTCGGCCCACTGTTCGGTCACGCCGAAGACTTTCTCCGGGTTGTTGGGCCAGATTTCATAGTCGGTGATCACCGGCACGCCAATGCCCTTGAACACGGCCTGCTGGTTCCACGGTTCACCCACGCAGTAGCCCTGGATCGTGCCGGCTTCCAGCGTGGAAGGCATCTGCGGCGGCGGGGTGACGGACAGCTGTACGTCTGCCTGCAGGGTGCCGCTGGTGTCGCCGTTCTGTGGTGCGTAGTAGCCGGGGTTCAGGCCACCGGCTGCGAGCCAGTAGCGCAGCTCGTAGTTGTGGGTCGATACCGGGAACACCATGCCCATCTTGAAGGGCTCGCCGGCGTTGCGATGTTTCTCGACGACCGGCTTGAGCGCGGCGGCGCTGATCGGGTGCCGGGGTTTGCCGTCGGCGTTGGTCGGGATGTTCGGCTTCATCTGGTCCCAGACGCCGTCGGACACGGTGATGCCGTTGCCGTTCAAGTCCATGCTGAAGGCGGTGATGATGTTGGCCTGGGTGCCATAGCCAATGGTGGCCCCCAGCGGTTGGCCCGCCAGCATATGGGCGCCGTCCAGTTCGCCGGTAATCACCCGGTCGAGCAGGACTTTCCAGTTGGCCTGGGCTTCCAGTTCCACGAACAGGCCTTCGTCCATGAAGTAGCCGTTTTCCCAGGCGACGGCCAGCGGGGCCATGTCGGTGAGTTTGATAAAGCCCAGCTTGAGGTCGGGTTTTTCCGGGGGACCGATCTCGTCACCGAATGCGGTCACGGATTGTGTCAGCCCCAATACGGCAGCAAAGGTTGCTGTTAGGATACGGCTCGCCATGCGTCTCTCCTATGTCATCTTTTCCTTTGGGCATAAAAAAACGCCCACCCCCGTCGCCGGGGGCAGGCGCCAATGCCTGCAGATCGTCATCGTCTGTAGTCAAACTGTGAGGTACTGAGCCGATTCAGTACGCGTAATCGTCACTTAATCGAAAGCACGGGGCGTGCCAGTTTTAAATATTCTTTTATATCAGTGACCTGAATGATTTTCGGGTTAACGGCATGCGAGGTGGTGGAGCCGTTTCGGGTCAGTTGTTTAGATAGTGCACCATGTGCGGGCGGTTTGGGGCGGCCGGGAATTGCGGACTAGGCTCTGAGCGTCTGGAACCCATAGAGGCCATCGCTTCCGCCGCCCTGGAGATAGATCCCTGAGTTAGAGGCCCAAGAAGCCTCTCTCCCCTCGAGAGAGAGAGGCTTGGAGAGAGGGGGACGAGGCGACAGCCTCGCTGGGCTTCCGATGAAACAAATGGGCGCCCAGGGCGCCTCTCCCTATCCCCGGCCCTCTCCCGCGACGGGAGAGGGAGTCGGCTTGTGCAAACCGGCAACATGGGTGGCACCCAGGCATCTAAGCCCTGAGAAGAGACTTGTGTATGAGCGTAGATACTGAGACGGTGCCATCGATTTCGGGTTGTCAGCCCGGCCAGTGATGTACCTGCTCGCCGATCAGGCCGTCGCCGGCGATGTTCACCGGTCCTTCACGCCCTTCCACCATATGACTCAGGCGGTGGTGGCCCTCGGTCTTGGCGTCCATGGTGGGGGCGTCGATGCCGGCGGAGCTGGCGGCTTCCCGGAAAATGGCGGGTTTAACGATGCCGCGGATGTCAGCCGCCGAAGCTTCGCCCAGCTGTCCCCAACGGGCCAGGCGCGTGGCCAGCCAGTGGGCCTGGGACAGCCAAGGGAAATTGGCGCTGTCCCGGAAGAAGTGCTGGTGCAGACGCGGATGGAACAGTGAAAACGGATGGCCGTCCAATGCCTGAACCTGGTTCCCCAGATAGCGCTCGTCGGACAGGATGTCCCGCAGGGCCGCGTGATGATCGGGATCGTCCAGCCACTGGCAGGCGCTCAGCAGCACGCGAATCAGCCTGCGGTGAATCTCCGGATGCTGTTCGGCCCAGTCCTGGCGCATGCCCAGGACTTTTTCGGGGGAGTTCTGCCAGATCTGGTGACCAGCGTGGAGGATGACACCCAGATCCTGCCATTCCAGCAGGCTGTTCCAGGGTTCGCCCACACAACAGCCTTCGATATGGCCGGCGCGGAAAGCGTCCAGCATCTGGATCGGGGACACCGGCACAATCTGGATATGGTGACGGGCATCGGGACCGGCAGTGGCGACCCAGTCGCGCAACTGCAGGTCATGGCTGGACCAGGGCGCTACCGACGCCAACTGGATCGGCGAACCCCGACGGCGGGCGACGTCCACCAGGGCCCGGGCCGACGCCAGCGGATCATTGGGATCGGCGCCGGCGGCCATCAGTTTCGGATAGAGTGACGTGGATACGGTAATGCCATTGCCGTTCCGACTCAGCACCATACCGGTGGTGATCGGTGTGCGCGGTCGGTCGGTAGCCAGGGACATGGCCAGCGGCATGGGGGCGAGCATGTGGGCGCCATCGAGCAGCCCGAACGACACCTTATCCCGCAGGGAGGCCCAGGAGCCTTCCCGCACCAATTCGACGTCGAGCCCCTCGCGGAAGAACAGGCCCAGCTCATGGGCGATAATCAGCGGGGCGCTATCGAGCAGCGGTACGAAGCCCAGTCTCAACGTGAAACCCTTTCGCCGGTGCAACGGGATGGGATCGGATGCCATGGGATCCTCCCGCGATCAGGACGCGCGCTGGAACTTGTCGGAATCCTTGCCGAACATCTCGATCACACGCTGGGCGATCTGCCCGATGCGCTGACTGTGGTCCATCGCCGCCTTCTGCAGGACCCGGTAGGCTTCCGCTTCGTCGCAGTTCTCGCGTTTCATGATCAGGCCTTTCGCCCGGTCGATCAGTTTGCGCTCCTCCAGCTGGGTGCGCGTTTGCTCCAGTTCGTCGCGAAGGGATTGAAACGCTTCGAAACGGGCGACGGCGGTGTCGATGATGCCGCGCACGTGCTGCGGCTGGATGCCGTCGACCACATAAGCGCTGACACCGGCGCGAACCGCCGCCTGGATGGTGTTGCGGTCGCTCTGCTCCTGGGCAAAGAACACAATCGGGCGGGGCGCGTGAGCATTGAGCGTGCTCATGTTCTCCAGCGTATCCCGGTCCGGCAGGTCCATGTCGATGATGACCATGTCGGGCTCATCCCGGGCCACCGCCGCGGTTAGGCCAACCGCGTTGGGGCGATGGCTGATCACCTCATGCCCTTCGGCTTCAAGGGCTTTGCGGACGACCATAGATCGGTCAGCGTCGTTGTCGATCAGCAGGATGCGGAGTGGTTCAAATGCAGTCATGACACGGTCCTCGTTAATCTGATCATCACCGAAGCAAAAAGCTGACCACTGCTCGACTGTATTTTTTAAAAGGCTGAATTGTCGGGATAAATTAATAGTTGAGAAAGTCATTCGGTGGTTCGGGAGGGCGTGTCAGTCGCCCAGCGGTGGTTCAAAATCGGGCGTTTTGCACTGTTTTGGGTGTGGCCGGGGGCCTGAAAGCCGCATTCTTCAGCTATTAGGGCTGGCCCTTATATTGCTTCTTACCCTCGGGTGAAGTGCAAACGATCCTCTGGGGTCCGCCACTTCCTCTCTATATTGACGTCTGGCGACGATTAAGCCTGGCAATGACGCCCGGGAGACGATGCGACAGCGGAAACGCTGTGGTGTGGTCTCCCGGGCTTTTTTTTGGATTTTTGACCGGGAGTGAGAAACGCCCGTGAATGACAAGGCGCAAGCAACCTGCACGACCTGTCCCTATTGTGGCGTGGGCTGCGGTGTCGCGGTGACGGCCGGTGACCCGGTACAGGGCGACACGACCCACCCGGCCAACTATGGGCGGCTGTGCGTGAAGGGATCGAGTCTCCACGAAACCCTGGGTGACAGCGGGCGCCTGTTACATCCCCGGGTTCGAGGCCGGCGTACGGATTGGTCGCAGGCCGTGCAGTCGGTGGCGGGGGCCATTCGCGAGGCGGTGGCTCAGCACGGTCCCGGTTCGGTGGGGTTCTACCTGTCCGGGCAGCTGCTGACCGAGGACTACTACGCCGCCAACAAGCTGGCAAAAGGGTTTATCGGCACGCCCCACGTCGACACCAACTCCCGTCTGTGCATGTCCTCCGCCGTGGCCGCCCACAAGCGGGCGTTCGGGGCCGATGTGGTGCCCGGCTGTTATGAAGACTTGGAAATCGCCGATCTGCTGGTGCTGGTGGGCAGCAACGCCGCCTGGAACCATCCGATCCTGTTCCAGCGGATGCAGGCCGCGGCCCGCGACGGTCGCCGGGTGGTGGTCGTCGATCCGCGACAGACAGCCACCAGCGACCTGGCCGATCTGCACCTGAGCCTGCGTCCGGGCAGCGATGCCGCCCTGTTCAATGGCCTGCTCACCTGGCTGGCCGACAGGGATGCGCTTGATCAGGACTACATCACCGCCCACTGTGACGGATTCGATGATGCCCTTGCCGCCGCCCGTCACTCGGCGCCGGATGTCGAGGCGGTTGCCGATGCCTGCGACTTGCCGGTGGACGATGTGGTCCGTTTCTTTAACTGGTTTGCGGACACACCCCGCACCGTCACCGTGTTTTCCCAGGGTGTGAATCAATCCAGTTCCGGCACCGACAAGGGCAACGCCATCATCAACTGCCATCTGGCCACCGGCCGGGTCGGCAAGCCCGGCGCTTCGCCCTTCTCCATTACCGGCCAGCCCAACGCCATGGGCGGGCGCGAAGTGGGCGGCCTGGCCAACACGCTGGCGGCCCACATGGACTACCAGAACGACGCGGATCGCGATCGGGTGCAGCGCTTCTGGCGCTCGCCCGGCCTGGCCGATGGTCCCGGATACAAGGCCGTGGACCTGTTCGACGCGGTGCATCGCGGTGAGATCAAGGTCCTGTGGATCATGGCCACCAACCCGGCGGTGAGCCTGCCGGACAACGCGCGGGTGCGGGAAGCGCTGGCAAGTTGCCCCACCGTCATCGTCTCCGACTGCGTCGCCGAGACGGACACTACGGCCTACGCCGACATCCTGCTGCCGGCGATGGGCTGGGGCGAAAAGGACGGCACGGTGACCAATTCCGAACGGCGTATTTCCCGCCAACGGGCCTTTCTGCCGCCCACAGGCGAGGCCCGACCGGACTGGTGGATCATCAGTGAAGTGGCCCGCGAGCTGGGCTACGGCGATGCCTTCAGCTACACCGCGCCGGTCGATGTGTTTCGCGAGCATGCCGCGCTGTCGGCATTTGAAAACCAGGGGCACCGGCCGTTCGATCTGACCGGCTTCAAGGACATGAATTCCGAGAACTACGATGGGCTGGCACCGATCCAGTGGCCCGTCAATCAACGGTATCCGCAGGGCCGGTCCCGGATCTTCGACGATGGCCGTTTTGCCACCCCCAACGGTCGTGCTCAATTCATTGCCATCACCCCGGATCAGCCTGTGCAACAGCCGGACCGCGACTACCCGATGGTGGTTAACAGCGGTCGGATCCGCGACCAGTGGCACACCATGACCCGGACCGGACGCGCGGCACGGCTCTGGCAGCATCGGGCGGAGCCGTTCATCGATGTACACCCGCAGGATCTGGAGCGACTCGGCCTCAAGGCGGGTCAACTGGGCCGTTTGGACGGGGCCCGCGGTACGTTTGTCGGTCGCCTGCAGGCGGTGCCGGAGCAGCGCCCTGGCGAGGTGTTCATTCCCATCCACTGGAACCGGCAGTACGCCGGTCACGCCCTGGCCTCGGACCTGATGGCGGCGGTGGTGGATCCGGTGTCCGGCCAGCCGGAGTCCAAGCATGGCGTGGCGCGACTGAGCGCGGCGCCGGTGCGCTGGCGGGCCCGTTTGTTGTGCCGGCCCGGACACACCGGTGTGTGGCGGGCGGAGCACTGGTCGCGGGTACCGCTGGATGGCTGTGAGAGCTGGTGGCTGGCCGGCGAGGACAAGGCCGACTGGCCCGACTGGGCATCGCGCTGGCTGGGCGGTCAGCCGCAGGTGGAAATGCACGACGCCGGTGCCGGCCGCTACCGGGCTGCACGTTTCCACCAAGGACAACTGCTGGCTGTGTTGATGGCCGAACCGGCGGAAAGCCCGTTCCCGGATCTGGGCTGGCTGGCGACCTGCTTTGAACGGGATGACCTGGCAGCTGCCGATCGCCGGGCGATCCTGGCCGGGCGCGATGCGGATCTGCCAGACATCGGGCCGGTGATCTGCAGTTGCTTCCAGATTGGCCAGAAGCAGATCGAAGCGGCCATTGGGGATGGCTCGGATTCCCCAGAGGCCCTGGGGCGACAGTTAAAGTGCGGTACCAACTGCGGGTCCTGCATGCCGGAGCTGCGCAAGCTGATTGAAACCACGCAGATCGCGATGGAAGCGGAGTAACCGGTCGTTACCGGCTGTGGCGCATCATGGAAACCGGAACCCGGTAGCGCGCCCCGCGCCAGCGCCCGGTACCCTGCACCGTACAGGTTCGCCGGTTCACCCGAATAATCCGACCTTCCCGCTGGCGGGGCGCCTGGCCAAACTGGACGGTATCGCCGACGGCAAATCGCGACAGCTGGTCCCGCACATCATCCAGCGTCATGAGCGACCGGGGCAACTCGATGCCCTGCTGTCGACTCTTCTCCACCAGGAACGCTCGCACAGCCACGGCGCCTCCGCTGGTGTGCATTTCATCGAGAATCCGGTAAAAGGCCGCGTTGTGCACCGACCCATGATGACGTTCGCCACTGACGTTCTGCAGCAGGTGAGCGAACTCGTGACAACAGGTGTGCGCCAGCAGGTTGCAGGTAGACACCTCACCTTCAAAGTAGCCCCGGCCCTGGATTTCCCGCGTCGACAGCCAGCCCTGGCTGGTGATCCCCTCGAACTTCGCGGCCACCATCTGGCGGCCGTAGGTGATGGTGTGCCGACGGCTGTGCGGATCGAACTTGTGGTAGGTCGCCTGACCGCTACCCGCACGGCACTTCAGCTCGCTACCGGCATGGCGAGTCTGCACCCACCCACGGGCCGGACCCCAGAGAATGGCTTCGGTGGCGGCACCCATCAGGAGGGCAACGCGATGAGCGGTTTCAGGTGCGATGGACATGGCTCGGACGGAGACGGTGAATAAACGCCTGCATAATGGCGTGCGCCGGGGACGCCTGCAACCCCGGAGCTTGCCCGTTTCTGCAGCAGGAATTGCCAAGGATTGGAGTTGTACCCCGCTGGTACGCAAGCTAGCTTTATAGCCACCCCTGCGTTCTGATCGGCAGCAATTTCCGAGAACCCGCCGATCATCGGTAGCACGACAATAACGATTCCCCTGGCGACGGCAAACTGATCTGTGCGACGGATCGTAACGTCTGGATCGACCGGGATTGAGGAGAGAGACCATGGCGATCAGTTTCGAGCTGAATGGCAAGGAAGTGTCGGCCGACGTGGAGCCGGACACCCCATTGCTCTGGGTCCTACGGGACCATTTCAAGCTGACGGGCACCAAGTTTGGCTGCGGCATCGCCCAATGCGGCGCCTGCACGGTGCACCTGAATGGCCTGACCCGCCGTTCCTGCATCACCCCCATTTCCCAGGTCGACGGCGGCACGGTCACCACCATTGAAGGGGTGTCCGGTGAGGAAGCCCGCGCGATCCAGGACGCCTGGGTCGCTCTGGATGTGCCCCAGTGCGGCTTTTGCCAGTCCGGCCAGGTGATGTCGGCCACCGCCTTGCTGCGGGAGATTCCCAAACCGACGGACGAGAACATCGATCAAGCCATGGCCGGCAACATCTGCCGCTGCGCCACGTACGTGCGGATCCGCAAGGCCATTCACCGGGCATCGGATTCACTGGAGGGCTGATCCATGACGCGTCAACCTGAAACAACAGCAACCGGCGGCCTGACCCGTCGTGGCTTCCTCAAGGGTGCCGCGGCTTCGGCGGCAAGCCTGGTCATCGGCGTTCACCTGCCCAACCGGGCATGGGCCGAGGACGGCGTGGAACCCGCAGCCGGGGCGTTTTCCCCCAACGCTTTTGTGCGCATCGATCCGGACAGCACAGTTACCGTCATCGTCAAACACATCGAATTCGGCCAGGGCCCGGTGACGGGGCTGTCGACCCTGGTCGCGGAAGAACTGGATGCCGACTGGCTGCAGATGCGCGCCGAGCTGGCGCCCGCCGACACCGCCAAGTACACCAACAAACTGTTTGGCTTGCAGGGCACCGGCGGCTCCACCGCCATGGCCAGCTCCTTCGAGCCCATGCGCAAGGCCGGTGCGGCGGCCCGAGCCGTGCTGGTGCAGGCGGCAGCCAACCGGTGGGGTGTCGATCCCGGCGAGATCACGATTGAGCGCGGCACGCTGAGCGATGGTTCCGGGAGTCACAAGGCCTCATTCGGCGATCTGGTGGCCGACGCCGCCAAGTTGGAAGTGCCCGGCGATCCTAAGCTGAAATCCCCGGACCAGTTCCGCCTGATCGGCACCCAGGTTGGCAAGCTGGATACGCCGGAAAAAAGTAACGGCAAGCAGATCTTTACCCTGGATCTGTACCCGGATGACCTGATCACGGCGACCATCCTTCATCCGCCTCAGTTTGGTGCCAAGGTGGCCTCCGTCGACGACAGTGCGGCCCGTGCCGTAAAAGGCGTGATCGATGTGAAAACCGTGCCGGCCGGCGTGGCGGTCTACGCGGAAAACACCCACGCCGCCCTCAAGGGGCGCAAGGCGCTGAAAGTCCAGTGGGACAGCAGCGGCGCCGAGACCCGTTCCACCCTGCAGATGGAACGGGAGTACAGCACGGCCGCCAAGAAACCGGGCTTGGATGCCCGCAGCGACGGCGACGTCGAAAAGGCGCTGGGCTCTGCGGATACGGTCATTGAAGCCGAATACTTCTTCCCCTTCCTGGCCCATGCCCCGATGGAAACCCTCGATGCGGTCATCCAGTTCAAGGAGGGACAGGTCACCGCCTGGATGGGCACCCAGATCCAGACGCTCGACCGGGGCGGCCTGGCCCAGGTGTTTGGTGTCGATAAAGAAAAGGTCATGCTGTACACCCAGTATGCCGGCGGCAGCTTCGGTCGCCGGGCTCAACCGGGCGCGGACTTTGCCGTCGAAGCCGCACAGGTCACCAAAGCGCTGAATACGGACCGGCCGGTCAAACTGATGTGGACCCGGGAAAACGATATCCAGGGCGGTCGCTATCGGCCGCTGGCGATACATCGCCTGCGCGGAGGCCTGGACAAGGATGGCAACATCGTTGCCTGGGACCAGCAGATCGCTGTGCAGTCCTTCATGAAGGGAACGCCCTTTGAGGATTTCATGATCAAGGACGGCATCGACGCCAGCGCGGTGGAAGGCTCCAAGGAGCTGCCCTACGCCATCCCCAACCTGCGTGTCGGCCAGCATCTGATGGACAACGGCGTGCCCACCCTGTGGTGGCGCTCGGTTGAACACACCCACAACGCCTACGCCAACGAAACCTTCCTGGACGAGCTGTTCGAGCGGGCCGGTACGGATCCAGTGGAAGGTCGACTGGCCCTGCTGGGCGACAAACATCCCCGGCACAGCGGCGTCCTGGAAAAAGTCGCCGAGATGGTGAAGAAGGCCGGCGACGTGCCCGAAGGGCGCCAGCGGGGCGTAGCGGTGCACAAGAGCTTCGGCAGCTATGTGGCGCAGATCGCCGAGGTGTCCAAAAACGCAGCCGGCGAGCCCCGGGTTCACAGGATGTGGTGTGCTGTGGACTGCGGCGTGCCCGTCAATCCGGACGTGATCCGGGCCCAGATGGAAGGTGGCATGGGGTACGGCATCGGCGCCGTGCTCTATGATGCCATTTCCCTGAGCGACGGCGGCTATGTGGAGCAGTCCAACTTCGACCGCTACCGCTCGATACGCATCAACGAAATGCCCGACATCGAAGTCGAGGTGATCCGGTCCACCGAACCGCCTACCGGCGTGGGTGAACCGGGGACGCCGCCATCCGGTCCGGCCATCGCCAATGCCTGGCGCCGCCTGACCGGCAAATCCGTCCACCGGCTGCCGCTGGTTCCGGTCACCGCGTAAGGAGACACATCGTGAAACGTATCGTGATTGCCATTGGCTGCGCCGCGCTGGTGTCGCTGGGTCTCTGCCTGAAGATCGGCACCGCCATCGCCGCGGGCAGCGAGGCCGCCAAGGCCCAGACCCTCCAATCCCCGGAAGACTTCGCCAACATCCGCGACGAGTCCAAGCGCTCCGTCGCGATGTTCAACGAAATGGGCAAAGTGCTCACCCACCCCCGTTGCGTGTCCTGTCACCCCCGCGGTGACAGCCCGCTGCAGGGCATGGATCTGCACAAGCACGAGCCGCCCATCGTTCGCGGCGCCGGCGGTATGGGCGCTCCGGGTATGCGCTGCTCCACCTGCCATGGCGACGACAACGTCGCCTTCAGCACCGAAGAAGGCTCCATCCCCGGCCATCCCGGCTGGCGGCTGGCGCCTAAATCCATGGCCTGGGAAGGCAAGAGCCTGGGCGAAATATGTCGACAGCTGAAAGACCAGGACCGCAGCCACATGACCCTGGAAGAACTGCAAAAGCACAACGCCACCGACGGCCTGGTTGGTTGGGGATGGCATCCGGGCGAAGGCCGGATACCGGTGCCTGGGACGCAGGAGATCTTTGGGGAGCTGACTCAGGCCTGGATTGATACGGGGGCGGTTTGTCCTGAGGGGTGAATGATTAGCTGCTTTTAACCGGTCGATGGATTGATCGATCGACCAGGAAATTTCTAAAAAGGTGGCCACTCCTGAACTCGAAAAGGAGTGGCGCCGACCTGAAATCTAGCGGGCCTTCATCTTGTAAAGCCATCCGTCATACATTTCCCAGAGTTGGCCATTTACTACCTCAAGGTTGATATATGGTTCATTTGCTTACTTTTTTGGATCATATACGTGTAGGACCTTAATTAACTTTCTGTTCAAGCCAAATCCGTAAAAATTACTCCAGTGATTGGTGCCGACTTCACCTTCTTCTGGTAACGAATAGCAAGAAATTTCATAATTCGGATCGTGAATGGTGATGTCTCTGATTTGGAGTAGATTACGTTCAACTCGAACTGCTTTCCCCACGTAATTCTTCGCTAATTCATCTGATGTAAGTCCGCCGCCATATTGCATGGCATCGAAGGTGACATAGCTTGAAAATAGCTCATCAGGTTTTGGGGTTTTGCAGATTGGTTTGTCCTTTTGTTCTTCTGCCGCTCTACTGCTAGAAGGGCCAAAGATTATGAGTAGAGCTGTGAACCATGTTGATAAAAATTTTAATCGATTCATGCGTATTCAATCGATAGCAATCATTTTCAGGCGATGCTCATAAATTCAGTTTAAGTCCTCAACCCTGATTGTCCTGATTGAAATCAAGATCTCTCGACTCCAGAGATTTGTCAGTATTGCACCGATTCAATGGAAGTTGCTTGTAGGAATGAATGATATTGACGGTGTGGTTTTCTTTGTTCGTTTCTGCTGATATACAAGAGCACGAATACCCATACCCGTAATTCATGTTTACGTATTCTGATTCGTCTGAAGGAAGCAGTAGCTCCGAGTTTTTCGCGCGCTTTCCTCCTTGTTCCGCAATGACCCACTTTCCGTCACGGTCAGTCAGCCAGTAATTTCCAGGAGATGGATTGTCCAGCCATCCGCACCGGTATTCGGCTGCGTCAGTGATTAATGGCGTAAGACTGAATATCATGATTAGAAAATTTTTAATCATAGTAACCTGTTTGGATTTTTTTCAAGTAATTCTTGGCAGACGTCGATATTTCGCTGGCGTGGTCGAGTCCATTGATGCACCGTCTAGCGTTAATGAAGTCGACCGTTTGGCTGTTCACATAGTCTTCCAGTTTTGCGCCCGTAAATATGCCATTTTTGAATCCATCGACAAGAATAAAAAGCGATATTTTGTTATCCAAGGCTAAGTCTGGATTGCCAACCAAATCAATTTCCAGTTTATCGCTATATTTTTTGTAGTTTGATTTATGTGTTATCTGAACAAACCCTCTGCCGTAGTAAGGATAGTAAGAGAAATTTTTGCGCCTGTATTCTTCGCTGAGCCAATTACCTTCAATGACTGGCCTAAAGGTATCGCCAGTTTCCCGCTTTACAGTAGCCAAAACGTAGGCGATTTGTTCATCTTGCGATAATCCTTGCTTCTTGCACTCTCGGATTATCGTCTTGATGGTTTCAAATTTGTTGGAAAAATTGTATTTGGCTTCATCAAAGTAAAATAGTGAAAGAGGATATAGATGCCAGTTAACTGCATTTAGCTTTAGATTGGCTAATTGATCCATCCAGGACAGCTTTTCTACTCGCTTGGACTCGTGTTTGATTAATGCCAAACTGCCCGGAGACGGATAGATTTCCTGGAATCTTTCCATCATGGCTTTGGACTTGGGAGTCCACCACTCACTGTTGTGCTTGGCCACAATTTTGTGACGCTCTTCTGCCGTCTCGCTGTCGGTAAGCCTTTCTCGAACCGCCTCGGCGTCGAGTATCGCTGGCTTGGACTCCTCATCAGGTGAGCAAAGAGACCGAAAAAAATCGGGCACTTTTCCCGGATCAAGAACACCATCGCAATCGCTACCATCAACCAGTCTAAAACCCTCATCCTGCCATTTTTTCGAGTTGACGACGGCCACAACGTCATCTTCCGGGCTGAAGACTTCCAGATGAATCATGGTATTGCCGGTCTTCCCGCCTTCCAGGCTGGCGGGGCTTTCGTAGAGACCTAAATAGCCAATAGTATCGCCCGCACGGATCGGAACCGGGCTTGGAAGTTCGTAAAGTTTATCCAGTTGGGTTGGCGTTTCGGAAATGATATCGATGTACTGTTCTTCGATGCAAACCCACTGGCTTCGGCCTGATTCGGGGAGCTCACAGCGGGCCATCTTGCGGGCTTTGCCACCGATTTCCTGGAACTGGACCCGATGGGCATCGAAGCGGATTTTTGTGCCGGCGCTGATGGAGTGAGCCGGATCGCCCGCCAGTTTGAATCCGGTTTGCCCCTTGTTCGGTTTAGGATCGGCGCGACCGTTCATTTTTTCTTTGACTGTGGCTTCGACCTGATCATAAATCCAGTTCGGTCGGCTGACCGAAATCTGTTCCATGACCGCTTCATCTTTGGCGATCCACAGGGTGTCCGTGCCTTTGGTGGCCAGAACCTGACTGTTGCTCACGCCCTCCGAAAGCATCCGAATACGCATGAAATCGTAGGCAACGCCGTTGATCTGCCCCTGCTGAATGGCTTCTCCCTCGACCGGCTCAAAGGTTTCGCCCACGGGCAGCGTAACTGCGGGGGCTTGCTGGCCGTTTTGGGGCACACTATTGCGCACGTTTCTGCGTTGGTTCAGACGATAACGCTCGGTGGACGGCCACTGCTTCCAGGGGCAAAGGTGCATGTACAGGGAATAGTAGGTAAACCCCTGCTTTTGGCCTTTGTCGTCTTCCTGCTCGTAATGATGGCGGACTAAACAGAAGCTGTTGGAGTAATTTAGGGTTTCACCTTTGAATTCAGAGGTGAGGTAGTCCTCCATCATGCGGTAGGCGACCACTTCGCCATCGGCAATGCAACGGACCGGATAGGTGTCCTTCGCCCAGGGCGCGCTGTCTTCACTGATGTGAATGCCGCCGTGCCAGGTCTGAGTGGTGAGAAGGTACAGGTCGTCACCCGCATCCTGAATCAGTTTGCTCAGTTCCTCGGCGTTTTCGAATTCTGTGCCGTCCTGCTTGACTATCGGCAACCGCATGAATATCAGTCCTTCCTAACCATTGAGAACAGGACAAAGCCTTCGTCGTTCTGTTCCTTGTCGTCTTCCTGAGTGACTTTGCTTGCCGCACTTGCCGCACTTGCCGCACTTGCCGCCTTGGATGCGCCGTTGGCGGATGCTGCCAGCGCTGTAGAAGAGGCCATAGCGGATGAGGTGGCCTGGGCGGCTGTGGTAGCCGTAGCTTCGGGGGTCGCGTCCGTCGAAGCGGTGGCGCGAGTTGACGTATCAGCGAGCGCATCAGGCTTCACGGTGAGGTTGGCATTCTTGTCCAAGACTTGCGGGGCGGTGGGTGTGGCTGCCGCTGCAGCGGTTCCGCTCCCCGGCGCCCCGCCGGAATTCATCTTGATCATCGGCCCGGAGACGGTGACGCCGCTGGGGTCGACTTTGACGAAGCTACCGCCGGCCTTGAGGGTGATTTCGGCGCCGGCTTCGACGACGATCTTCATGCCCGCTTTATGGTGGATCTCGGTGCCGGCTTCCACCAGTTGGGCTTTGCCCTGTTTGCTGTGGTGGGTACCGCCGACCGTCAGGCTCAAGTCCTTTCCGATTTTCTCCCGCTTCTCCCCATCAATGGTGCTGTGGTCGTTGGCCTTGATGTGGGCATAGCGGTCGTTGTCGACGGTGAGGTGGCTGTTGTTGTGGACCACCTCGGTGCGGTCGTTCTCGGTCAGCAGGTCCAGGTCCTTCTGGGCGTGGACGTAGATTTGTTCCTTGTCGGCCTCGTCCTCGAAGCGCAGTTCGTTACTGCCGTCCCCTTTGTGGGTCTGGGTCTTCAGGGTGGTCCGTGTCTTGTGTTCCGGCAGTGCATAGGGCGGCGTGTTGGTGGCGTGGTAGGTCCGGCCGGTAATGATCGGCTGGTCCGGATCGCCGTCCAGGAAGGAGACGATGACCTCGTGGCCGATGCGCGGCAGCGCCATGAAGCCGTAGCTGCCCCCGGCCCAGCCCTGGCTGACCCGCAGCCAGGCGCTGCTGTGCTCGTCGTTCTGGCTGTAGCGGTCCCAGGGGAACCTTACCTTGACCCGGCCGTGCTCGTCGCAGTGGATTTCTTCACCTTGTGGTCCGGTGACGATGGCGATCTGGGGCCCGTCCATGATGGGTCTCTGCGGCGCTTCCGGCCGCCAGGCGGTGTCGCCCGGGACACTCTGAAAGGTGTTGCTGTAGGTGGTCGGTTGGCTACCGCCTTCCTCTTCCAGCGCCTGGGGCTGTTTGCCGGTGTGGGTGACCTGGGTGATCAGCCAGTCCCGGTTGAGGGTGTCGGTGCTGTGGCCGGAGAGGGTGACCTTGGCCCCGGCGCTGAAGTCCGGGCGGTTGCTCTCGCCACTTCCGAGGCTGGCGTCCTTGCGCAGGCTGTCCAGTCGGGCCTCGGTGTAGGGCTGGCCGGAGGCATCGCCCTTGAACCGTCCGGGATAGTCGTAGTGTTCGTAGTCGCTGCGCTGGCTGTCCAGGTCCGCCGCGTTGGCCTCGTGCATCAGGGCGTAGGCGGGGTTCTTGAAGGTGTAGTCCTTCAGGGCCACACCGGCGACGGAGACGGTTTCGGTGTAGCTGAACTTGAAGACGCAGGGGGTCTTGTGGGAACCGCCCGCAGTGGCGTTGTAGCCCACCTCCGGAAGCTGGGGGGCGTCCCGGTGGTGATCCGCAATGACAATGGGCTGCCCCGCCGTCGCCTGGTCGAACCGGTAGTGCCAGCCTTCCTCGGCCGCAATCCGGGATAAAAACGCCAGATCCGTCTCCCGGTGCTGGACGCAGTATTCCCGTTCCTGGGGTGTGCGTTTGAGATCAAAGGTCTTGTCCACCAGCCCCCGTTCGTCCAGCAGGGTACCGAGAATCACATCCGGGGTCTGCTGCTGGAAGATGCGGCTGTTGTGCATCAGCCCCAGGCGCCACAGGGCGGGTCGCACTTCCACTTCGTAGCGGGTGCGACAGTGGCCGCTGTCGCCCCGGCTGAAGGCGGTGACGATCCCCTGGACGTTGCGCAGGGCCTGGCCGTCCTGCCAGACTACCAGCTCCACGCCTTTGTCCAGCACATCGCTGGCGGCAATATCCGCAAAGGCGCTGGCCAGCTTCAGGGTCAGGGTAAAGGGCCGGGACAGGTGCTCTTCGAGTTCAAACTCGACCACCGCGAAGGTGTCGTCCGGCAGGGTGCCGAGGCGGGCCGTGAACTGCAGGCCTTGGGGTAGGGACATGCGCTTCATCCTTGAACTGAAAACCGCGATCTCGCTTCGGACGGGGCGCAGCGTAGGGTCTACGCGCCCTCGGAAACGAGCTCATCTTCCCATCAGATCATCCATCCGACGGCCACTTGCCTCCTGCAAGTGAGAGGCCCGAGTCTAACCGATCCGGCCAAGCGGGTGTGTAAGCGATCGTTGCCGGAACCGGTCAGATGAATCGGACAACCCGGACCGCGAGAGCGGCCCGGGTGTCGACGATCGGGGCTTACGCCTCGACCGGGGAACGCCAGTCGTCAGAGCCGGAGGTGCCGGCAATGCCGTGTTCCCAGGTGACTTTGCGGTAGGCCAGGGAGACTTCGACTAGCTGGGTGAACTCGGTCTTGGTGGCGTCCTGGCAGTGAGGCATGGTGCAGTCGATGTTGATGATGGTGGCGTCTTCCAGGATGGTGGAGAAGAAATGCTCCTGTTTACCTTCCACGGAGGTGCGGTACCACTTCAGCTCGACCTTGGGCAGCATCTCGCCGGAGGCCAGGGCGTTGTACATCAGCGGGGTGGCCTTGTTCAGGGCGGCGGTGAACTTGAACGGCTTGTGCACGCGCTGGCCGGAGGGCTGACCGGACTGCGGGTCGGTCGGGACGGTGACGGTGTGGTCGAACTGCTGGACCAACACTTCGTCTTCGTGGCCTTCGACGTAGATGTTACCGACGGAATCGGCGGTGAAGGCGCCGGCGGTGATGTTGCCCTGGGTCTGGCCTTCGATGCTGATATAACATGGGGTTGGCATAGTCTGCTCCTTGACGGAAAAACAATTGAAAACGGTGAGTCCATTCAGAAAAGGACAGTCCCGTACAACAAGTCCCGTGCCAGAACAGCAAACTTCATAGAAAACAGGCGACTAACGAAAATTCCGAAAAACCCGCCCCCTAACACCAAGCAAACAATGGCTCCCATCGGGCCACATCTTGCTGGTCGGGCAAGATCTTGCTCGGATTGAGAAGCAGGAAAGCGACGACCCGCCAAAGCTCGATCGAAGCGGGGCATCGGCAGGGCTGGAGCAGGAGACAGGGATGTCTCCGATCCAATTAGGCGGTCAGGGATGACCCTCTGAGCACCTCGGCAGAGCCCATTCTGTGGCGAATCGCGGCGTTGCGCGGTGCTCATCCGCTCACCTACCTATTGGTATGCCTCGCTTCTTGCGCGCCGCGCGCCTTGCGCTTCATCCCCAGCCTGGACTCTGCCGAGGCGCTCCCAGACGACGTAAGCCCTGCCGGTGCCTCGCTTCTGCCCCGAGAATCCAGTCTTATGAACAACCCAGTTCAGAGCGTGGTACCAGGAAAACCGGACTCCAGCCAGAAGCCCTGGACACCCTCCGCTTCCGCCGCCTCCGAGGGCCATCCCTGACCGCCGGATGCGGCGCGGGACGCCCTGTCCCGCTGCTCCAGCGGAGGGTGTCCAGGGCGTCGATCCAGCCTCGCGATAGCGCTGGTGGGATATATGACGCGAAATTTTAGGGTTGATTAATTACGCAGCTGATATCGGATCGGAATCGTGAAAGAAAAGTTGTTTCCTTTCATGTCTTCGGGAACGGCGGGCAGCGGTGCGCTGGACCGAATGATTTCCAGAGCGGCTTCATCAAGAATCCGGAAGCGGGAGCTTTTCTCAATCGTCGCGGAAATCAGGTGACCGTCTCGCCCGAACTTGAAGTGGACGACCGGCGTGCCTTCCTGCCCACGACGGCGCGCACGGCGAGGATAGTCGTAGTGTTGGGCCAGATGCCGGTTGAGCTCGGACAGGTAGCTGTCCTCCGCATCCGAGCGACCCGCCGTCAGCTGTACTTGGCTGGGCTGCTCTGATGCTCCTTTATTGGCGTCCGCTGCGGAACTGGCGGTCTTCGCAGACTGAGCCGTTGCCTGGGTCGGCGCCTGTTGGCTGGGTGTCTTCTTCTCCGCCTTGGCGATCGGTTTCGGCTCTGGCTTGGGCTCAGGTTTTGGGTCTGGCTCAGGTGCCGGTTTGGGCGTTGGTTTCGGTTCCGGAATGGGCACAGGTTTTGGCTTAGGCTCCGGTTTGGGTTCAGGCTTGGGCTCTGGTTTCGGTTCCACCTTGGGTGGTTCCGGTTTGGGCTCCGGTGCCGCCTCAGGTTCCGGGGTGGGCTGGGGCTTATTGGCGTCTGCGGTTTTCGCAGCGGTGTCAGATTGCGCTTTCATGCCCGCCAGATCCAGGCTGATCACCGCTTGGGCGGTGACGTTTCCATTGCCTTTGGGAACGGGGATGTCGTCTGCAGAGCGAGCCAGGATATAACCCGCACCAAGAGCACAGAGTATCGCAAACAGGGCAATGCCGGACCGGATCACTCGACTCACAGACTCGGCTCCGTCAGCAGGTCCACTTTGCGGTAGCCGGCTTTTTCCAGCAGCCGCAATACCGACTCCAGATCGTCCATGGTTACGCCCTTGTCCGCTGCGATACGCAGGGGCTTGTCGGCATCGGGTTTGGGTAGTTTACTCGCCAGTTCTTCGCGACTGACCGGAGACTGGTGTACGCGTAATTGACCATCACCGTTGATGACCAGGTCGGCCGCCGGGGCACTGCTCTCGCCTTCCTGGGCGGTACCGGGCAAGGCCGGCAAGGGGTCGTCCGTCAGGTGACCGGCGACGATAAAGAACAGCAGCAAGAGAAAGACCAGATTGATCAGCGGAAGCATGGCGTCTTCCACGCGATCAAGTAGCGTCCGATTGTCGCTGTCCTGGAGTTTCGGGAGCAGTGGGTTCATGGCGACTCTTGCGGGGATGGGGTGTTACCGGGCGAGCGTTGCCAATGGATGGTGATGCCGGCGTCCTGCAGCCGGGTCAGGCCTGCCGTGAAGTCGCCCAGCGGCACCTGCCCGTCCGTCTCCAGATTGACTTCGGATTTCCCCGCACTGGCCAGCGCCTGGGCCATCTGTGCTGGCGCCTGGATCTGGTCGCCCCACTGGATGCGGCCGTCTGACTGCATCATCAGGCTGGGCACGGGGTCGCCGTCGCTGCCTGCGGAGGCGCGGGTGTCGTTGTCCAGCTGCAACTGACTGGTCGGCGCCAGGCGTGACGTCACCATGAAGAAGACCAGCAGGATGAAGACCACATCGATCAGCGGCGTCATCCGAATGGGCAGGCGCCGGTGGGGGCGAGGCTCAACCAGCTGCATGGGCGAACCGCTTCTCCCGATCCCGCTCTGTCAGGTTGACCTGCTTGACCTCGGCCTGAGTCACCGGATCTGAGGCCTCTTCGGGCTCAGCCTCCGTCGTGACGGACAACACGCGAACCAGCAGATCGTTCATCTGCGTACTCAGTCGACGCAGACGGAATTCCATCCAGGCCGCCATGGCCGCCATCGGAATGGCGATCACCAGGCCGGCCGCGGTGGTCATCAGCGCCTGGTAGATGCCGCCGCTTAACTGGCTGGCGCTGGCACGACCGGCGGTAGAGGCCATGGTGCTGAACGCCTCCATCATCCCCATGACTGTGCCCAGCAAGCCCAGTAAGGGCGCCAGGGCAGCGATCACTTCAATGATTTTCAGCGGTGACTCGAACGGTTGCAGCGCTCGCTGCGCCAGTCGGGCGACGGTCTCGCGCTGCTGGGTTTCGGTGGCGCCACTCAACACGCCGTGCATGGCGCGGGCGACAACGGCGGGTAGAGGGTTCAGACGATCGAGTCCGGAACGGGTCTGGCCCGCCTCGTCAATCACAGGATGACCGGGTGCCTGTTCCCACCGGGAAACCGCGTCCCGAAGCGTGCGACTGGCACGCGGTGCAAACAGGACGCCCGCCAGGATGGCGTAAATAAAGGTCGCCAGTCCGATCAGAGCCAGAACAAGCAGCACCCCCATGACGGGGCCGCCGTAATCAAGCAACTGGTGAAGTGGACCGAACTGTCCGGCGAAGCTGGTAGTGGCGTTTATATCCGGCACGATGGGAACCCTCGGCACATTGAGTCTGAAGTGCAAATAATAACGATTATTATTAGGTCTAGCTACCTGTTGAAGACAGTCAGGTCATGACAGGTCTGTTAGACTACAAAGATAGTTGCCGGGTGCATTTTGTTAAGCGGTCGGTATATATGGATGACACGTAGTGGTTATGGACGGTCGGAGGAAAATTGTTGATCAAAGGGATCCGGCGCTGGTTCGACAGTCTCAAGAATCGGGCAGTTGGCGTGGTGGTCCTGCTTGTTGTCCTGATTGTCTTTCTGGCGACACTGGTGAGTATTTCCGCGGGACAGGCGGAGCTGGAAAGTCAGGCGCGGGCTCAACTGGCAACCCATGCCGATCTGATCGCAGCCGATGTTGACGCCAAGCTGGCCGAGCGCTTTGATGCGATGACCCGCGTTGCCGGGAGTCTGAAAATGGAAGAGGACAGCCTGCTGAGCCGGGCCCAGCCGATCCTCAACCGCCAGGCGGCACTGGCATCCCTGTTCCACCGCCTCTATCTGATTGATCCGTCCGGAATCATACAGGCCACCCTGCCCGAAGCCGGCATCGGGCGAGGTCTGGATGTGTCCGATCGCCGGTTTTTCCAGTTGACCGGCCAGCAGATGACCACACTGATCTCCGAGCCCTTTGTTTCCCGCGACGAAGGCATTCCCATCGTGGCGATCACCGCGCCGCTGTTCAATCACGGAAAAAAGCTGATCGGTATCCTGGCGGGGACGATTAATCTCGACGAGCGCAGTTTCCTTGGGGATCTCAAGAGCCTGAAAATCGGTGATACCGGCTTCGTCGGGATGGGTACGCGATCTGGCTTTGTCCTGATCCATCCCCGCCAGGAGAACCAGTTGGGACAGTTGAGTGACGGCAACCCCCTGCATGAAGCGGCCCGGGAGGGCGAAGAAGGGGTCACCCTGGCTCCCATGGCGAACGGGCAACAGCGGCTGGTGGCCTACCGGCAGCTGAATGAGGCGCCCTGGTTTGTCACCGTGTCGCTCCCCACCCGGGAAGCATTCGAGCCGATCCGTAAACTGTCCAACGTCATGTTCTGGGTGGCCGTGGGGCTTTTGCTGCTGTTTATTCCCCTGTCCCTGCGCCTGTTCAGCAAGCTGCTCAATCCGTTGCAGCAACTCACCGACCAGATCAAGGCCCGCCACATGGGATTGCGTGACGCCCCGATTGAAGTCGGGGGCGGCCATGAGATCCGGGAGTTGGTGACCACCTTCAACCAGGTGCGGGAAGAACGGGAAGCCGCCCGGGTGGAAATGGAGCAGCAGGAAGCCTACTTCCGCTCGCTGTCGGAACGCTCGCCCATCGGCATCGTCCAAACCGATGTGCTGGGCCGTATCGAGTTCGTCAATCCGGCGCTGGAAGCGATTCTCGGACAGCCCCTTGAGCGCCTCCGGGGCCAGCACTATCTGCAGGGCATTTATCGGGAAGACCGGGCGCAGGTGCTGAAAGATCGCAGCCGTGTTCTGTACAGCGGAGAAGTCTTCCAGGGCCAGTATCGTCTCTACGACATCCTCACCGACCGGGTGATCTGGGTCGCCAGCATGACGGCCCCGATCGAGACGCCGGATCGCTCGCTGGGGACCATCACCGTGGTTCGGGACATCACACATGAGCTGGAAATCGAAGCCGAGCTGCGGGTGGCCCGAACCCGCGCTGAACGGATCCTGGGTGTGCTGGACGAGGGCGTGATCCTGACCGACAGCCTGGGCTTTATCAGCTTCGCCAATCCGCCGTCGCAGGTGTTCATCGGCACCCATGCCTCGCCGGTTGGCAGCAACCTGTTCGATATTGTGCAGGTGTCGGTCGATGGCGAACCCTGGGGCTTCGGCGAGTTTCGCGAGCAACCCCAGGTGACCGGCTTGGATGCCGTGCTGACCAACGCTCATGGTGACAGCCTGGAAGTGGAACTCACCATGCTCCGGCTGGAAAGTGAGCAGGGGGCGGATCAGTTCGTTTTTGTCCTGCGCGATGACAGCGAACGCCGCCGGCAGGAGGCCCAGCTCTCCTGGGACGCCAGCCATGATCCGCTGACCCGGCTGGTCAATCGGCGTGCGTTTTCGGCGAGTCTGGGCAATCAGTTGTTGCAGACGGCCGAGCATGCCAGCCCGACGGTCCTGATGGTGATTGACCTCGACCACTTCAAACCGGTCAACGACAACGGCGGTCACCTGTTGGGTGACGAACTGCTGCGCCACATTGCCGACATCCTGCGCAGCCGGGTGCGTCAATCGGACGTGGTCGCCCGTCTGGGTGGTGACGAGTTTGGTGTGATCCTGCCGGCCTGTGGTCTGGAGCGGGCGCAGAGCATTGCCGAGTCGCTGCGTGCTGGCATCGAGGCGTTGGTGCTGGAACAGGACGGGCGCCATTACGGGGTGACGGCCAGCATCGGCCTGACCGATGTCCGCACCGACGACACCACCAATAAGACCGTCATGGCGCGAGCGGACGAAGCGGCCTACACCGCCAAGGCCCGGGGACGGAATCGGGTGGTGGTCTATGGTGAGGACGCGATGGCACCGTCGCCGGAAACGGTCCGCACCTGATGCGTTGCCCGGAATCAAGCGGCTCGCCCCTGTCGTCAGGCGGGTGGCATGGCTGAGATACCTGATCGCACCAAGGGCTTCCTGATTGCCGGCCTCGGGGTTCTGTTCCTGTCGCCCGACGCCCTGCTGGTGAAATCCACCAGCGTCCCGCCCGTGGTATTCCTGTTCTGGCGGGGGCTGTTGCTGGCATTGAGCTTTGCCGTGATAAACAGCGTGCGCTACCGCAGTCATCTGCTGCCGGCCATGCGCGCGTGCGGGCGGCGAGGGCTCTACTGCGGTGTGGCCTTTGCCGGCAGCACCCTGGGTTTTGTGACGGGCATGAAGCACACCGCCGCGGGCAACGTGCTGGTCATCCTCAATACCGCCCCGGTGATTGCGGCGGTGCTGGCGTGGCTGGTCTGGCGGGAGCGCTTGCCCCTGCGAACCTGGATCCTCATCCTGGTCTGTATTGGCGGTGCCACCCTGATGGCCGTTGGCGAGATGGGCAAGGGTCAGCCGCTGGGGCTGGTCATGGCCGGCGTTGCGGCGTTTTCGCTGGCCTCCAACCTGGCGGTGGCCCGCTCCCGGCCGCAGGCAGATATGAGCCTGATGCTGATCTTCGGTGCCCTGCTCATCTGCATTGTGGCCGCTTGCTTTGGTGGCGCGCAGTGGCCCGGCTGGCATGACTTTGGCCGGATCCTCCTGCTGTGTATCTGCTTCCTGCCGGCGGCCAGTATCCTGATCCAGACCGGTCCCCGCTACCTGCCGGCGGCGGAGGTGAGCCTGTTCCTGCTGCTGGAAACGGTGATCGGCGGTTTTCTGGTGTGGCTGTTTCTCGACGAGATACCCGGTCCCCTGGCATTCGCCGGCGGCGCGATTATCCTGGCCGCTCTGGCGGTGAACGGCTTTATCGAGGACTGGCGTCAGCGCCGGCGGGCCTCGCGCTCGGTCTAGAAAAAGCCCGCCGTGCGAGCGGCCTGCCAGAGCAGTCGCAGGGCCAGCAGCGTCAACAGAATATTGAAGTACTTCTGGAAGTGCAGGTTACTCAACCGGCTCAGCACCCGCAGCCCGAGCCAGGTCCCCAGGAAGCCACAGGCAATCATCCCCGCGATAAACGGTAACCACGCATGCAGGGCAAAGCCCGCCAGGCCGAATACCAGGCCCTTGGCGCTGTGCTGCAGCGTCATGGCGCAGGCGAAGGTGGCAACGGTCCGGAAGCGGTCACTGTGGATCTGTTTGACGAAGGCCGCGACCAGCGGGCCGGTGGCGCCGACGAACAGGGTCAGGAACGTGGTGGCCAGCGCCGCGAAGAAGGTGCCCAGCGGGCTGAGGATGGCTTTGGGCAGTGACGGGCCCCAGCACAGATAGAGGATGAACAGAGCAATGGTCATCTGCCAGACAGCGGCGGGCAGGTGGACCAGCAACAGACCGCCGATCAACCCGCCCAGCAGCACGCCCGGCAGGAACGCGGCAATCACTTTCCAGTCGATGTGACGCCACGTCAGACCGGCACGTCCGGCGTTGGAGCCAAGCTGGATCAGGCCGTGGACCGGGATAATGGCGGCCGGCGGCAGCCACAGCGCCATCAGCGCCAGCAACAGCGCGCCACCGCCGGCACCGAGGGCGGCGGTGATCATCGAAGTGAGGACCGAGGTGGCCAACAGCAGGCCGGCCAGCGTCGGGCTCAGCGCGTCAGGCAGGTACAGCAACTCCAAGGCGAGTCTCCGGTCAGTCCGCGCACAGCGGGTCTTTCTTCATTTTGGGCTGGTTGCACAGGGCCGCACCGGCCAGTTCCACATCGGCGACATAATACAGGGATGACAGGCCCAGTCGATTCCGGCCGAGGTTGTGGAACACCAGACCAAAGGCGATATCGCCGGCGGTGTAGCTTTCGTGGTTGGTGGCAAAATAAGCCGCCGGCTGGGACAGTTCGTCGTCATCCAGCAGGGTTTCCACCCGGGCAGCGCCCCCGTGGTAGGCCTGTACCAGCAACAAGGTGAAGAGCCGGTCGCGCTTTTTCTTGGGCAGGTTGCCGAAGCGGGCGTCGAACACCGGCCGCAGGTTGCGGGCATTCTGGCTGGTCAGGCGCATGGCGCAGTCCAGTTGCGCCAGCCGATGCCAGTAGTTTTCCGGGCCGATCCCGCAATCACTGAGCACCATATCGGACAGCTGCATGATGCCGCGGGCGTTGGCGGCCGAGTGGGCCTGTTGCTGGGCACCGCTCTCGATCAGCAACTGGCCGGCGAGATAGCGGTCCATTTCCGCCGGCAGATCCAGCCGTTGCTGGTTACGGCGGGTCTGGTAGACATAGGAAAGGGCGGCGTGCAGGGATTCGGGTTGCTGTGCGGTGCCGACGGTCAGATCGTCCCAACTGCCCCACAGGCGATCGTCAGGCGCGGTGCCGAGGTAGCGTCCGATCGCCTCGTTCATATTGACGTGAGGCTGGTCGCAGGCCAGCGCAAAGGGGTAGCCGGTGGTCTCGGGGTCGCCGGCCACCCAGTACTCGCTACGACCCTCTTGCGCCATGCGTCGGCGGGTGGCGTTCAGTTTCTTCTGGGTGGCTTCGCGGGTGTCGGCGTTTTCCATGTAGCCGAGGAACTGGCCGCGCCGGTCAAACAGGATGTGGCGTTCAGTTTCGCTGCAGTAGCCGCTGCTTTCCAGGATCCAGCGGCGGATGGTCAGGATGTTCTGGTAGACGCCCTGGCTTTCCCAATAGGGCGATTCCCGGATGACGGAAGTCCAGTCCTTGAGTTTTTCGGCATGGCCGGTGCCGGACAACAAAATCAGGAAAAGCGACAGGCAGACTGTCCGCATCGGCATAGAAACGCTCCACCGCAAGCATGAGGTTGAAAGGCGCGGTCTCCGGATTTTGGCCGCAGGACCGGCTGGCTGCAACTGTCGGCGAAGGCGCGGGACGTGAAACTGAATCGGCCCTCGCGGCGTATTGGAGTCAGGGAGGAATCATCATGACGTACACTCTGAAACTGTGGATCATCCTGGCAATCGTTGCGCTGCCGGGTTTGGCGTCAGCGGCCTGTCCCGACTGGCTCGATGTGGACATCAACCGCCTGCGCTCCACGGAGACAATCAACCTCTGTGATCTGCAGGACGGCCACCCCATGCTGATCGTGAATACCGCCAGTTTTTGCGGTTACACAGGCCAGTTCCGGGGGCTCGAAGCGCTTTACAAACGCTACCGGGATCAGGGCTTCACCATCGTCGGCGTCCCGTCCAATGACTTCCGCCAGGAAGCCAGCAACGAAGCCAAGACGGCCGAAATCTGCTTTGTCGACTACGGTGTGACCTTCCCCATGACCGCGCCGCAGTCCGTCACCGGCCTGGAAGCCCATCCGTTGTTCCGCAAGCTGGCTGAAAAAAGCGGTGCCGCGCCGGGCTGGAATTTCAACAAATACCTGATCGATCCGGAGGGGAACGAGGTCTGGCACTACCCTTCTCGAGTGGCGCCGGACGACCCTGAACTCACCTCCCGAATCAAGGCGTTACTGGAATAACTGAACGGCCTGTCATTATTTCGCTGTTGGGGTATGCTTGTCGGGCACGGTGACATGCCACTACCCAAGGTCAGGATGCCTATGAATGTCAGCGATTACCTGCAGTTCGATGCCGTCGGACTGGCCGATCTGGTACGCCGCAAGAAAGCCACGCCCCGTGAAATCATCAACGCCGCCATTGAACGCGCCGAGGCGGTGAATCCGACCCTCAACGCCATCTGCCATGCCCAGTTCAGCGCGGCGCTGGAGCATCCGGCGTCGACCTCCGGGTTGTTGGCCGGGGTGCCTTTCCTGCTCAAGGACCTGGCACAGGAACAGGCCGGTGAGCCCTGCACCTTCGGCAGCCGAGCGCTGCGTCACCAGATTGCCGAGCGGGATTCCGCCTACGTGAAACGGGCGCGGGAAGCGGGCCTGGTGATCCTCGGGCGCACCGCGACGCCGGAGCTGGGGCTCAAGGCGGTCACCGAATCCCGCCTGTGGGGCCCGACCCGCAACCCCTGGGACACCGAATGCACGCCGGGCGGTTCCAGCGGCGGTTCCGGCGCCGCCGTGGCGGCCGGCATCGTGCCGATGGCCGGTGCCAACGACGGCGGCGGCTCGATCCGCATCCCCGCCGCCTACAACGGTCTGTTTGGCCTGAAGCCCTCTCGCGGGCGCGTGTCCGCCGGACCGGGCATGGGCGAACACTGGACCGGCGCCTCGGCCGATCATGTGGTCAGCCGCAGCGTGCGGGACAGCGCTACCATGCTGGATTACCTGGCCGGCGCCGAATCGGGTGATCCGTTTACCATTGCCCCGCCGGAGGGCACTTATGCCGATAAGGTCACCGAGACGCCGCGCCCGCTGCGGATTGGTGTGTTCACCAACTCGCCCTACGGCGGCGACGTGGCGCAGGAGTGCATCGACGCGGTGGAAAGCACGGCCAAGACCCTGGAAAACCTCGGGCACACGATTGAATACGCCCGCCCCGACTTTGACGGCATGGCCCTGGCCCGCTGTTACCTGGCGCTGTACTTCGGCGAGGTCTCCGCGGCGATGGCTCGGGCGGGGGAGCGATACGGCGCCCACGACCGGGATTTTGAACTGGATACGCGGTTGATCGGCATGCTGGGCCGCACCCTGCCGACGCCGGATTACGTTCGCCTGCGCCAGCAATGGAACGACTTCTCCCGGGCCCTGGGGCTGTTCTTTGAAACCTACGATCTCTACCTGTGCCCGACCACCGGGCAGATGCCGGCCCGCATCGGTGAACTGGACACCCCGGCGCACCTGCAGATCGTAAGTCGCCTTATGCTGCTGCTCAAGGCGGGCCGGTTGGTTCATCGCAGTGGCATGGTAGATCAGCTGGCGCTGGAGTCCCTGGCGCGCACGCCGTTTACCCAACTGGCCAACCTCACCGGCACGCCGGCCATGTCGATGCCGTTGCACTGGACGGTGCAGGGCATGCCGGTGGGCGTTCAGTTCGGCGCACCCCACGGAGGCGAGGCCACGTTGTTCCAACTGGCGGGGCAGCTGGAAGCGGCATTGCCCTGGTGGCATCGCTACGATGCACTTTCTTCGGCGGACACCTTGTGATCCGCCCCGGTCGTCTCCACGTTTAACCTTTTGGAGAGACACGCTATGCTGTAGGAGGGAGTTGCCCGACTCCCGAGGCGATCACTGAATAGACAGCCTGTCTAACGTAAGTGCGCCGGACAGGCAGTTGTGTCCAGTGTCTCCCCCTACCCTGATGGCACCGAGGAGGCGAGCGTACCATGAACTATCCGCAACCGATTGCGATCGACGAACTGGTATCTGTCGCACAGGGTGAAGCGATGGGAGAGCTGGATGCTCCCATGATGGCTATCGTCCTGTCTTCAGATCAGAGTTACGACTTGCCTATCCAGTCCCTGGAAACCGAAGCAGACAAGGCCCGCTGGGCGTTGATCCTGCGCGCGGCCCGGGAACATGTCGAAGCGGACGCGGTGGCCGTGCTCTATCCGGCCTGGACCACGATCCGTAACAAGCGCGAAACGGACCCCGAACCCAAGGAGGATGACGCACCGGATCCGATCGACACCCTGTTCGTGCAGTTGCATACCCGGGACCGGGTCTACTGGCGCGGCTTCGAGCAGATTCGCGATCCCCGGCACCAGCGCATCATTGGCTTCAAGCGAATCGGTGCCCTGTCGACGGACTACGACCGGGACGACGTGCCAACCGTCGCGGCCTGGCTGAACACGCTGTTCGAGCCACTGCCGGACGAGGGCGAGGAAACCGAAGTGGATCGGGAACTGGCCGACCTGCTGGAGGAGCCGGAAGTCAGCGCGGCCCTGTATCCGCGCCAGATGCGTAACCTTCACTGACACGCCAGACGGGCATGTACCGTCATTAAACGGGCTCCGGCCACGTCGGACAGACGACCTGACGTGGCCGGTGGCGTCCGCACCTGCCTCAAGACATCATCGGCAACGCCGCAAACCGCTGCGTGGCCCAATACAGGCTGATCACGGTCACCACCAGGGCGATGGCCGGAACCGCCGCGCGCTGGTACAGGCGATACCGACTGATGGCGTACAGCAATGGGAAAATCACGGCCAGGATCAGCAGCTGCCCCGCCTCCACCCCAAGATTGAAGCCCGCCAGGGCCAGGACCTTTTCCGACGTGCCGTGAGTCAGTTCCTCCAGAACACTGGCGAACCCGAAGCCGTGCACCAACCCGAATCCGAAGGCGATCTTCCAGGTCCGGTGACCCAGGATCGGGAAAAACAGGTTGATGGCGGTGACGGCAATGGAGAGCGCGATGATGATCTCCACCGGCCCGCTGGGCGGGTGGACCAGTCCCAGCACGGTCATGCCCAGGGTGATGGAATGCGCCACCGTGAACGAGGACACAATGCCGGCCAGTTCCCACAGACGACTGCGCAGGACCTTGGGTTCGCGCGTCGACTGGTGGCGGGCCAGGGTGGCCGGCAGGACCAGCACCAGCAGGAACAGCAGGTGATCGAAGCCCAGCAGCAGGTGCCAGATGCCCTGTTGCAGGAAATCCGCGAACACGCTGAACCAGCCGCGTCCGTCGGCATCCAGGGACAGGATCTGGTCATCCGGGCCGAGCACGGCGAGCTGTTCCTGGTCGCCATCGGTCTGCTGGATCAGGCCGCGATGCAGGCTGTCGACCTCAAACAGGAGGTCGTAGCGCAGCTGGTCCGGACCGGCATCCGACGGGCAACGCACCTGATAGCGCAGGGCGGCATAGGGGCCGTCGCTGTGACGGCTCAATCCCCAATCCTGACCCACCAGGCGGCAGTTCTGCGAACCGGCCTTGAGCTGCACGCCCTGTTCCAGGTAGCGGGTAATGTCGCCCCGGGCCCGGTTCAGCTCGTCGCTGGTGACCTGCCGGTCGCCGTTGGCATCGAGCGGCACCACCAGCGCCAGGTCGCGCAGGGCCACGTCGATCCGCAACTGCGACGGCTCTTTCGTCGTGTCGAGGTAGACGAAGCCGTCGCTGGCCTTGTGGGCCAGGGCTGGTCCCACCATCGCAAACAGCAGGGGCAGTCCTGCCAACCATCGGGTCATGGGGTGGTCTCCGGATAGCGTGCGTCCGACTGGTGGTTGTCGGCCAGCCAGTCGACCAGGTCCTGTCGGACCGATGTTTCACCGGCGGCGGTGGCCGCGCGCAGCAGTAGGCGGGTGTCGAGTGGTTCGCGCTGGCTTTGCCAGTTGAGCCTGGCGTAGCGGAAGGCGGCCTCCGGCTGCTGGCCCACATCCAGCAGGTAACGGGCGTAGTCCCGCTTGTGCAGGAGGTTGCCGCGCCACCGGGCCTCGGCGAAGCGCTGGGCCAGGCGCTGCTCGAACTCCCGGTCGTCTTGCTGGCTGCGTTTCAGGGCGATCGCCTTGAGGACGGCCAGGCTGTCGACTTGCTCGTAGCCCCGGGTCAGCGCCAGCGCCGCTTCCGGCTGATCCTGTTGCAGCAGCCAGTCGGCGTAGATCGCGCGGCTATAGAGATCGCCGGGATCCATCACCAGGACTCGCCGCCAGTGCGTCTGCGCCGCATCCAGGCCGAGCTGCGCGGCCAGTGACGCCAGGGTGCCTTCCGCCCAGGCGCGGCTCACGGGATCGCGAGTAGAACGCGATTGGTGTACAGCCCGGGACAGTCGTTCATAGGCCGCGCGGGCCTGGCCGGTTCGGGCGTCCACCTGGGCGAAACAGCTGGCCGCGATCAGGCCGGGGTAGTCGTCGGCAAACGCCTCGCAGGCCTGTCGGGACCCGGCATAGTCGCCCCGGACCAGCCGGATACTGGCCAGCGTCAGCCAGGCCTGACTGCGCAGTGGGCCGGACCGCTGCGCCTTAAGCACGGCTTTCAGGTCCGCTTCCGCCTCGTCGAATTGGTGCAGGCTCTGGCGCAGGCTGCCTCGCAAAAGCTGCAGTTCCGATGTCAGCCGGGTGGTGGGCCACTGGTCCAGGGCGCGCTGGGCGTAGCCCAGAAAACGCGGGTCGCCCTGTTGGCGGGCCGCCTTCAGCTGATGGCGGACCTCCGCGGCCAGCGCATCGGCACTCAGGCTCGTGGGCGCCGCGGACACGCCGGTCTCCGGCAGGTTGACCAGTACCGTCCGCGCTGGAATAGGCTCCAGTGGCGGGGCAGCCGCCAGACAGACCGGCGTGAAGAAAAGACAGAACAGGAGCGCGAAAAAGCCCCCGCCCGAAGGGGCGGGGTGAGGGTTGGCCGGCCCCCTGCCTCGTTGGAGGCGGCCAACAGACGCAGTATTACTGCAGGATGTCATCGTAGGCATCGGGGTCGTCCTGATCGTTGAACGAAAAGGTCACGTCGTTGACGTCTACGGCGTCGCGATCATCCTGCGTGTTCTTGATTTCCGACTTCACGAAGGCGGTGAAATCCACCTCGGCGTTATTGTCGTCGTCGCTGTCGTGGTTACTGGAGCAACCTGCCAGGCCCAACAACGATAGAGCGATCAAAGTCATAACCGCTTTCATGGCAACCTCCGGTTACGGCGTTGTGGGCGAGCCGGGAATCGGCGTGCCCAGGTACGGGAAGCCATCCAGCAGCTGGGACCGGTCAACGACGGCGCCGTCGGTCAGCGGCGCGCCGCTGTTCGGGTCGGTCTCGCCAAAGAACGGCAGGGTGGCGCCAATGGCCACGCGCAGCGCGATGTCCACCACGTCATCCACCGGTCGACGGCCGTTGGGGAAACCGGTGGCATCCGGACTGCTGGCGAGCAGGCCGAGATCAGACTGGTTGTTCACGTCCGGATCGGCCGCCGGAATGGCGGTATTCAGTCGCAGCATATCGGCCGCCTGCACGCCGGCAGGCTGGTTGGAGAAGATCACCGAACCACCGCCGTCCTTGAGGGTCAGGCCGGTCAGGAAGGCGGCCACCAGATCCACCCTCGGGAACACCTGCGGTTCCTGGATGGCGCCGCTGGTAACCACCTGCAGCAGTTTGGGCAGGGTCGGGTTGGTCACGTAGGTGGCAAACTGGTTGTCGTCGGCCGGCTCACTGGCGTTGAAGCGATCCTTGTCGGCCAGGCCAATCACCACCTCGTTCACCAGCGGCATGCCCAGTCGGGAGACCTGGGTGTAGGCGCCGCCCTTGACGCTGGCACCCTTGCCGTTGCGGGTCGGGGCCGGGTTGACGACCTGGGCCTGGCGGATGCTGGCGGTCGTCCAGCCGCCAATCACCGGGTCGCCGCCGGCCGTCTGGGAGGAGCCGGTCAGGCAGTCGGTGGGCACTTCCAGGGCAAAGGAGGTCACGTTCGCGTCATCCAGGGTGTCGAGGCCCTGGTCCCGAGCGCCCAGTGGATTGGCGAGGTTCACCAGATCGAAGATTTCACCCAGGTTCACCGCAAAGGCGTCCTTGCGCTGCCCAACGAAGACCCGGCCGTTACCGCTGCAGCCGGGCAGCGAGACGTCATAGACGTGATTGGCGGCGTAGGCGGCATAGTCGCTGATTGAGTTGGTGCCGATGTTGTCCAGTGGTTTGCGGAAGGTTTCGGTGCCGGTATCCACGTTGGTGGCCATCTGCACCGTGCCGGACCGGCGATCGCCGCGGATGACTTCCAGCGTGTACTCCTGGCGCACCTGGACGTTGTTGGTGTCCGTGGCCGCCGGGCCGATGGCGCCGATGTTCTTGAGCGGCACGGAGACCATCTCCCCGCCGATATCCAGCTGCAAGTCCTGTTTCACATCCGACAGATCGAAACGGAAGGTGATGTCCTCATGGGCATCGGCCGTATTGTCGATGTGAATTTCGTAGATGGCGTCATCGTCCAGATCGAAATAGTTGGGACCACCGTATGGATCCTGAAGGGGCAGGTAGTTGGCAATCAGGGTTACGGTGTCCTCATGCCCCGGTTCATAACTGCGGAACATGTAGAAGTCGGTGCCGTCGACCTTCGGGGTCTCGGTAATGAATGGGGCTTCACGGTGGCTGGATGCAAAGCCGGCGAGAGGGGTTGTACAGAGCCCTGCGATCGACACCGCGAGGAGCGATCGCTTCAGATTCAGGTTCATTATCCATTCCTCTGCTATTTTTAGTTGGCGAATGGTTCTGAGAGACAGCGGTTCGTATGTGCTGTCTGAGGCCGGTACGGCCCCCTCTTCTGAAAAGTTGCACCTCGTCAATAAATTATTCAGGCAGTAACCACAGCGCATCTACCCGCACGGGTCAGACGTACTGGTGCTACCTGATCTGGAAGAACGTCGAACCTGAAGAGCAGGGATTTATGTCATCAGAGACGGATCAGGAAGAATTGATGGGCCTGTTGGCGCGGGTTGCCCAGCAAGACCGGGCGGCCTTCCAGGCCTTATATCGGCAAATGGCGGGGCGGATGTTCGGCGTGTGCCAGAAACTGGCGGCCCAACCGGAACTGGCCGAGGAGGCATTACAGGATGCGTTCGTTCGCATCTGGCATCACGCCGGGGAGTATCACCGGGAGCGGGGCACGCCCCTCAACTGGATGCTGACCATCGCCCGCTACCGCACGCTCGATCTGATCCGGGCGCGCAAGGTGCGCCGGACCGCGGGCGATGACCAGCTCGAGAACGTGGCAGACGACAGCCTCAGTCCGCTGGAGGCTTCGATGCAGGCCGATGGGGCCGCAGCCCTGCAGGGCTGCCTGGAGGAGTTAAGCGACACCCAGCGGGACAGCATCCTGCTGTCCTATTACCGCGGGCTGACCCATGAAGAGCTGTCGGTCACGCTGAGCACACCGATCGGTACGGTGAAGAGCTGGATTCGCCGGGGATTACAGGCTTTGAAGAGGTGCCTGGAACGATGAAGAGAACACCGGAACGCATCGAACGCCTGGCGGCGGAATACGCCCTCGGTGCCCTGCAAGGCGGGGCGCGGCGGCGTTTTGAGCGCTGGATGATGGAATCCTGGGCGGTCCGGCAAGAGGTCTGGTACTGGGAAAACAAACTCGCGCCGCTGGCCGATGCGGTCCCTGCGGAAGAGCCACCGCAACGTGTCTGGACGGCGATCGAACGGCGGCTCTGGCCGGACACCGTCGAAGCGCCGGTACGGCGCGGCGGCGTGAGCTGGCTCTGGGCCGGTTGGAGCCTGGCGGCCACCGCCGCCGTGCTGGTGCTGGCGGTGATGCTGGTGCGTGAACCGGCGCCCCAGACCCAGGGGCCGCTGTTGTCGGGCGCGGTGGTGCAGCCGGATGTGAAGGATCCCCTGTGGCTGGTGGCGGAAACCGGCGAACCGGGCAAGCTGAGACTGCGGCCGGTGGCGGCTACGGCGCCGGAAGGCCAGCATGATTATGAGTTGTGGGTCGTCCCCGCGGACGGCAACCCGCTCTCACTGGGCGTCATTCCGGTGGGCAAGGACAGCCTGCAGATCACACTGTCGCCGGAAGCTCGCGCCGCTCTGCGGGCGTCAAAGACGCTGGCGATCAGCCTGGAACCGAAAGGCGGATCCCCCAGTGGCGCACCCACCGGCCCGATTCTGCACATCACGAAGTTGCATGAGCTGGAGTAACCAGCCCGGTTACCGGGCCAGCAGGGTGATGCAGAGCTGGGCCTGCTGCACGAAATGGCTGAAGGCGGTCAGCTGGTCCTCGGAAAGGCTGGCCTGCAGGTCGCCATTGTCGGCGTAGAACAGGCCCACCCGGCGGGAACCGGCATACAGCGGTCCCGCCAAAGCCGGGCGGATGCCGATCCAGGCATCGCAGTCCGGCAGCAGCGGCCGATCTCCGGCGGGCAGGATTTCGCACTGGTCGGTAAGCAAGCTCCTGAGACCGTCGGCGCCGTCCCGGTGGACCATAAAATGATCGCGCCAGGCGGCAGTGCCGCTGCCCAGCACCTTGCGGGGCACCAGCTCGGCGCCGCTGCGATCGGCCATCAGCAGCGCAACCCGACGCAGCCCGACCGCCCGATGAATGCCCTCCACGACCATCTGGCAAATGCCATTCAAATCCGGTTGGGTTGCCAGCGCGGCGGAAATGTCTCGCAGGATACTGAGTTGCAGACCGGGATCCCCCTGCGGCGCCTCGGGGACTTCTCCCGCGTCGGATTCTGCATTTCCGGGCAGGAGACCACGGATCTGGGGGATGCCAAAGGAAACGGCAATCTCCTCCGCCTCACCGGCATTGAGTCGCACCTGGTCACGCACGCTGGCAGGCTGCTCACCGATGTTTTCGGCGATGCGGGCGAGGCGTTTGTCCACCGCCGCCGAGCGCCAGCCGTTCTCGGCCTCACGGGCCAATTCAACGGAATCACGCACCAGGGCAACTGCGGGTGAACTGGCCCGTCCGGCGCTGACGACATCGTGAATAAAGCGACCCAGTTTCCAGGCGTCCACCAGACCGCGGGTGATTTCGACAAACGTGGTGCCGAGAATCTCTTTCTGCAGCTCGGCGGGTTTGTCGGCCGGCATGCGGGCGGCGAGTTCTGCCGCCTGTTCGGTGGGGCAGGACCAGAAAGCCAGTTCGCCGATGTTCATCAGCAATGCGCCGATAAACACTTCCTCATGGGCCTGTTCGTTGCCGCCGGGCAGCAGGCAGCGAGCCTGGACCGCCGCGTGCAGCGCCCGCGCCAGGGATTTCAGCAGGTGGGGGCGCGGATTGCGCTGGATCAGCGTATCGATCAACAGGGACGAGATGGCCATCGATTTCACCGCATCGAAGCCGATCAGCGTGATCGCACGGCTGACGGTGCTCACCTGAACCCGGCTGTGGTTGTAGAAGGCCGAGTTGGACAGGCGCAGGACCTGGGACGTGAGCTGGGCGTCGTTGAGAATCACGGCCGCCAGTTCGCTCACGGTCGAGTTGTTACTTTCCGCCAGCTGGTTAATGCGGCGCAGGGTGTTGGCCAGGACAGGCAGTTCGACCTGGCTGAGGTAATCCACCCAGGCCCGGGTCGACTGCAGACGCGTTGGCGTGTCGCTCAAGAATGTGGCTCCGAGATTTGTGACTGCTTGTTCAACTTGTGAGTCTAGCTGATTGCGTCCCTCCCGCCGAGTGCCGCGTTTCGGGCGGCGTTGCGGCATGCCCCGATTCGGGTTTGGCGCCGGCCTGCGCTATACTGCGCGATCATTTTCAGGTTTGCAGAGATGCCAAGTGATTGAGTTTGATCAGGTCCACAAGGCCTATGAGGTGGAAGGCCGGGCGATCCCCGCGCTGCAGCCCACCAGTCTCGCGATCGAGAACGGCGAAGTGTTCGGCATCGTCGGTCATTCCGGGGCGGGCAAATCGACGCTGGTTCGCCTTATCAACCTGCTGGAACGGCCCAGCGGCGGCCGGATCGTGATCGACGACGAGGACGTGACCGGGTACGACAGCGACGACCTGCGCAATTTCCGGCGCAAGGTCGGGATGATTTTCCAGCACTTCAACCTGCTGTCCTCCAAGACGGTGGAAGACAACATCGCCTTCCCCATGAAGCTGGCGGGGATCTATTCCCGGGACGAGATCCGCACTCGGGTGGCGGAATTGCTGGAGCGGGTGGGCCTGACCCATCACGCGCGCAAGTTCCCGTCCCAGCTGTCCGGCGGGCAAAAGCAGCGGGTCGGCATCGCCCGCGCCTTGGCCTGTCGCCCGACCATCCTGCTGTGTGACGAAGCCACCAGCGCGCTGGACCCGCAGACCACCCAATCGGTGCTGCGTCTGCTGGGGGATCTGAACCGGGAACTGAAGCTGACCATCGTCCTGATCACCCATGAAATGGACGTGGTGCGCCGGGTTTGCGACCGGGTGGCGGTGATGGACGCCGGCGAGGTGGTCGAGATGGGCCCGGTCACCGACGTGTTCCTGCATCCGAAGCACCCCACCACGCGCGACTTCGTGTTTGAAAGCGAGCATGTGGACGAGCAGGAGATGAAAGCCAATTTCGAGCAGGCCGAAGGCCGCATCCTGCGTCTGACGTTCCGCGGCGACTCCACCTACAAGCCGCTGCTGGGCAGTGTGGCGCGGGAAACCGGCGTTGATTTCAGCATCCTGTCCGGGCGCATCGATCGTATCAAGGATACGCCTTATGGCCAGCTCACCCTGTCACTGGTGGGCGGTGACCTGCAAGCCGCACAGGCCGCGCTGGAAGCGGCTGACGTTCACGTGGAGGTGGTGCGATGATGGATGATCTGCTCACCAACGTGGACTGGGGCGAAATCGGCGGGGCCAGCTGGGACACGCTGGTGATGGTCGGCGCGTCGCTGTTCTTCAGCGTGCTGTTCGGCTTGCCGCTGGGCGTGCTGCTGTTCCTGACCGGCAAGCGCCAACTGCTGGAACAGCCGGTGGCCTACGCCGTGCTGTCGTTCGTGGTGAACGTGCTGCGTTCGGTACCGTTCATCATTCTGCTGATCGTGATGATTCCATTCACGGTGATGCTGATCGGCACGTCGCTCGGTGTGGCCGGGGCCATTCCGCCACTGGTGGCCGGCGGTGCGCCTTTCTTCGCGCGGCTGGTGGAGACCTCGCTACGGGAAGTGGACCGCGGCATCATCGAGGCGACCCAGGCCATGGGCGCGACGGTGCGCCAGGTGATCTTCGGAGCGCTGCTGCCAGAAGCCATGCCGGGCATCATCGCCGGCATCACCGTGACGGCGATTACGCTGGTGTCCTACGCCGCCATGTCCGGTGTGATCGGCGGGGGCGGCCTGGGTGACCTGGCGATCCGTTTCGGTTATCAGCGATTCCAGACCGACGTGATGGTCATTACCGTGGCGCTTCTGGTTATTTTTGTTCAGATATTGCAAATGGTTGGCGACCGGCTGGTGCTTTATTTCAGCCGTCGCTGACACCGCATCACGCGGCGCTTTCCGGGCGCCGCCTAAAAGAAAAATTGCCATCGTAACAACGAGGACATTATGAAACTGACCAAGATTCTGGCGCTGGCTGCCACCCTGGCGGCATTTTCCGTACAGGCTGCGGACAAGCTGACCGTGGCGGCGACCGCCGTGCCGCACGCTGAGATTCTCGAGCACATCAAGCCGACCCTGGCCAAAGAAGGCGTGGACCTGGAAGTGAAGGTCTTCACGGACTACGTCCAGCCCAACATCCAGGTGGCCCAGAAGCGGATGGACGCCAACTACTTCCAGCACCAGCCGTACCTGACCGAATTCAACGACGGCAAGGGCACCAACCTGGTCAGCGTGGTGGGCGTTCACGTCGAGCCGTTCGGCGCCTACTCCAAGAAGATCGACTCCCTGGACCAGTTGGAAGACGGTGCGACCGTGGCGATCCCGAACGATCCCACCAACGGCGGCCGCGCGCTCCTGCTGCTGCAGAAGGCGGGCCTGATCAAGCTGAAAGACAGCAGCAAGATCACCGCCACTCCGCGTGACATCGCCGAGAACCCGAAGAACCTGAACTTCTACGAGCTGGAAGCGGCCACCCTGCCGCGCGTGCTGAGTCAGGTGGACCTGGCGATGATCAACACCAACTACGCGCTGGAAGCGGGCCTGAACCCGACCAAGGACGCGCTGATCATCGAAGGTGCGGATTCGCCTTACGTGAACATCCTGGTCGCCCGCCCGGACAACAAGGACAGCGACGCCATGAAGAAGCTGGCGGATGCCCTGACCAGCGACGACGTGCGCGAGTTCATCAAGGAGAAATACAAGGGTGCGGTCGTACCGGCCTTCTGATCCCGGTACCGGTCACCGCCCAAAAAAAGACCCCGGCCTTGGCCGGGGTCTTTTCGTTTGGGACAGCGATTGATTCAGTCGCCGCTCCAGTTGGCTTTCGGATCCGGGGTCATGCGCAGGTAGGGGCGCACCGCCTTGTAGCCTTTCGGAAAGCGTTTCTGGATCTCTTCCTCGTCCTGCAGGGACGGCACGATCACCACGTCATCACCGGCTTTCCAGTTGCCCGGCGTGGCGACCTTGTGATCGTCGGTCAGTTGCAGGGAGTCCACGACCCGCAGCACTTCGTTGAAGTTGCGGCCGGTGCTGGCCGGGTAGGTGATCATCAGCCGAACCTTCTTGTTCGGGTCGATCACGAACAGGGAGCGCACGGTCATGCTGTCGTCGGCGTTGGGATGAATCATGTCGTACAGGGTGGACACCGTGCGGTCACCGTCCGCGAGGATCGGGAAGTTGACGGTGCAGCCCTGGGTTTCGTTGATGTCGTTGATCCACCGTTTGTGGGACTCCACATCGTCGACACTCAGTGCGATCGCCTTGACGTTACGCTTGGCGAACTCGTCCTTCAGTTTGGCGGTCAGACCCAGCTCTGTGGTGCAGACCGGGGTGAAGTCCGCCGGGTGCGAGAACAGGATGCCCCAGCTGTCGCCCAGCCATTCGTGGAACCGAATGCGGCCTTCACTGGAATCCTGTTCAAAGTCGGGTGCGGTATCGCCTAGACGTAAGCTCATTGATGCTCCTCCTGTTAGTCGGTAACGCCGGCCCTACGGCGCTGATGGTCCATTGCTTCCAGTGACTATTGGGCCGGCCCGGTTGAACTCAAAAGACCTTTTTACTCTAGCTTATAACGCCCTGTTATGACTGCGGTTTGATCGCTTCACGGGCGAAATGTTCCCGGGTCAGGCGGAACACGATCGGGCTCAGCAGGGCCAGCGCGATCAGGTTGGGGATCGCCATCATCGCGTTCAGCGTGTCGGCAATCAGCCAGATGATGCCCAGGTTCGAGGTGGCGCCCACCGGAATGGCAATGATCCATAACACACGATACGGCCAGATCGCCTTCACGCCAAACAGGAATTCGATACAGCGCTCGCCGTAGAACGACCAGCCCAGGATGGTGGTGAAAGCAAACACCGCCAGGGCGATGGCCACCATGTAGTTGCCGACACCGGGTAAGACGTTGGCAAACGCCATGGACGTGAGTGCAGCGCCGGATTCCCCGCTGGTCCAGGCGCCGGAGGTGATGATCACCAGCCCGGTGATGGTGCAGATGATGATGGTGTCGATGAACGTGCCCAACATCGCCACCATACCCTGCTTGATCGGGTTGTTGGTCTGCGCCGCGGCGTGGGCAATCGGCGCCGAGCCCAGGCCGGCCTCATTCGAGAAAATCCCCCGGGCGACACCGAAGCGGATCGCTGCCCACACGGCGGCACCGGCAAAGCCCCCCTGGGCCGCCACGGGCGTGAAGGCGTGCTTGACCACCATGACAATGGCGTGGGGGATCTCGGTGGCGTTCAGGGCCAGGACAATCAGCCCGGAGACGAGATAGGCAATCGCCATCAGCGGCACCAGGGAGGACGCTACCTGGCCGATCCGCTTGATGCCGCCAATCAGCACCAGGCCCACCAGTATCGCCAGGACCAGGCCTGTCACCCAATGGGGCAGGCCAAAATTGGTTTGAACCACGTCGGCGACCGAGTTGGCCTGAACCGTGTTGCCAATACCGAAGCCGGCAATGGACGCGAAAATCGCAAACAGCACGGCCAGCCAGCTCCAGTGTCGCCCCAGCCCGTTGCGGATGTAGTACATGGGGCCGCCGACATGGTCGCCGCGTTCGTCGACTTCCCGAAAATTGACCGCCAGCACCGCTTCGGAGTACTTGGTGGCCATGCCCACCAGCGCCGTCAGCCACATCCAGAACAGCGCGCCGGGTCCGCCCAGGAAGACCGCCGTCGCCACGCCGGCGATGTTGCCGGTACCGACGGTGGCCGAGAGAGCGGTCATCAGCGCCTGGAACGGCGGTATTTCACCTTCATCCGTGGACTTGCGCCCCTGCCACATCAAACGGAAGCCCGCGCGGAGCTTGAGCACCGGCATCAGTTTCAGACCGAGGCTCAGGAACAGACCGACGCCCAGGATCAGGACCAGCATGGGCGGGCCCCAGACCCAGCCGTTGATCAGTTTTATGAATTCGGAAAGGGCTTCCATGTGCGTTTCCTCCTGAGGTGCGGGTTGGTGTTGTTGGAATGGAAGGAGTATAGACTTAAATGCCGATAATTACCGAAATATTCATAGGAAACAATGCGATAGATGAATAATTAGTCATTTTGGGCATGCATCGGTTTGCCGTACTGACTCATTGGATCGGGGAATCCGGGCATGGCTGGGGGGCTGGAATGCAGTATCCTAGTCACAGAGAAAAGGAGATGTCCGTGAACGTAGCCCTGAGAAGCAGTCCGCCCCAACTCCATACCGTATCGGCCAATGGCCTGGACTTCTGTGTAGAAACCCGTGGCCCGGCCGACGGTGAGCCGGTGGTGTTCATCATGGGCCTGGGGGCACAGATGACCCTGTGGCCAGAGGCGCTGCTGGATCGCTATGCGGCTGCCGGCTATCGCGTCATTCGCTTTGATAACCGGGACATTGGCCTGTCGACGCACCTGAAGGCGCGGTTGGAAGGGTATCCGCTCAAGGCCATGGCCCTGTCACGGCTGGGCCGGCCGATCGCGGCGCCTTACACACTGCACGATATGGCCGCCGACGTCTGCGGGTTGATGGACAGTCTGGGGCTGGAGAGTGCGCACATTGTTGGCGTGTCCATGGGCGGCATGATCAGTCAGATCCTGGCGGGCAACCATCCCCGCCGGGTGCGTTCGGCAACGCTGGTGATGACCTCCACCAACAGCCCGCGCCTGCCCATGCCGAAGCTGGCGCTGGTCTGGCGGCTGTCGGGTGTGGGCGTGAAGGGCCACGACGAAGACGCCGTGGTAGCGCGCTCGCTCGATTTCTGGCGGGCGATCCAGAGTCCGGATTATCCGACCTCACCGCACGAGGTGCGTGATCGCCTGATCAACGACTACCGGCGCAGTTACCATCCGGCGGGCATCCTGCGCCAGACCCGGGCGATTCTCGCCACCGGCAGTCTGTCATCGATCACCCGTCGCACCCAGGTGCCCACCAGTATCATCCACGGCGCGGCGGATCCCCTGGTGCGACCGGCGGCGGCCGATCAGTTGCGGTACCTGATTCCCCACGCCCGCCTCAAGCTGATTCCTGGCATGGGGCACGACATGCCCGCCCCGCTGCTGGAAACCATTGCCGAACAGAGCCTGGCCACCATCAAACAGGCGCGGGGCTGAAGACCTACCAGGAGCCGGTGTTCTCCATGCTGGCCCAGGGTTCCCTGGGTGGCAGGGCGTCGCCTTTCTGCAGCAGTTCGATGGAGATGTTGTCCGGGGAACGGACGAAGGCCATGTGACCGTCCCGGGGTGGCCGGTTGATGGTGACGCCTCCAGCCTGCAGCTTCTCGCACAGGGCGTAGATATCGTCCACCCGATAGGCCAGGTGACCGAAGTTGCGCCCGCCACTGTATTCTTCCGGATCCCAGTTGTGGGTCAGTTCCACCATCGGCGCCTTATCGGCCAGCGCCCGCTCTTTGTCTTCCGGCGCGGCGAGGAACACCAGTGTGAAGCGGCCCTTGTCATTGTCCATGCGGCGCACTTCCTCCAGGCCCAGGAGATCGCAGTAAAAATGCAGGGAAGCCTCGAGATCGGCAACGCGAACCATCGTGTGCAGGTATTGCATCAGTCGCTCCTCATCAGAAACAGAGACAGGTGTGATGACGCTATTCTCGCACAGATTGGTCGGGGTGGCGGCTGATGGGGCATGCGGGGTTTCGCGGACGGTGACGCGGGAAATCGGCGGGCAAAAAAGCGGGGGTCAGAAATAAAATAGCCAGCCCAAGAGACTTGAGCTGGCTATCAATCGGGAATACTCAAAACGAGATTCCTCCTTGTTGTTCGTCTTGTTCCGCGCCGGTTTTAGCGCTGGCGCAGGGCCGCCTTGATGCTGCGAGACTGGGCCGGACGATTGAGCGCTTCCAGGCTCATGGTCTGACGACGGCTGATGGCCTCAACACGAGACTGCTCGGGCACAGCCACGTTGCGGCGGAAACGGACGACCAGGTTGTTCAAACGCATAATACACCTCCAAAAGAACGAGTTTGTCCAGGCGCTCCGCGACGGGAACGTCCTGTTCATAAACGCCTAAGCGAAAAAATATGTCAGTGTCAGACGCTGCTGTGGAGGCCACGCAGGTCACCCCGAAAGAACTCGGAGTACGTCTCTGGAGGGGATCCCCGAAACGCAGGAGAAATGTACAATAATCCGGCAGTTTGGGGAATAAGTAGTCTACGAATTTTGTAAGAAAATGTTGCGTAAAATCTGAGCAATAGCGCGCGATGTCCCGCTACAGCAGCCCCACCCGGGAGCGCTGGTGGCCATCGATCAGGGCCAGGGTGCCGGAGGCGTTGTCGGGGTCCGGCAGGGCCATCTCCAACTGGTCGAGCAGTTCCGCAACGCCCAGGCGGCCATCAATGCAGCGTATCGCCGCGAAGGCCAGGTGCGTGGGAAGCCGGTGGTCCCCGTCCCTGCCCTCTTCCGGGCTCAGGCGTTGGGCCACCATGCCCAGTCGAACCAGCAACTGGGCGCGATCGCTCTCGCTGACCATCATCAGGAAGTCCCCTTCGGACACGACCCCTGCCGTATCGAAGAACTCCAGCCCGGACAGCAATTTCTCGGCCCAGTCGCGGCGCAGATGATTGGTTTCTTCTGCACTGAGGCTCGTCCTGTCGAACCCGACCCGCAGCCAGACCAGGGTCATGTCGCCACCAATCAGCTTCAGACGCTGGTTGGACTCCTCCAGTTGGCGCACCAGCCCGGCCCAGTTCCAGAGGCCCGTGACTTCGTCCAGCAGGTTCTCCCGGGCGCCGCCGCGAATGGTGTTCGTAGGAGCACGGTTGCCGGGGCTGTCGAACGTAAATTCCCGTTCCGTCAGACTGGCCAGATCCTGCAGGGCATCGAAGTCCATATCCGCGGCCTGGCGTGGGCGATTGTCGATAAGACACAGGGTGCCCACCGGCTGACGATTGCGCGCACGGAGCGGAATGCCGGCGTAGAAGCGGATATAGGGGTGCCCGGTGACTAGCGGGTTGTCGGCGAAACGGGGATCCTGGGCAGCGTCCTCGACAACAAACAGGTGTTCCTCGAGCAGTGCGTGCCCGCAGAAGGAAATACGGCGGTCGGTCTGGCGGGTGTCCAGCCCCTGGATCGACTTGAACCACTGGCGTTCCTCGTCCACCAGCGTGATGGCCGCCATGGCCACGCCAAAGAACTTCTGGGCCAGGCGCGTGATGCGCTCGAAACGCTCCTCCACCGGTGTGTCCAGGGCCCGGAGAGTGCGCAGGGCATCCAGGCGCTGCATTTCATCGTGCGGGCGGGGGGGTGTTTTCATGGAGTCCCTTCGGCAAACGGTTGAAGAACTGACACCAGTATAGGCATATTCCGGGATCGCTCACAGCACCGGGTTGGCAATGGTCAAGGCGCCTGCGATCCCTTTTTTGTATTTCCCTATCGGCGCAACTTTGCCTAGTTTAAGGGAACAGGGCATTGCCGAACGACAGGGCCGGCCGTAGCGGATTGGCGTCGCTTCAAAACGCCCGTCCTGCCATCGCCACCGCCCGCCTGCGATGCCTCCGGGGGCAAGCGCCCCGCTGGAACAGGAGAGTCCGTCATGCGATCACTCAAGGTCGGCGATGTGATGTGGAATCACATCGAACCGGTACACAGTGGAACGCCATTGACCAAGGTCGTGGAGGTGTTGCTGCGCAATCACGTTACTGGCTTGCCAGTGGTGGATAACAAGCGCCATGTGCTCGGCTTCGTTTCCGAGCAGGACTGCATTCATGCCATGCTGGTGACCAGCTATCACCATGAAGGGGAGCCGGTCGTGGAGGACGTCATGTTCTCCGATCCGCTGACGGTGCCACCGGAGATGGCCGTTGTGGATCTGGCGCAGAATCTCGGTCGTAACAAGCCCAAGATCTATCCCGTGGTGGACGGTGGCCGTCTGGTCGGTATCATAACCCGGGCCGCGATCCTGGCTGCTCTGGCCAAGACCGGCTATGGGGTGGCCGTGCCGAGGTTTGCCACCGAGGACTGATCGCCGCCGGTGGGGAAATCGGCATGGCTCCGGGCGATCGGATCCTGACAGAACCGCGGCAAGAGGGTTGAACCACTCGCCCCGAAGGCCCCCGAGGCAGGCAGACGCTTGCCCGAAGGATGGACACTGGCGGGCGTCCGGCTTTAGACCCGGACGCCTTTCCCGCAATTGAGGGTGGCGCAGAAGGCGGGCCGATCACGATGGGTCACACGGTTGTGCGCTGCCCCGGACTGGGTAGAGAGGAATCAACGATGGAACTGCTTTCATCCAACCGCTGCTTTGATGGCGAGCACCGCCGGTATCGCCATCGTTCCGATGTGCTGGATTGCGACATGGTGTTTGCCGTATTCCTGCCACCGCAGGCCCGGAAGGCGCCTGTGCCCGTGCTTTACTGGTTGTCGGGACTGACCTGCACGGATGAAAACTTCATGCAGAAGGCCGGAGCCCAGAAGCGGGCCGCAGAGTTGGGCCTGGCCATCGTCTGCCCGGACACCAGCCCGCGTGGGGTGGATCTGCCCGGCGAAGACGACAGCTATGATTTTGGCAGCGGGGCCGGCTTTTACGTCAACGCCACCCAGGCGCCCTGGTCAAAGCACTACCGCATGTACGATTACGTGGTCCGTGAGCTGCCGGCATTGCTGGAGGCCGAATTGCCGGTGACCGACCAGCGAGCGGTATCCGGTCATTCCATGGGCGGGCACGGCGCGTTGATTGCAGCCCTGAAAAACCCGGGTCGCTACGCCTCGGTTTCGGCGTTCGCGCCCATTTGCCACCCCACGGCCTGTCCCTGGGGGCAGAAGGCGTTCCTGGGGTATCTGGGCGGGGATGAATCCACCTGGGCGGAATACGACGCTACTTTGCTGATTCCGGAGGCGGAGGAGCGTCTGCCTCTGCTGATCGATCAGGGCACGGCCGACCAGTTCCTGGAAGAGCAACTCTATCCGGAGACGCTGGCCGAGGCCTGTGAGCGAGTGCATCACCACGTGACCCTGCGCATGCACAGCGGCTATGACCACAGCTACTTCTTCATCGCATCGTTCATAGACGAGCACCTGGATCACCACGCCAAGGCGCTGGGCCTGCTGTAAATCACGCGGCCTTGAGGGATCGAAGTCGGGGGCGCTGGACTCGCGCCCCCGGACCGGAGACGGGGTGGCGTGTCAGGCGTCTCCGTCCACCTGCAGCACCACCTTACCCTGGCTGGTGTTGGACTGCAGGTAATCCATGGCACTGGCGGCCTTTTCGATGGGGTATTCCCGATCGATGATCGGCCGCACCTCACCTTCGGCCAGCAACGGCCAGACCGTCTCGTACAGTGCGTCCATGACGTCACCCTTGACCGCCACCGGCTGTGAGCGGAGGGTGGAGCCGATCAGGCGCTGACGCTTCATCAGCATCAGGCCCAGATCCAACTGGGCCTGCCGGCCACCCATCAGACCGATCAGCACGATGCGCCCGTTGGGCCGCAGCACCTGCTGATCCAGACCGATGTAATCGCCACCGACCGGGTCCAGCACCATGTCGGCCCCGCCCCAGTCCAGCACCGCCGTCACAAAGCTGCCGTTGTGGCGATTCCAGCCGTTGTCTGCGCCCAGTCGCATGCAGGCCTCCACCTTGGCGTCGCTGCCGGCTGTCACGAAGACCGGATTGCCCAGCGCACGACCCAGCTGGATCACGGCTGTGCCGACGCCGCTGGCGCCGGCATGGAGCAGGATGCGTTCGCCCGGTTTGAGCGCCGCTTCCATGTAGAGATTGAGCCACGCCGTGGCGAAGACTTCGGGCAGGCCCGCGGCTTCGCGCAGCGACACATTCTCCGGTAAGGGCAGCACCTGCGGTGCAGGCACCATCACCTGCTCCGCGTAACCACCGCCGGCCAGCAAGGCACAAACCGGGTCGCCGACCTGGAGATGGGTGACGTCCTCACCCACCGCATGCACGTGCCCGCTCACTTCCAGGCCCAGAATTGCCGACGCGCCCGGCGGCGGTGGATAGGCCCCGGCGCGTTGCATCAGATCGGCCCGGTTCATACCGGCATAGGCAACGTCGATCAGGACCTCGTTAGCTCTTGGCGAGCCCGGTGACGGGTGATCCCGCCACTCGAGCCGGTCGTTGTCGATGGCAATCGCTTTCATGGTGTCAGCCCTTGATGGCTTTGATGACCGCTTTTGCGGCGTCTTCCGACGATGCCGGGTTCTGGCCGGTAATCAGGTTATCGTCGACCACCACGTGAGAGCCCCAGTCGTCGGTCCGGCTGTATTCACCACCGCTTTCCTTGAGCATGTCTTCCACCAGGAACGGAACCACATCGGTCAGCTGGACCGCCGCTTCCTCGCTGTTGGTGAAACCGGTCACCTTGCGGCCTTTGACCAGGGCGTCGCCGTTGGGGCCCTTGACGTGACGGAACACACCGGGGGCGTGACACACCGCGCCGATCACCGTGCTGTTGCCTGCCGCTGCTTCCAGTAGCGTGATGGACGTCGGGTCCTCAGCAAGATCCCACAGCGGACCGTGACCGCCCGGATAGAAAATGGCGTCGTAATCGGATGAGCTGACGCTGTCCAGCTTCAACGTATTGGCCAGCGCCTTGCGGGCTTCGGTGTCCTGTTTGAAGCGGCGCGTGGCGTCGGTCTGGGCGTCTTCGGCGTCGCTGTTGGGGTCAACCGGAGGCTGGCCGCCGGCGGGGGATGCCAGGGTGACGTCGATGCCGGCGTCCACGAAGGCGTAATAGGGGGAGGCAAATTCCTCGAGCCAGAAGCCGGTCTTGTGCCCGGTGTCGCCCATCTGGTCGTGCGAGGTCAGTACCATCAGTACTTTCATGTTGTTCCTCCTGAGTGCGTCATTGGATAGCATTGTTCAACGCTAACGTATATTAGACCGGTCGTCTAATAGCTGTTTGCCGGTATATCGCCGTCTCCATAGAAGTATATAGGGACAGCCACCGCCCACATTCAACCCGTCGTGCCGGGACGATCAGGTCGCCTCGATCCATTGTCGCAGGCGGAGATGAGCGTCATTCGTCAGGGTCGGGTTGGCGGCAAACCAGAGTCGTTCCAGTGCTGTCATGATCGCGCTGGCCCGTTGCAGCTCCGCTACGCTGAACCCGGTCATACGGCTCAGCATGGTGATTTGATCACTGTTAAGGGCGAAACCGTTGATGGCGCCGCCCATATCCAGGCACGGATCGCCGGCGCCGGCGAATTCCCAATCCAGCAGCGTCCAGCCGCCGCGACCGATCAGCAGGTTCCCCGGATGCCAGTCGTGGTGACAGAGGACCCGGCAGGTGGGCGGCCGGTAGTGAGTTAACAGGGCATCGACACGCCGTTGTGCGGCGGACGCATCGGCACCGCAACGTCGGGCCAGTCGAATCATCTGCTCCGGGATATCGACGACGGGCAACGGGGCGGTGATGGCGTGGACGCTTTCCAGGGCGTGAGCCAGCCAGTGGAGCCGGGTCGACGCGCCACCCAGGGGCGGTTCACCGTGCATCCATTCACTCAGCATGCTGTGGGCATCGTGGTGATGGACGATGGGCGCCCAGGGCTGGCCGGCGATGGCGTCGAGCACCTGTCGTTCCCGGACGGTGTCGATCCCCAGGGCATCCGGGTCCGGATGGTTCAGGCGCAGTGCAAAAACGCCGTCTTCGGAGGTGAGCCGGTACACCTCATTGCACAGGCCCGCGTTGATGCGAGCGGCGTGGGCATGGCGCAACCGGCGTTGCCAGTCGTCCGGCAGAGGGGCAAGCAAGCGGTCGATGTCGGGGGGAGGCGGTGACGTCATGGCGGATCCGGCAGAAAGCTCTGGCCGGAGTTATCGCACAGCGGTCAGTGACGATCAAATGACCAGAGTTGGCCGTAGTCCATGGACGGCAGCATTTCCGGGACTTCCACCTGCTGGATTTCGTATTCCGGGCGGGAGCAGTCGCGCCTGAAGGCGCCGATGTAGCGGTTGCCAGTGGGACTCATGATGGCCTGGGCCTGGGTCCCCTGCAGGCCGGAGGCGCGATGGGTGACCACCGCCACTTCACCGTTGGCCAGTCGGACCAGAGAACCCGGTGGATAAGCCGTGATGGCCTTGAGCAGGGCATCGTGGATGCTGCGGTCGTGCAATCCATGGCTGGCTTCGGCCAGTTCGGACCGGGCCTGGGTGATGCTGAAACGGTCGCGGTAGGCGCGCCGGGTGATCATCGCGGTGTAACGCTCGGCCAGTGCCACCATACGCGCTTCCGGCAGGATGTCCCGGCCGCTGAGGCCCTCGGGATAACCGGAGCCGTCCGGCTGCTCATGGTGCTGGCTCACGATCTTCAGCAGCAGGCGGTTGTCGATTCCCGCCCGTTCCAATGCGGCCACGCTCAGGATCGGGTGCTTGCGGATGATGGCGCGCTGATCGTCGCTCAGCCGGCGTCGGGACTGGTTGAGCTTGTCGAGGATCGGCAGCAAGGCCAGGTTGGCCGTCAGGGCGGCGCCCAGCAGAACCAGCACCCGTTTGTCGTCCATCCCCAATTGCTGTGCCGTGAAATAGCAAATGATGGCGTAGAACAGGGTTTGCTCGTAAGCGGTCGGCTCCACGGAATACAGGTGCACCAGAGCCAGGCACGGATCCGGTGCTTCACGGCAGCAGCGGGTGACCAGATTGGCCAGGCCGATCACCCGACGCTGGGCATCCGGCGACTGGTTCTGCACCGACTGCAGCGTCACTTCCAGGGTCCGCAGGAGTTCCGGGTAGTCGCTAAAGGGGTTGCGGGGCCGGATGTCTTCCTCGGGTTCCGGCTCGGGTTCGGGGGTATCGCTGCGGCGGGGATAGAACAGCCCGCGCTCGAACAGCTGCTCCAGCTGCACGTCCGTCTGGATGACGTAGCCCTGGGTCAACAGCACATTGCCGTCCGCGTCGTAGACGGTCCACGGCAGTGGCTTGCCGATAATCAGGGCGCCAGGGGCAATTCGGACTAGGTTTGGCACAACGCGCACGCTTTCCGGAGCTTATTATAATTGAGGCCTTCCAGAGGCCCATCCGACCAATTTAGCCTATTTCTGTAGGTGTTGTAATAGAACGGGTGCCCGAAAGAGCCCCTGTAACAAGTTTTTGCTTTCCGGAGGGCTCAGGCGGTCTCTCCGGCGTGGCTGATCACCGTCTCGGGGGCCCCGTCGGCCAACTGGCGACGGATGGCCTCGGGAATGGGGGTCTTGCCGCCGGCCCGGGCGTCGATCAGGACATAGGTGATGTCGGCGGTCATGACAAGGCGCTGTTCGCGATATTCCACAAACGCGATGTGCAGGCTGAACGACGTGTTGCCGATCCGGCCCGGCTCGATGCGGGCGCAGAGGACGTCATCGAAGTGAGCCGGGGCGCGCCAGTTCTGGTTCAGGTTGACCACCTGGATATCCACGCCCTGATCCAGCAGACGCTGGTAATCGCCGAACAGGGTGCGAATGTACTCGTTCATGGCGATATCGACATAATCGCCGTAGCGGGCGTTGAACACCACGCCCTGGGCATCGCATTCGCCATAGCGAACCCGCAGGCGGAATTCAAAAGGCTCTGGCATGCGGTCATGCTCCTTTCAATTATGGGATCTGCTTCGTAACATTTGTCACAAGAGGCTACCCTTTTTTCCGGAACCGACTACGCTGTTGACAGATTCCGGGCGGATCACGGAAGGACTGTGCGCCGTGTCATGGCGCAAGGTCGGGTCGCCCACCGACAATAACCAATAATAATCGGGACACTGCCGTCCCTGCTGTGGCTGGCTTGCGCACCATGTTCTATCGATTGAGACACGACTTTCAACTGTCGATTATTACCCTGCTCGGTGCCTGTGCGGTCTTTGGCATTACCCCGTTTGCCGTGTTCCGTTTCCTGACCGGTAACGTCATGGCTGGCGTGACCGACCTGCTGATCCTGGCCTCAATCTGTGCCGCCGTGGTGTACGCCTGGCTGACCGGGGATAACCGGCGGGCCGGATTCTGCCTGGCGGTGTTTGCCTGCACCGGCGGTGTGATGGTGGCCACTCTGCTGGGGGATGAAGGGTTGTTCTGGCTGTTTCCCGCCCTGGTGACCAGTTTCTTCCTGGCCTCGCCGATCTTGGCGGTGGTGGTGAACAGCCTGGCCCTGGCGGCGCTGATGATTGACGGTTCCGCCTTTGATTCCCGCGAGCAGATGCTGTCTTTCGTGACCACCTGCATCGTGGTCAGCAGTTGCGCCTACATCTTTGCCCGGCGCAACGAGCACCAACGCGAGCGCCTCGAACGGCTGGCCACCCATGACCCGCTCACCGGCGTGAAGAATCGGCGGGCCATGGAGGAGGAGATGCAGGCAGCGGTGGCCAACCACATCCGCAATGACATGCCCTACGCCCTGATTATCTTCGACCTGGATCATTTCAAGCGGATCAACGACGCCTACGGCCATGCCCGCGGTGACGAGGCGCTGGTGGAGTGCACCGACCTGGTCCGGCGCTGTACCCGCCGCAGCGATCAGCTGTTCCGGTTTGGTGGAGAAGAATTCGTCCTGTTGATGCCCGGTGTACAGGCCAGCGGCATCCAGGCGGTGGCGGAAAACCTGCGGCACAAGGTGGCCAGCGAACTGCAGACGCCCACCGGTCCGATCACCGCGTCGTTCGGTGTCTCCTGCCTGCAGCCGGGAGACGATGCCGAATCCTGGCTGGCGCGCGCCGACGACGCCCTCTACGAAGCCAAGAGCCGCGGTCGCAACCAGGTGGTGATCAGGCTGTTGCCGGCTGAGCCGACACCCGGAAGCGGAATAGCCGCGTCCCCAGCATCAGACCAGCGGATACCAGGCTGACCGTCAGCCCGACCCAGAACCCGGCCGCGCCCATGGGCTCGGCGAACGTATCGGTGAACGTCAATACCCAGCCCAGCGGCAAACCGATCCCCCAGAACGAGAACACCATGATCACCATGGGAACGCTGGTGTCCTTGTAACCGCGCAGCGCGCTGATGCAGGTAACCTGGGTGACGTCGGCGATCTGGAACAGGGCGGCGAACACCAGCAGGTGCATCGACACCGCCTGCACCGCCGGATCGTTGGTGTAGAGGGTGGCGATCAGGCTGTTGCCCAGCCACAGGATCGAGGCGAAACACAGGGCAATGGCGACCGCCAGTACCAGCGTGCTGCGACCGAGCAGGCGTGCAGTGTCCGTCTCGCGGGCGCCTACCAGGAAGCTGATGCGCAGCGTCAGGGCCATGCCGAGGCTGAGCGGCACCATGAACACCAGCGACACCACGTTCAGTGCAATCTGATGACCCGCCACCACAACGGGGCCCAATGGGGCGAGAAACAGCGCGATCACCGAGAACATGCTGGCCTCGACGAAGATAGTGAACCCGATCGGTACCCCCAGGCGCAGGACCTCGTTGATGATCTCCCAGTCCGGCTTGGCACGCTCCCGCCAGAGGTGAAAGTGGTGGAAGACCCGGCTGCGATTCAGGTAGACCAGCAGGCTGAGCATGGCGATCCAGCTGGATATCGACGTGGCCCAGCCGCAGCCGACGCCGCCCATGGCCGGCATGCCCAGCTTGCCGTAGATGAAGATGTAGTTCAGAGGCAGGTTGATCAGCGTGCCCAGCACCGAGAACGCCATGATCACATGCGTATGGCCCAGCCCGTCCGTCAGTCCACGCAGGGCGGTCATCAACAGGATGGCCGGCACGCCCCAGCAGAAAGCGTCCAGGTAACCCTGGGTCAGCAGCGCCGTGTGCAGGTCCAGCCGCAGCAGGTTGAGCACGGGCCGTACGTTGAGCAGCAGGCCCACCATGATCAGCGCGGCGCCCAGCCCGATGTAGATGCCCTGCCAGGTGACCGGCATGATCTGCCCGAAGGCCCGGGCGCCCCGGTGACCGGAAACGATGGGCTGCAGCGCACCCAGCACTCCCATGAACATCAGGAACAGCGGCACCCACAGGCTGCTGCCGATGCCCACCGCGGCCAGGTCTTCGGCGCTGGCGTGGCCGGCCATGACCGTATCGATCACGCCGTTGGCCACCTGGGCGATCTGCGCGATCAGGATGGGGCCGCCCAGCAGCGCCAACGTCTTCCACTCCGCCAGGGTGCGGGCCACGGTGCCTTGCCGGGCTTCGGGAATGGGCTGATGGGTATCGTCCACGGGTCTTGCGTCCAAGGTGAAAGGGCGGTTCAGGGAGATAGAGCGCGATTGAGACTATCATGAAGCCACACCGCAGAGCTGACTCAGGTTATAGTGGAATCTACGGATGCCCGGACACCTGCTAGACTGCGGAAGTCCCGTTGTGTCGGGTCCGCCGGCACCCACCGTCACAAGGAAGATGACCATCAACCGCTTTGTCCAGTTTCGAAGTCACGACGGCCGCCTCACGCTGCGAGACGGTCGCGATCTGGTCTACACCGACCTGGGGGATCCTCAGGGTACGCCGCTCCTGTTTGCCCACGGTATGCCGGGCTGCCGCATGGAGGGCTGGTTCTTCCATCGCCAGGCCCGGCGCCACGGGTTCCGCATCATCACGCCGGACCGGCCGGGGATCGGCGGCTCCACGTTCCAGGCGGACCGTGTGCTGTTGGACTATCCCGATGATGTGGCCCAGCTGGCGGATGCGCTCGGCATCGACCGGTTCATCCACATGGGCTGGTCCAGCGGCGGCTCGCGGACCCTGGCCTGTGCCTATGCCATGCCCGAGCGGGTCCGGCTGGCGGTGTCGCTGTCCGGGTATACCAATTTCGCGGAATACGACGGTCGCAAGGTGTTGCTGGAGGCCACCCGCTGGCCGGGTCCGATGTTGGCGCGGATCAGCCCGACGCTGCTGCGGCTGGTGGTGCGGGTGGTGATGCGCCTGTCACGTCGCCATCCGGGCCTGTACATGCGTGAGGCCCGTCAGCTGATCAGCGCCGACGATCGGGAACTGCTGTCCTCCTTCATGCGCACCCAGCTGTTCCGGGCGGATCAGATCACCTGCCTGGAAAGCGGGGGCCGGGCCATCGCCCAGGATTTGATGACCGAACTGGTGGACTGGGGGTTCCGTCTGCGGGAAGTCGGCGTGCGAACGCTGATCTACCAGGGGCGCGAGGATCCGTTCGTGCCGGTGGCCTATGCCCGTCACCTGGCGGAGAATCTACCCAATGCGGATGTCCGCCTGCTCCCCGACGCTGGGCATCTTTATCCGCTGTCTGAAACTTTCCAGGCGGAGCTGTTCGAGCGTCTGCGGGAAATCGTCAAAGCCTCGTGAGGGGCAATATGACCCGGACGCAGAGTCCGGGGCGCCCGTCGTCCCGGTCTTCCAGCATAAGGCGCCCGCCGTGGAGTTCGGCAATCCGGTTGGCGATGGCCAGCCCCAGCCCGGCGCCGCTGCCCTGGCGCTGATCCAGTCGTACGAATCGTTGCAGGGCCCGTTCCCGAGCCTCCGGGGCAATGCCCGGTCCACTGTCGCAGATCCTCAGGCAGGTGTCGGCGCCCTTTTCCGTCAATTGCAGGGTGACTTCACTGCCGGCCGGGCTGTACTGGATGGCGTTGGCGGTCAGTGACCGCACCAGGGTGGCAATCAGCGCGCTGTGGCAGAGAACCCGGTCGCTGTCGACGCGATCGTCGAGAATCAGTTCCACGTTGTCCCGGAGCGCCACCGGGGCCACATCGGCCACGGCCTGGGCCACGATGTCCGAAATGCTGTCCAACTGGGGTTCGCCGGGGGCGCCGGCGTCAATGCGACTCAGCAACAGCATCTGTTCGACCAGGTGATTCATCCGGTCTACCGACGCCAACAGGTCCGCAAATTGCCCGGGAGATTTTTCGCTGGCCTCTTCCAGGTTCAGGCGCAGGGCGGCCAGCGGTGTGCGCAGCTCATGGGCGGCATCGGCGGAGAACTGTCGTTCCCGCTCCAGCGCCTGATCCAGGCGTCGCAGCAGGCCGTTGACGGCACTGACCAGACCATGGACTTCCGGCGGAGCCTGCTTCTCGTCGAGGTGGTGAATGCGTTCCGGCGCCATATTGCGGATCGGGCGCTCCAGTTGGCGCAGCGGCCGGAAGGTCCAGCGGATGGCCAGGACCACCAAAACCAGCAGGACAGGCAATACGATCAACAGCGGCAGCACATTGCTCATCGCCAGTTCACCGCTCAGTTCGCTGCGGATATCCTCGCGTTGACCGCTCAGGATCCACAGGCCGGTTTCCGGATCGCGCAGCGTGAAGGTGCGCCACTGGTAGCCGCCGGACTCGGCCCACGCATAGCCGGGCGAGGGCCGGTCGCTCTGTTCGGTGAGGGCGGGCGACGACAGCAGGGGGGTGCTGTCCTTCGCCCAGATCTGGAAGGCGATTTTCTTCTCGTATTTATGGCCCAGCTGGTTGGGCAGGGCTTCATCGCCGTCGTCCGGGTCGTCCACGCCGGGCGGCAGTTGCAGCGAGTCTTCCAGCGCGTCCTTCAACTGGCCCAGTGGCTGATCGTGAGAGAGGTGGTGAACCAGACCCTGAACGATCCGGGCACTCTGGGCGAGTTCAGCATCGAACACCTCTTCCAGTTCATGGTTGCTGCCCAGATAACTCCAGACGGCAGCAACCAGTGCCAGGAACAGGGTCAACAGGGCGACGGTCAGGGAAAGCTTGCGGGTCAGGGACATCAGGACACGGCATCGGCGTTGCGGGCTTCATTGGAGTCGAGCATGTAGCCGACCCCGCGGACAGTGCGAATCAGCGTCTTGCCGATTCGCCGGCGCAGGTGGTGGATGTGGACTTCCAGGGCATTGCTTTCGGCGCCGTGGTCCCAGCCGTACAGTTGATCCTCCAGGCGCCGGCGCGTGGCGACCTGGTCCGGGTGGCGCATCAGGTAGTGCAGGATCTGGAATTCCGCCCGGGGCAGGGTCACGGCACTGTCGGCGAGAAACAGCTGGCCGTGTTCGGGATTCAGCTTCAGGTGGCCGACGACCAGGCTGCTGTCGGCCTTGCCTTCGGCGCGGCGGGTCACGGCACGGATGCGGGCTTTCAGCTCGGCCATGACAAATGGTTTGGTCATATAGTCGTCGGCGCCGGCATCCAGTCCTGTGAGCTTTTCATTCATATCGCCACGGGCAGTGAGGATGATGATCGGCGTTGGAACGCCGCGCTTGCGCACGTCCTTGAGAACATCCAGACCATCCTTGCGGGGCAGGGTCAGGTCCAGCAGGACGAGATCGAAATGCTCGTCGGCAATGGCACTGGCCGCTTTCTGGCCATCGTCGATCCAGTCGACGGTATCGTGGTGTTCCCGCAACATGCCCAGCATGGTCCTGGCCAGGTGGTGATCGTCTTCGACCAGCAGTATCCGCATTCCTGAATCCTTTTCCCGCAACGCCCGCAAGGCTTCCATATAAAGCTTAAGTATGGCTTAAGAAACCGATATTGGCGGCTTAAGTTTCCATTAAGGCGGGTCCTCTAGTCTGTGTAAACCTGACGAGAGAGACCGATGACCATGCCTGATACCTTGCCTCATCCGGACCGGCTTTCATGGCCCGAGGATTTTCGCCCCGAGCTGAGCCTGGCCGGTCGTAGCCTGTGTTCCGTCAGCCCGGATTCCCCTGCCGAAGAGCAGGTTGTCCGATTTATTCAAAGCCGCTTCCTGGACGCCTATGGTGCGCGACCACGCCTACGCATTGCCAGCCTGATGGCCCTGCTGAGTCCCGAAAACCGGGTATCCGCTGCGGTGGGGGTTCGTTGCGCCGCCGAAGAACGCCTGTTTCTCGAGGATTACCTGGACGGGCCGATCGAGTCCGCCACTCCGGACGGTTCCGCCCGCTCTTCCATTATCGAAGTGGCGCACCTGGCCGGGGTCGAGCCCGGCGTCAGCCGGTTCCTGTTCCCGCTGCTGACCATCTGGCTCGCCGATCGCGAGGTGCAGTGGATCGCCTTTACCGGCACGTCCCATTTGCGAAACAGCTTCGATCGGATGGGCATCCGCACCGAGATCGTCGGCAACGCCGATCCTGCGCGCCTGCCTGACAAGGGCCGCGGCTGGGGCCGCTATTACCAGCACTCGCCCATGGTGATGGTGGCCCATGTGCCCTCGGGCCACGATGCCCTCACGCGACTGGGCCTGTTGCGTCACATCCACCGGGTGCCGGCTGCGGGAGGGCGCTATGAGCTCACCGCTTGATGCCGTCTTGCAGCGGGTGATGGAGCAGCCCGACGCCATTGCCCTGAAGTCGCCGGATGAAAGCTTCACCTACGAAGAACTGATGACTGCCGTGGAAGTATTGGCAGAGCGCCTGCGTGAGAGCGGCCTGCAGCGGCTGGGTCTGTGTGGGGACAACAGTCCGGGGTGGATCATTGCGGATCTGGCCTGCCGTCTGGCCGAGCTGGTGTGTGTGCCGGTCCCCGGTTTCTTTTCGGAGAAACAGGTGCAGCACCTGTGCGACAGCGCGGGATTACAGGGGCTGCTGTTCGGTCGCCCCGCGGATTTGCCGGCCGGCGATATCGAATCGATCCCGATCTGGGGGCCGGTCTGCCTGCGGACGCTGCACACGACCGGCGTTGAAGGCCACGTGCCGGCAGGTACGGCCAAGATCACCTTTACCTCTGGCAGCACGGGCACCCCTCGCGGCGTGTGCCTGTCCGGCGAGCATCAGGATGCGACGGTCCGGGCACTGGCGGAGCGGGTCGGCTCCCTCGGCATTCGGCGCCACCTCTGTGTGCTGCCGCTGGCGACGCTGCTGGAAAACGTCGCCGGCGTCTATCTGCCTTTGTCCCTGGGGGCGACTGTTCATGTCTGGCCGGTCAGCCAACTGGGCTTTACCGGCAGCAGCCAGTTGGATGTGCCGAAGCTGTTGCAGGCGCTGCACGCCTGTCAGCCCGATTCGCTGATCCTGGTGCCGGAGCTGGCCACGCTGCTGGTGACCGCCGCGGAGCAGGGCGCCCTATCAGGACTGCGTTTCCGCTTCCTGGCTGTGGGCGGCGGCAAGGTCTCGACAGCGCTGTTGGATCGCGCCGACGCCCAGGGCCTGCCGCTTTATGAAGGCTATGGTCTGTCCGAGTGTGGCTCGGTGGTGGCGCTCAACGGCCCCGAAGCCAACCGGCCCGGTTGCGTGGGCAAGCCGCTCTCTCATGTCGAGGTGTCGATGAGCAACCTGGGAGAGATCCTGGTGCGCGGCAATACCCACCTGGGGTATCTGGGCGATCAGCGACGCCCCCGGGAGCCTCTGGCTACCGGCGATCTGGGCCGGTTCGATGACGATGGCTTCCTGGTCGTCAACGGCCGTTCCAAGAACCTGCTGATCACCAGCTACGGTCGCAATATCAATCCCGAGTGGCTGGAGAGTGAGCTGGTGCAGTCTGCCGGCGCGCGCCAGGCGCTGGTGTTTGGTGACGGTGAGCCGAGACCCCGTGCCCTGTTGGTGATAGCCGACAGCCGGGACAATGACGCCGTGGCCCGGGCTGTCGCGGAGCTGAATCGCACGCTTCCAGACTACGCCCGCTTGTCACAGCTCTATATCCGCCGTGAACCGTTGTCACCGCATCAGGGGCACGTTACCCCCAATGGCCGCCTGATCCGGCCCCGTTTAATGGCCGATCTCGGTGAGCTGCTGGCGGCCGCTGAACAAAGCGATCCGGCCGCCATCACCCTATCCGAAGCCCGTTGCGGCTGATCCAGAACCACGAGGAATGATCCATGGCTTTCTTTGACCAACTCCAGGCACAGACCGAACCGGACCGGGCGCATGTCACCGGGGCCCCGGTGATGGGGGCCATCCAGGAAGGGCGCTTTACCCTGGACAGCTACACTTACTTCCTGAGCCAGGCCTATCACCACGTCAAACACACGGCGCCGTTGATGATGGCCTGTGGCGGTCGTTTGCCGGAGCGTCTGGAACACGTGCGCAAGGCCCTGGTGGAATACATCGAGGAAGAGTACGGCCACCACGAGTGGATCCTGAACGACCTCACCGCCTGCGGCGCCGAGGCTGACGCCGTGCGTCACGGCACGCCGGATCTGCCGATCCGTCTGATGGTGTCCTACCTGTATGACCTGATTGCCCGGGGCAACCCGGTCGGCCTGTTCGGCATGGTCCAGGTACTGGAGGGCACCAGCGTGTCGCTGGCCACGCCGATGGGCCAGCAGATCCAGAAGCACCTGGAGCTGCCCAACCAGGCCTTCAGCTACCTCTATTCCCACGGCAGCCTGGACCAGGACCACTTCGACTTTTTCCGCAACCTGATGGACAGCATCACCGACCCGGCTGATCAGGCGGCGATCGTGGACACCGCCAAGGTGGTGTACCGGTTGTACGGCGACATGCTGCACGCCATTCCCTTGCCCGGCCAGGAGGAGACTCGACTGTATGGAACTGCATAACCGCGTTTTCCTGCTGCTGGGCGGCAGTGGCGGCATCGGTCAGGCCCTGATCCAGCCGCTGGTGGAAGCCGGCAGCCGGGTCATTGTGGCCAGTCGCCACCCCAAGCCGATGGCCGGTCGGGCCGATGGCGTGGAGCAGGTCAGCCTCGACCTGGCTGCGCCGGACCTGCCCCGGGTGCTGGCGGATCTGTCGAAAGCCTATCCCGACATTGACGGTGTGATTCACTGCGCCGGGCAGAACATCTTCACCGGCATCGAGGATCTGCCGGTGGCGGCGCTGGACAGCCTGCTGAGCGTCAACCTGCGCAGCGCCATCCTGGTGGCTCACCACTTCGTGCCGCGCTTCCGGCGTCAGGGGCGCGGCGCGCTGGTCTTTGTGGGTTCCACCTTCGGCAGCATCGGCTTCCCCGGCTATGGCGTCTACTGCGCCACCAAGTTCGGCGTGCGGGGCTTCAGCGAATCCCTGCGCCGGGAACTGGCGGATACCGCGATCCAGATACTTTACGTTGCGCCCCGGGCGACCCAGACGTCGATGAATCCGAGCGCGGTCAACGAGCTCAACGCCGCCCTGGGCAATCGGATGGATTCGCCGGAATCCGTTGCCGGGGAGATCCTGACGGCCATGAAGAGCGACCAGCAGCGTCGTTACCTGGGCTGGCCGGAAAAGCTGTTCGTTCGTCTCAACGGGATACTGCCGCGGCTGGTGGATCGCGCCATGCTCAAACAGTTGCCCATTATCCGTCGTTTCCTGCAATCCGGAGTGTCTTCATGAAAACCCTGATCCATTGGACGGCCGCACTGGCCCTGACGCTGCTGGCCTTTGGCCAGGCCCAGGCCGCGAACCTCGACCAGGACCTGCTGAAAGTCCAGCGTGACTGGGCCCACGTGAATTACGAAGTGAAAGGCGACGATGCCCGCGAGAAAGCCTTCAATGATCTCGTCCCCGAGGCGGAAGCCTTTGTGAAGGCCTACCCGGACCGGGCCGAGCCGCTGATCTGGCAGGGCATCATTCTCAGCACCTATGCCGGCGCCAAGGGCGGCCTGGGTGCCCTGGGTCTGGTGAAGGACGCCAAAGCGTCCCTGGAAAAGGCGCTGAAGATCGATGAGAACGCGCTCGAGGGGTCCGCCCACACCTCCCTTGGCAGCCTCTACTACAAAGTGCCGGGCTGGCCGATTTCCTTCGGTGACGATGAAAAGGCGGAAGAGCACCTGCGGGCGGCCCTGAAGATCAATCCGAACGGGATCGATCCCAACTACTTCTACGGGGATTACCTGGTCGACCAGGACCAGCCCGAGCGGGCCAAGGTCTACCTGGAGCGCGCCCTGGCCGCCCCGGATCGGCCTGAACGGCCGGTAGCCGACGCCGGCCGCCGCCAGGAAATCCAGGCGCTGCTCAAAGAAATCCAGTGAGTCTTGCAGCCGGTTGATAGCCGCAGCCGGCTGGTCTTCCCTTCGTCGCATAGGGTCTGGCTATCGCGGTCTTATGCGATCTTTTTTTGCGCTTCTTTCCCGTGACAAGGATAATTGCCGCCTTTCTCCGGAACACCCCAACGGGGTCCGGCAGGCTGGCCTGGTTTACGCGATCCAGGTCAACGGCGGTGGCCGTCAAAGTAATCCACCTGCGGGCGCCAGCGTAGATAGCGTCAATGTGTGCAGAAATCAGGGCAGAGGCTTTCCCATGTCGCAGCAATTGCAGACCTCATCCTTTCTTGACGGCCAGTCCGTAGCGGTATCCAGCCTGAGCGAGGAAGCGCTGGCGGTGCGATCGGCGTTGGTGGAACGGGGGCTGGAAACACCGATGGTGGACAACCGCTTGTCCCGGGACCAGAAAGTCGAGCGCATCTCGGACCTGATGGCGCGGGTCGCCGAGACGCTGGGATTGGACCTGACCGACGACAGTCTGATGGACACGCCGGCGCGCATCGCCCGCATGTACGTGGACGAGATCTTCGCCGGCCTGGATTATAGCCAGTTCCCCAAGATCACCCAGATCGAGAACAAGATGGGCGTGGAAGAGATGGTCAAGGTGCGTGACATCAGCGTGACCAGCACCTGCGAGCACCACTTCGTGACCATCGACGGTCTGGCCCGGGTGGCGTACCTGCCGAAGGATAAGGTGATCGGCCTGTCCAAGATCAACCGCATCGTGCGCTTCTTCGCCCAGCGCCCGCAAGTGCAGGAGCGACTGACCCACCAGATCCTGGTGGCGTTGCAGACCCTGCTGGAAGTGGAGGACGTAGCGGTTCACATCGACGCGACCCACTATTGCGTGAAGGCCCGCGGCGTGCAGGACACCAGCTCCAGTACCGAGACGATGGCGCTGGGCGGGCGCTTCAAGACGGATCCGCAGTATCGTCGCGAGTTTCTGGCCTGACGGTCGTCGCGACACTTCCCTCTCAATCCCGTATACTGCGCAGCCTAATTAACTGCTGCGCGGTTTATCTTCTCTATGTAGCCGATGCTTTCGAGGGTGTTGAAAAAGCTTTCGGGTAAAAGCCTCTCTCCCCTGGCGGGAGAGAGGTTTGGAGAGAGGGGGTCGAGGCGAAAGCCTCGCCGGATATAATCTCCTGCGATAGAAGGGCGCCGGGACGGCGCCTCCCCCTCTCCCCGGCCCTCTCCCTCGATGGGAGAGGGAGTGTACGACGCAACTTTTGGAATACTGGGGCTTTTACAACACCCTCGAAAGCATCGGCTACATGGGCTCAAGCCAAGGTCGTATCTGGTTCCCATTGATCTGGCCGTCACTGCATCTGAGCTATCCACCTTTCGCCGTTTAGGGAGTTTTTTGTGGCGCTGCTGGTTTTCGTAACGGTTCTCTGGGCCTTTTCTTTCAGCCTGATCGGTGAGTTCCTGGCCGGTCACGTGGACAGCGACTTTGCGGTGATGAGCCGCGTGGTGCTGGCGGGCCTGGCCTTTTTGCCGTTGACCCGCTGGCGCGGCGTGCGCTGGGAGCTGAAAACCGGTGTGACCGTCGTCGGCGCGCTGCAGTTCGGGATCACCTACCTGTGTCTGTACCGCTCGTTCGCTTACCTGAGCGTGCCGGAAGTGCTGCTGTTCACCATCTTCACACCGCTCTACGTCACCCTGATCGACGACGCCCTCAACCGGCGCTTCTCGCCCATGGCCCTGGTTGCAGCCGCAATTGCCACACTCGGGGCGGGCATTATCCGCTACGACGGTTTGAGTGAGGACTTCCTTACCGGTTTCCTGTTGCTGCAGGTGGCCAACGCCACATTCGCAGCGGGGCAGGTGGGCTACAAGCACCTGATCCAGCGCTTCCCGACCGAGATTCCGCTCTATCGCTTCTTCGGCTACTTCTACGCCGGTGCGCTGCTGTTCGCCCTGCCGTCGTTCCTGATCTTCGGTAATCCCGACAAGCTGCCGCACACCGCGCTGCAGTGGGGCATCCTGATCTGGCTCGGGCTGGCCGCCTCCGGTATTGGCCTGTTCCTGTGGAACCGCGGGGCCTGCCTGGTGGACGCCGGCACTCTGGCGATTATGAACAACGCGCTGGTGCCGGCCGGGTTGCTGGTGAACCTGCTGATCTGGAACCGCGATGCCGATCTCGGCCGGTTGCTCGCAGGCGGTGCGGTGATGGCGCTGTCGCTGTGGGTCAATGCGCGGTTTTCGCGGGGTCGGCTGGCTTTGGATGGGGCGGCGAAGTAGAGTCCTCCGGAAAAACGTTCCCCCTCTCCGATGCGTCGGACCACCCAGCTCCTGTCCCATCAAGGGAAGAGGAATTAGTAGATATCCAGGGAATATCCGCATCGCTTTTGAAGTAGGTGCGGTATCTCAAAGGTTCGATGGAAGCGAGTGGGCGCCCTTGCCGAAGGAAGGACAGGGACGTCCTGGTCGGATTAGCGGCCACGGATGGCCGTCTAATCCAGCGAAGGCAAGGGCGCCCCCCCACTCGCTTCCCGGCACAAGCTTGCAAGCCAGAAAAGGGCCCTGCGCCCCTCGTCCTCTCCCTTGCCCGTGATGTTTTTGTGATCTTTCCTTTATAGAGTCTTTAGGCCCCCGTGATGGGCCTGTGAGTGCTTTCCTCCATTCTGCATCGTGACACCCACGGCATGCGGTCGTGGGCTCGGATGACAAGGAGAATGCACCATGAAAACACGGACCCCGATCGCCTTCGTACTCACCATCGCCCTGTTCGGCCTTGGCGCCGGCCTGGCGCAGGCGGACGACATGATGAAAGGCGACAAGAACCATGACGATAGGATGCAGGACGACAGCATGCACCATGACGACATGAAGAAAGACAGCATGATGCAGGACGATGGCATGCATCACGACGATATGAAAAAGGATGAGATGATGCAGGACGACATGCATCATGACGATATGAAAAAGGATGAGATGATGCAGGACGACATGCATCATGACGATATGAAAAAAGATGACATGATGAAGGACGACATGATGTCCGACGACAAAAAGGACAGCATGTAACCGGCCGGGGGCAGTGCCACCGGCGACGGAACCGGTGGCACGCTCTTCCGGTCCGCCTGCGACAGAGACGTCTCCATGACCCGAACCGTATTGATCATCGAAGACAACCCCGGCATCGGCCAACTGGTCAAAATGCACATCGAAGACCTGGGCTGCGAGGCCATCCTGATGACCCGGGGCGACGACGGCCTGGCCCGTTACCAGGAAGGCGGCATTGACCTGGTGGTCCTCGACCTGATGCTCCCCGGCCTGGACGGCCTGTCCATCTGCCGGGAAATCCGCTCCGCCCCCGGCTATGTGCCCGTGCTGATGCTTACCGCCAAGACCACCGAACTGGACCGGGTACTGGGCCTGGAAATGGGCGCCGACGACTACCTGACCAAACCCTTCAGCGTGGCGGAGCTGGCGGCCCGCATCAAAGCGCTCTTTCGCCGCGTGGACGCCCTGTCTGCTCCCCGCGAGCCTGAAGCTACTGGCGGGCGAATCGAAGTGGATGGCCTGACCATCGACCCGGACCGACGCAAGGTCACCGTGAACGGCGACGAGGTGGACCTGACCGCCCGCGAGTTCGACCTGCTGTTCCACTTCGCGCGCCAGCCCGGTCGCGTGTTCAGCCGCACCCAGTTGCTGGACGCCGTCTGGGGCTACAACCACGAAGGCTACGAGCACACCGTCAACACCCACATCAACCGCCTGCGCGGCAAGATCGAGCGCGACCCTTCCGACCCCTATTACGTCCAGACCGTCTGGGGGGTGGGCTATCGTTTCCGGGACTGACCCATGCTGAAATCGTTGTACACCCGCCTCGCCGCGGGTCTGATTGTTCTGCTGATTGCCGTGGGGCTGGTCTACACCGTGGTAAGTACCTTTTCCCTGCGGGAGTACTACGCCTCCGTCAACCAGGAACTGAACCGGGACCTGGCCCGGGATCTGGTGTCCGACCGCAACCTGGTGGACGAAGGGCGCATCGATCAGTCGGCGCTGAAGAAGCTGTTCGCCCTCTACATGACGATCAACCCCAGCATCGAGATTTACCTGCTCGATCCCCAGGGCAAGATCCTGTCCTATTCCGCCGACCCGGCCAAGATCAAGCGCAATCGCGTTTCCCTGGGCCCGATCCACAAGCTGCTCGACGACAGGAAAGCGTATCCGGTGCTGGGCGATGATCCCCGCAGCCACGACCGGCAGAAAGTGTTTTCCGTGACCCCGGTGCCGTCGGCCAGCAACCTGCAGGGTTACCTCTACGTGGTCCTGCGTGGGGAGGAATACGACTCGGTGGAAATGATGGCGCGGGAAGGTCACTTTATCAGCATGAGCGCCTGGGCCATGGCGGTCAGTCTGCTGTTCGGGTTGCTGGCCGGGCTCTGGGTGTTCCGCCTGCTGACCCGCCGGCTCACCCGCCTGACCCGACTGGTGGAGCAGTTCGAGCAGGCCGACGGCCTGCGTCCGGATCGCCTGCGCTGGGCGGACGAGCGCGGCCGGGGCCATGACGAGATCGACTATCTGGGCATGACGTTCGACCGCATGGCGGATCGCATTGCCTCCCAGATCGAACAGCTCCAGGAAAAGGACGCTTTGCGCCGGCGCCTGATCGCCCAGGTGTCCCACGACCTGCGCACGCCGCTGGCCTCGATGCAAGGTTATGTGGAAAGCCTGCGCATGAAACGCGACAGCCTGTCGCCTGACGAACAGGCCCGTTTCCTGGATATTGCGTTGGAAGAAGGGCGGCGTCTGAGCCATCTGGTGGATGAACTGTTCGAGTTGGCCGCTCTGGAAGCCCGCGAGAAGCAACCGCGGCTGGAGCCGTTCGTGCCGGCTGAGCTGATCCACGACGTGGCCCAGAAGCACGGCCACGAGGCCGCCAAGCGGGACATCCGCCTGCAGGTCACCGGCTCCATGACGCTGCCCCGGGTGTTGGGGGATCTGGGCATGACCGAGCGAGTGCTGGATAACCTGATCCGCAATGCCCTCGAATACAGTCCGTCCGGCCGTGAGGTCACGCTCGATCTGGCCGCGGACGACGACTGGCTGACTGTCACCGTGTCCGATGCCGGGCCGGGCATCAGCGAAGCGGATCTGCCCCATGTGTTCGACGCCCTGTATCGTGGCGAGAACCGCGACGAGCCTGGCCATGCGGGCCTGGGCCTGGCGATTGCCAAACGCATCATGGTACTGCAAGGCGGCCGCATCGACGTGCGCAACCGGACTGGGGGCGGTGCCGCGTTTACGATTCAGCTGCCTCTGGAATCCGCCGCCCGGGAAACCGAAGCCGTTATGAATTCGTAACATCCGGGAGAAAACCGCGTGAAATTTTCGCGCGAAAGTAGAGTCTCAACCCTTGAGACCCCATGAGGTGAGTAGCATGAAACGGACACTTGTGGCCGCCCTGTTGATCCTGCTGGCCAGCCTGGCCGGGCTGCAGGTCAGCATGGCGGATGATGAAAAGGCGGATGGCGAATACGCGCCGAATGATCCGTCACTGAAAGTGGCGACCTTCGCCGGTGGCTGCTTCTGGTGTGTTGAAGCCGGTTTCGAGAAGATTCCTGGCGTGGTCGAGGCCGTCTCCGGCTACACCGGTGGGAACAAGGAAAATCCCACTTATGAGGAAGTCTCTTCCGGCACCACCGGGCACACGGAATCGGTCCAGGTCTACTACGACCCGAAGAAGATCACGTACGAAGGTCTGCTCCAGGGCTTCTTCCGATTTATGGATCCGACCGACGCCAAGGGCCAGTTTGTCGACCGCGGCAACCAGTACCGTCCGGCAATCTTCTATCACAACGCCGAGCAGAAACGGTTAGCCGAAGCCGCGGTCAAGGCGTTGGACGAGTCCGGCCGCTATGACAAGCCGGTGGTGATCGAAATCACGCCCTTCAGTACCTTCTACGTGGCGGAAAAATACCATCAGGATTACTACAAGAAGAATCCGGTCCGCTACAAGTTCTATACCTTCAACTCCGGCCGTTACCAGTTTATCGACCGGGTCTGGGGCGAGGACCAGAAAGTCGACTGGTCGAAGTACCGCCCGGATAACATGGCGGCCGGCGGTGAAGATCAGGCGAAAGCCGGGGCCGATAGCCTGGGCTTCAAGGAAGCCAGCTTCGTCAAGCCGAGCGACAAGAAGTTGAAGTCGACGCTGACGCCCATGCAGTACAAGGTGACCCAGGAGGACGGCACCGAACCGGCGTTCGATAACGCCTACTGGGATAACAAGAAAGAAGGGATCTATGTGGATGTGGTCTCCGGCGAGCCCCTGTTCTCCTCGGCGGACAAGTACAAATCGGGCACGGGCTGGCCGAGTTTCACCCAGCCGATCGAGCCCAACGCGGTGGTGGAAAAAGAGGACAAGTCCTTCTTCATGACCCGCACTGAAATCCGCAGCCGTGTGGCGGACTCCCATCTGGGGCACGTCTTCAAGGATGGCCCGCAACCCACCGGACTGCGTTACTGCATGAACTCGGCGGCCCTGCGATTCATTCCCAAGGATCAGATGGCGGCGGCCGGCTACGGCGAGTATCTCGACAAGGTGGGCCCGCCCCACGGCAAGATGTAGTCGCTCCCTGATCAATCCGTTCGCGAATGGGTGGGTTTCCACCCGTTCGCCTCCCCCGCTCAGGCACAGATTGTTCGCTCGCTTTCCGGAACGCTCGACTTTTCCATGGCTCCAAGGAATGGGTGAATGTTCGCCCATCAATGCTGGGTAATGGGTGAATATTTACCCATTTCAGCCGGTTGCACGTGTCCGTTTGTTGCTGAATGAATCCATCACGTAACGCAACGGTTGCCCGGGGCGGTTAAAGCCGCTGTTCCTGTGACTGGTCTCACAATTGCTACCGATTAGAAGCCTTTTGGCAGTCCCGATAAAAAGAAACAAGACTCAGGAGCAAATTGATGACACGGATTTTCCCCCGGATGGCGCTGGCGATTCTGCTGGCGCTGCCTCTCGCCCTGTCGGCTGAACCCCGCACGCTCGTCTTTTCCCACGTCGTGAGCCCGGATACCCCCAAGGGCAAGATGGCGGAGATGTTCAAGAAGATTGTCGAGCGCAAGATGGGCGATCGGTTTCGCATCGAGATCCACCCCAACGGCACCCTGATGGACGACAACGAGGCGGTCAGTGCGATTGCCGACGGTCGCATCCAGTTTGCGGCGCCGTCGGTCTCCAAGTTCGATGCCTACACCCAGAAACTGAAAGTCTTCGATCTCCCGTTCCTGTTCCCCAATATGGACGCGGTCGAGCAATTCCAGCAGAGCGCCACCGGCCAAGCCCTGCTGACCAGCATGACGCAGGAAGGCATTGTCGGTCTGGGCTATCTGCATAACGGGCTCAAGCAGCTGTCCGCCAACAAGCCGTTTCGCGAGCCGGGCGACCTGGCGGGCCTGCGCTTTCGCATCATGAATTCCGACGTGCTGAAAAAACAGTTCGAAACCATCAATGCCATACCGGTCCCGATGGCGTTCTCCGACGTGTATCAGGCGCTGGCGGATGACCGGATCCAGGGGCAGGAAAACACCTGGTCCAACATCTACTCGAAACGCTTTTACGAGTACCAGCCTTACATCATGGAATCCAACCACGGTGTGCTGGATTACATGGTGATCACCAACGTGACCTTCTGGCAGAGCCTGACCGACGACGAGCGTCGCCATTTCAGTTATGCCATGAGCAACGCGCTGGGCTACGGCAATGCGGTGGCCAAGGCCAAGAGCATGAACGATCGTGAAGCGCTGAAGAACGCCCGTGGCGTCACCCTGGTGAAGCCGACACCCCAGGAACTGTCGGACTGGCAGGCGGCGATGAAACCATTGTGGCAGGAGTATGCGTCCGCGGTGGGAGAGAAAACATTGCAGGCAGCGGAACAGGCGGCTGCGCGTACCAACTGATCAACCTTGGCCGGCCTGTGGGGCCGGCCGCTATCCAGCCTATTGTACGCTGAACTGCGCCACCTGACGGCGCAGGTTCTCGCCCAACTGCGCCAGCTCCGTTGAGGACGACGCCACCTGGGTGGCCGCCGTGGCGGACTGGTCGCTGATGTCCCGGATGCTCGTGACGTTGTGGTTGATGTCCTCGGCCACCGACGACTGTTCTTCCGCTGCCGTGGCGATCTGACTGTTGAGCTGGCGGATCTGTTCCACCGCGCTGGCAATCGCTTCGATGGTCTGGCCGGTGGTGCGTGCGCTGTCCAGGGTCTGCCCGGCCAGGCGGGTGCCGGATTCCATGGCCGTCACGGAACTCTCCGCGCTGCTGACCAGATTGGTGATCAGCGTCTCGATCTCCGTCGCCGAGCTCTGCGTGCGCTGGGCCAGGGAGCGTACTTCGTCCGCGACCACCGCAAAACCGCGCCCCTGTTCGCCGGCACGGGCTGCCTCGATCGCCGCATTAAGCGCCAGCAGGTTGGTTTGTTCCGCCACCGACTTGATCACGTCGAGCACGGTGCCGATGTTCTGGGTGTCCGCCTGCAGGCCATTGAGCTTCTGCATGACGTCCTCAACCAGTGTGTTCAGTTCGCTGACGTAAGCCAGGGTTTCGCCCACCGCGGTTTCCCCGTCGGTGGCGGTCTGGCTGGCCTGGTTGGCGGCGGAGAAGGCTTCCTCCGCACTGCGCGCCACTTCGCTGACGGTGGCCACCATTTCGTTCATGGCGGTGGCCACCTGGTCGGTCTGATCGCGCTGCTGGGTCATGCCCAGGCTGGTCTGTTCGGTGACGGTGGACAGTTCGCCTGTTGAAGCGGCGATGTCGTTGGAGCCCTGGTCAATGCCCTGCACCAACGCGCGCAGGTTCGTGACCATGCCGCCCAGGGCGCTGAGCAGTTGACCCAGCTCGTCCTTGCGGTTGCTGCTGACCTGCTGGCGCAGATCGCCGGACGCCACCTTGGAAGCCACATCCACCGCTTCGCGAATTGGGCGCACGATGGACCGCCCGAGTACCCAGGCCAGCCCGACGCCCATCAGGATCACGATCACCATGGTCACCGCAATCATGACGATGGCCGACTGGTGATCGCTCTTCATTTTCGCCAGCTGGTCCTGCTTCATGTCGTTGGTCGCCTGCAGGATTGAACGCGCCGTATCGATCATGTCCTGCTCGAGCGTGTGGGTCTTCCGAACCTGATCGACGGCACTGTGGAAACTGTCGCTGTAGGCCTGGAACAGGCCGCTGACTTCCTCTTTGACGGATTTGTCGACAAAGGAGGATTTGACGGATTTCAGGGCCCGGCTGTTCGCATCGTCAAATGCCTTGATGGCCTTGTCGTCGCCCTCGATCAGGAAATTGCGCTCACTGCGGCGCATCTGCTTGAGGGCCGCACTGGCGACGTAGAGCTGATCTTCGGTACTCAGGCGGCTCTCGGTTTTGCGGGCGTCGACTTCCAGCTTCTTGACGGTCTCGTCGCGTGACTTCTGGGTAGTCGCAACCTCGGCCAATAGATCGCCGTAGTGGGCAGAGCCGTCAATGACCGTGGCGAGTCTGGCCTGGTCGGTGCTGTTGCTCACCTGATGACTCAGGGATTCGGCCATCTGGCCGGCCGCTGCGCTTTGCTTTCGGGCTTTGGCCAGGTCGTCGTCGGCGGCTTCCATCAGGAAGGATTTCTCCGCCAGACGGGCCTGCAACAGGTTGGTTTCCATGGCGCCGACCAGGCCCACCACATCACCGCGATCGGCGTAGTTGTCCAGGGCGGTGAGGCCGATTGAGCCGGTAATAACCGAGAGAATGATCAGGACCGCAAAGCCGATACCGAGTTTGCGTCCAATGGAAAGGGACGTGAAAATTTGGGGCAGTCGCATGATGAACTTCCTGGAACGGGGCGTCATCGAGCGTGGGGCTGCTCTGAAGCGCTAGCGTTTTTGGTTATCAGTCGTTTGGTTCATAGTGTGATCGGAGTATCATTATTTAAGTTTGAAAATTGAACAGAATCAATGAGTCATGCGTAACAGAATGCTACCGCAAATTCGGCGTTGAGCCGCCGCTGCCGGTGGCGACAGCGGCTCAACGGTCGCGGCTCAGAAGAACAGGTCCGGCAGGTAGGTGGCGATATCCGGGAACATCATGATGACCCCCATGCCCAGCACCTGAACCAGGACGAACGGAATGATCGACTTGTAGATGTCCTGCATGGTGATGCTCGGCGGCACCACGCCTTTCAGGTAGAACAGGTTGAAGCCGAACGGCGGCGTCATGTAGCCGATTTCCATGTTGATCACGAACAGGATGCCGAACCAGATCGGATCGAAGCCCAGCCCCTCCACGATGGGCATGAAGACCGGCAACGTTATCAGCATGATGCCCACCGGATCCAGCACCATCGCCAACAGGAAGACAATCAGCATCATCGACAGGATGACGCCCCAGGGACCGCCCGGGATCATTTCCATCAGCCCTTCGATCAGCTCCTGCGCGCCCATGCTCTGGTAGGCGGCACTGAACGCGTGGGCCGCAAACAGGATCCACATGATCATGCCGGTCAGCTTGAAGGTGCGGATCGCCGCTTCGTGCATGAGTGACCAGTTGAACTTGCGGTAGACCACAGCGGAGATCAGGGCACCCAGAACACCCACCGCGGCGGCCTCCGTCGGCGTGGTGATCCCGCCGATGATGGAGCCGAGCACCATCACCACAATAGCGATCGGCAGGATGACCGCCCGCAGGGCGCGGAACTTCTCGCCCCAACTGGCCCGCTCTTCCGGCGGCAGGGCCGGCGCCAGGTGCGGCTGCAGGTAGCAGCGGATGATGATGTAGGCCGTGGTCAGCACCATCAGCAGGACGCCCGGCAGGATACCCGCCGCAAACATCTTGCCCACGGACACGCCGGTAATCAGCGAATACAGGATCATCAGGATGCTGGGTGGAATCAGGATGCCCCAACCGCCGCCGGTATTGATGCAGCCCAGCGCCATGTTCTTGTCGTAGCCCCGTTCCAGCATCGATGGCAGCGCGATGGTGCCCATGGCCACCACGGCCGCGCCACTGATGCCACACATGGCGGCGAACAGGGCGCAGATTCCCAGCGTACCGATGGCCAGGCCACCGCGAACGCCGCCCCACCACAGGTGCATCATGCGGTAGAGGTCATTGGCGACGCCGGTGCGCTCCAGGATCATCGCCATGAAGACGAACAGCGGAATCGCCACCAGCGTAAAGCTTTCCATGGTGCTCCAGATCTGCGAAGCCACCATAAAGAAGGAGTCGAACCCCCAGGTGAAATAGAGGAAGACGACGGACACGCCGCCCAGCACAAAGGTCAGCGGCAGGCCGAGGACCAGGAAGAACAGCAGTGCGCCAAAAAACAGCAGGGTCAGGACTTCAATACTCACAGCACGTCTCCCTGCTCGTCATCAGTCTCGGAAGGTTTGTAGTAATCCAGGTCCAGGGCAATGGCGATGTCCTGCAGCAGCTTGACCACGCCCTGCAGGATCAGCAGGCCAGTGCCCAGGGGAATCGCCACCTTCACCGGCCAGATCGGCGGGTTCCAGGCCGAATAGGTGGTTTCGAAACTGGCCACGGATTCACTGGCCATGTCGTAACCGAAGTAGAACAGCGCCAGGGTGAAGGCGAAAAACATGGTGGACGTGAAGATGTCGAGCCCGGCCTGGACCCGCGGGCCCAGATGGGAATACAGCAGGTCGACATTCACGTGCCCCCGGTGGGCCATGATGTAGCCGCCGGACATAACGGCGTAGACACCAAACAGCATCTGGGTCAGTTCGTTGGTCCAGACGGTGGGTGAGCCGAGCAGGTAGCGGAAGCCGACCTCAAGGAGCAGGAAGGCAAACATGGCAAAGACGAGCAGGGAAACCCAGCGCCCAATGAAATCATTGAGACGGGTGACCCCATTCATGAATGCGGTCAGCGCACGCATGGTGTCCTCCGGGGGAATATCGGGTCTTCAGGAACGGGAAAAACCGGCGAGCGGGACCCGCCGGTCTGTGTTGACGGGTGTTACAGGTAGCCCAACTGACGCAGGTAGTCTTTCAGCATAGCCAGTGCTTTCTTGGAGCGCTCGCTACGCTCGCCTTCCTCGTCCCACATTTTCTGGGCGACCTGGGTCAGGCGCTTCTGGACGTCGTCCGGCAGGGTGTTGACCTGGACGCCTTCTTCTTTCTCGGCCTTGGCCAGGGCCAGCTGCTCTTTGTACTGGTACTCGTTGGTGCGGAACCAGAACTCTTCTTCCAGCGCCTGCTTCACAACGTTCTGCAGGTCCTCAGGCAGCTTGTCCAGTGCCTTCTGGCTGACGATGATGACGTCGGTGCCGGCGATGTTCAGGGCCGGCTTAACGTGGTACTTGGCCACTTCATACAGACCCATGGAGTACGCACCCTGGGCCGCGCCCCAGTGAGCACCGTCGACCACGCCACTGTCCAGGGCCGGGTAGAGTTCGCTGCCCGGAATATAGGACGCGGCGGCACCGGCTTCGGTCAGGAATTTCTGCAGGGCACCGGAGGAGCGCAGTTTCAGGGACGTGAAATCATCCCAGCTCTTGATCGGCTTCTTGACCACCATCTCGGTCGGGTAGACTTTGTCGGTGGCCCAGTAAACGCCGTATTGAGCGGCTTCATCACGCAGCATCTGCTCGAAGCCGAGGCCCTTGTGGAAGTAGGCCGCTTCCCACACGTGGCGGAAGGCAAACGGCAGACCGGAGGCGATGCCAGCCAGGGTCATCTTGTCCTGGGCGTAGGACGGGGAAATGGTGCCCATTTCCAGGATGCCGCGGCTGACCGCGTCGAAAGTCTGCTTGGCCTTGAACAGCGCGCCGGCTTCGTAAAGCTTGAGCTCCAGGCGGCCGTCGCTGCGCTCTTCGATGACACGCTTGATGCGTTCCAGGCTGTCGGTGTAGGAACTGCTGGAACCCGGCCAGTGAGACTGTACCTTCCAGGTGATGGTGTCGGCGGCAGCAGCGCTGCCACTGAACAACACGCCCAGGCTCAGGGTGGCCGCTGACGCGAACACCGTCAGTTGCTTGCGGAACAGGGTTAGCGATGGCATGACGTGACCTCTTTGTTGTTGTGTCATTCGTTATGTTTCGCTCTGCGGTACTTGTGACTGCAGAATGAATCTTTGTTTTCCGAATTTATCACACGCATCACGTTTTGCAATAGGACGCGGGTGGAATCTTCCCGCGTCCCGGGCGCCCGACTTACAGCCGGGGGAAGGGGAGGCCGTCCGGGTGCAGGTGCCGGGCCAGAAGCTGCCCGATCCGCAGCAGGTTGCGATCGCTGTAGGCCGGACCGATCAGCTGCACGGCCAGCGGCAGTCCTTCGTCAGAATCGCCCACCGGCAGGCTCAGGGCAGGCAGCCCGGAAATCGCCGCAATGCCGGCCCACACGGTCACGTCCATGTAGGGCTGAGGCTGGCCGTTGATGGTCAGGGTGCGCTCGGTGGCGGCGGTTTCCTGATCGTGTGGGAAGGCCAGTGTGTTGACGACCGGACACAACACCACGTCAAAACGCTCGAAGAACTGCTCCCAGCGGTGTTGCAGCTGCGCTCGCTGTTCGTCGCCGGCCATCCAGTCGGCATGGGACTGCAGGGCACCGCGGGCAAAGCGGCTGCGGTAGTCGTCGGCGTCGGGATCGTCGGTGAGCGGCTGCAGCTTCTCCCGGATTTTCGGGGTCAGACCCGCGCCCATGGCGGCGGCGAGCAGGTTGTAATACAGGTCGTGGTTGGCTTTCAGGGTCAGTTGATCCGGCCGGGCCGCTTCATCCACCCGCGCCCCTTCGGCGCGCAGCACGTCCACGCAGCTCTGCAGGCCGTCCCGCACCGCTTGATCGACCGGGCAGAACACATCATCGAGCCAGGCGGCCACGCGCAGATCGCCCAGCGTGTCCGTCGTCGGTTCGGGCAGCTCGATGCGCCAGGCCGGCGCCTCCGACTCGTCCGGCCCGGCCAGTAACGCCAGTGCCTGGTCCAGATCTTCCAGATGGCGCCCCATGGGGCCGGCGACCGCAATATCGCGCTTGCCCCGGCTGCCCGGCGTGCCCGGGACGTGGCCGCGGGTGGGCACAATGCCGTAGGTGGTTTTCAGACCGTAGATGCCACAGAACGCCGAGGGCGTGCGGATCGAGCCGCCAATGTCACTGCCCAGCTCCAGCGGAGTCAGGCCGGCGGCCAGGGCCGCCGCGGCGCCGCCGGAGGAGCCCCCGGGTGTACGCGAGGTGTCCCATGGATTGTTGCTGGTGCCATAGATGCTGTTGAAGCTCTGCAGGTCGCCGGCCAGTTCCGGCACGTTGGTCTTGCCCAGGATAATGGCGCCGGCGGCCTGGAGCCGCTGTACGGCCGGCGCGGTGCGGGTTGAGACGTGGTCACGCAGCTTCTCGAAGCCCGCGGTGGTGGGCCAGCCCTCGATCTCGAAGGTTTCCTTGATGGTCATGGGCACGCCGTGCAGCGGCCCCCAGTCCTCGCCCCGCGCCGCCGCGGCATCGGCGGCTTCCGCCTGCCTGCGTGCGTCGTCGGCGCGCAGCACCACGATGGCATTGAGATCCGGGTTGAAGCGCTCGATGCGATCCAGGAAGTGATCGAGAACGGCGACGGCGGTAAATGTGCGACTGCGAATGCCGTCCGCCAGGGCGAAACTGCTCATCTCATGGAATGGGGGCATGGGGTTGGCTCCTTGTTGTTGTCGCTCACAAACATAGAATAAATGGCATTTTTGTGAAACAGTATTTCGCAAAATGAATACGCCATGCCCCAACAATGAGGAGAATCGGCATGATCGAGGTGACCCGCGAACCCGGCATCGTCCGGCTGACCATCCGCCGTCCGGAAAAAAAGAACGCCCTGACCCGCGCCATGTACGATTCACTGTCCGAGGCCGTGGATGCCGCGGCTGCGGATGAGAGTGTCCATGCGATTGTCCTTGGTGGCTGCGACGGCCTGTTCACCGCCGGTAACGACCTGGACGACTTTCGCGCCCGGGCCGTCGATCCGGACCCCAAGCCCTCTGCGGGCCTGGCCTTCATCGAGCGACTGATGCGGTGCGATACGCCGGTGATTGCCGCTGTTGAGGGCATCGCTATCGGCATCGGCACCACCCTGCTGTTCCACTGTGACATGGTAATTGCCGCCGCCTCGGCCCGCTTCCGCACGCCGTTCGTGGATCTGGGGCTGTCGCCGGAAGCGGCTTCGACGGTGGTGGGGCCGCTGCGGATGGGGTTGCGACAGGCCACGGACCTGCTCGTTTTCGGCGAAACCCTGGATGGCAAAGCCGCTGTCGAAGCCGGACTGGCCACCAGCTGCGTGCCCGATGGTGAGGCGGAAACCGTGGCTCTGGCCAAGGCCCGCAAGTTGGTGGCTCAGCCCCGGGATGCTTTGCGGGCCAGCAAACGGTTGATGCGCGCCCCCTGGGAAGACCAGGCGTTTGCGGCCCTGGAGCGGGAGCGCGATGTGTTTGCCGAGCGGTTGCGTTCGGACGAATGCCGGGCGGTGCTGGACCGGATGGGGAAGCGATAATGGGCTTGAAGACTTATGTAGTCGGGTCTTTAATGAGCTTCGAGGCTTAAGGTGAGCCTCTCTCCCCTGGCGGGGTGAAGCAGGAGACAACGAAGCATCGCTTCGTCCGCCGAAACGCCCATTGTCTCTGACAACAGGCAGGGTCGCGGAGCGGAGGTTCGGAGAGAGGGGGGCGAGGCGTAGGTTGGGCTGACGCAGGAAGCCCAACAAGCCGGGTTTGCGGCCAATCTCATCCCATCCAATGGTCGCAGCCGATTTTTGAGAATCAATGTTCAAGCATGTCCGCGATAACGGGAACGTCCGGTGCCCGCTTATTGTTGGGCTTCCTGCGTCAGCCCAACCTACGCCTCGGGGGCTTTTGCAACACCCTCTAAAGCGTCTGCGACATGTACGGGGAACTACTTTTCCCAGTACGGCGCCCGCAACTCCCGTTTGAGCACCTTGCCGATGGTGCTGCGCGGGAGTTCATCGCGATATTCGATGTCGGCCAGCCGTTGCGATTTGCCCAGCCTGGCGTTGGCCCATTCCAGCAGCTCGCTTTCCGTCAGGCTCTCGCCAGCCTTGCGCACGACAAGCCCCAGAGGTGTTTCCCCCCAATGTTCGCTGGGAATACCGATGACCGCCGCATCCGCCACGGCGGGGTGTTCCAGGAGCACCTTTTCCAGATCCACCGCATAGATATTGAAACCACCGGAGATGATCATGTCCTTGCGGCGGTCGAGGATATAAAGGAAGCCGTCGGCGTCGAGCCGGCCCATATCGCCGCTGCGGTAGAAGCTCAGTCCCTCGGGGCTGGTCCAGAGCATGGCGTCGGTCTGTTCCTGACGGTGGTAGTAGCCGCGCATCATGGCGCCGGCCCGGCCCACGATCTCGCCGATCTCGCCCCGGGGCAGCTCCTGACCGTCCTCGTCGATGATTCGCACTTCCGCGCCCTCGGTGGGCTGGCCCACGGAATCCCACTTATCCGGAAACGCACCGCAGTCGAGGCTGGTGGAAATGCCGCCTTCGGTCAGGCCGTAGACTTCGCGGATGTTGCCCGGCCAACGCTTCATGGCCTGCTCGATGACGTCGGCCCGCAACGGCGCGCTGGTGGACAGCTTCAGCTGGAAGCTGGACAGGTCGAAGCGGTCGAAATCCGGCTCTGCCAGGATGCGCTGATACTGCACCGGCACCAGCATGGCGTGGGTCACCCGGTGCTGCTCCGCCAGTTCCAGGAAACGGTGGGCGTTGAACTTTGCCATCAGCACCAAGGTGCCGCCATGGAACAGGGTGGGCAGGGCGGAGACCAGGGTGGTGTTGGAATACAGCGGGGTGGACACCAGGTTGATGGCGTCGCCGTTCAGCCCGTAGCTTCCCATGCGCCGCATCTGACGGTAGCGGAACCGGTGGTCATGGAGGATGCCTTTCGGTGTGCCGGTGGTGCCGGAGCTGTAGATGATGTTGAACGGATCATCCAGCGACAGCGGGGCCGGGTTGGCGGTGTCGTCAATGTCGCCCAGCCAGCTGTCGAGCGTTACAGCACTGTCAGACGGTGCGTAGTCGATGCCAATCCGCAGGTCGGCCGTGACGTTTGCGAGCTGATCGCGAATCTCGTCATATAAAGACGCGTTCTTCTGTGAAACGAACAGGAAGCGGGCGTCGCAGTCCTTCACCATCAGTGCCAGCGTTTCGCCGCTCGCCATGCCCGACAGCGGCACCATGCAGCCACCTGCGGTCAGCACACCCAGATACAGCATCATGTAGTCGGCGCTGTTCTCCGACAGGCCTGCGACCGTGTCGCCGGTTTTCAGTCCGGACGCGCGCAGCCGGTTGGCCATGCGGTTCACGCGGGACACCAGGCCGGCCCAGTCGGTGTCGCCTTTCTCGTCAATCAGGGCGATTTTGTCGGGTTGGGTGCGGGCGAAGGTCTGGATCTGTTCCCCGATAGGCAGGAGGGTTTCGTCGGCAACCAGCGGGGCGTGTTGGGGCATGCTTTTCACATAGTCGTTCATTTTGACACTCATGATGATTGTTGTGTTTTAACTAGTGAAATTAACTTCCGAATATATTGACTCAAAAGTGTCAGGCGTGACAAATTAAAACCCGAATTCCTATTTGCGGTTCCCGGCTTCGTGATCTGACACGGCTGGGAAGCCCTTTATAAGGGTGACCAAGAACAACAAAAGGAGCATCCGCATGATGCGTTTCAAGAGACGGGTGGCGATGGTCACCGGCGCGGGTAGCGGTATCGGACGAGCCACGGCCCTGCGACTGGCGCGGGAAGGGGCTTACCTGGTTTTGGTGGATCAGGCCGAAGCCGGGTTGATGGAAACCACCAGCGCTCTGCCGGAAGGTACCGAGTACCTGCGCAAAGTCATGGATGTGTCCAACGAGGCGGCTGTCGAGACGCTGGTCAAAGACACCATCAAGCGCTGGGGGCAGATCGACGTCCTCTGCAACAACGCTGGCGTGGCGGGTTCGCACCCGCCGATCACCGACCAGAATCGCGACGAGTGGGAGCGCATCCTGGGGGTGAACCTGATCGGGCCGATGCTCTTCATTAAGCACGTGGCACCGCACATGCAGTCCCGCCGTCTGGGCAGCATCGTCAATACGGCATCCGTAGCGGGGATCCGCTCCGGAGCGGGCGGCAACGCCTATAGCGCGTCCAAAGCCGGCGTGATCAACCTGACCCAGACTGCTGCCTGCGACCTCGGTGGCGACAACGTCCGCGTCAATGCGGTTTGTCCGGGCCTGATCGAAACCGGCATGACCCAGCCCATCTTTGATTACGCCCGCGCCAACGAGAAAGCCCACAAGCTGGGCGCGCGCTGTGAACTGCGACGCTACGGCAACCCCGAGGAAATCGCCGCCGCCATCCTGTTCCTGGCCAGCGACGATGCCAGCTACATCACCGGGCAGGCCCTGCCCGTCGACGGCGGCAACACCGCCTCCCTGAATCTGCCGGGAATGAAAGTCTGATGTCTGATGTGACCCCCCCCGAATACCTCGATAGCAAGGATCTGCCCGGATTCCACAAGGTGCTCGGCTATGAGCAGGCCTCCTGGGCAGAAAACGAAGCGGTGATCACTGTAAAGCTGCAGCCGCATCACCTGAATCTGGCCGGCGTCATCCACGGCGGGGTGCTCACCTCGCTGCTGGACATTGCCCTGGCCCAGGCCGGCACGTACTGCCCCTATCCGGGCCGCATGCGCAAGGCCATTACCCTGTCACTGACCACCTCGTTCACCGGCCAGTGCAGTGGCGGCACGATTACCGTCACCGGCACCAAACGCGCCGGCGGCAGTCGCATCTTTAACAGTACCGGCGAAGTCCGCGATGACCAGGGCAACCTGCTGGCCATCGGCGAGGGCACCTTCCGGATTCGCTCTGGCAGTGAGTCGCCGGAGGGTGTACCGATCTGACGGTGTCACCGACCCCAAATTGCCCCAATAACGACAGCAAGAGGCACAACGACATGTTTGAACTTTCCGAAAAAGCGCAGGCACTGCGTGAGCAAGTGCTGGCCTTCATGGACGAGCACGTTTATCCGAACGAGCACCTGCACCACGAGCAGATCGAGAACGCGGAGAACCGCTGGGCGCCCACGGCGATCCTCGAGGAGTTGAAGGGCAAGGCCAAGGCCGCCGGCCTGTGGAACCTGTTCCTGCCGGAGAGCGACTACGGCGCCGGCCTGACCAACTTCGAGTACGCCCACCTGTGCGAAATCATGGGTCGCTCCCACATGGCCCCGGAAGTGTTCAACTGCTCCGCGCCGGACACCGGCAACATGGAAACCATCGCCCGCTACGGCTCCCCCGAGCAGCAAAAGGCATGGCTGGAACCGCTGCTGGCCGGTGATATCCGCTCCTGTTTCTCCATGACTGAGCCGGCCGTGGCCTCGTCCGATGCCACCAACATTGGCTGCGAGATCCGTCGCGAGGGCGACGAGTACGTGATCAACGGCCGTAAATGGTGGTCCTCCGGTGCGATGACCACCACCTGCAAGATCGCCATCGTCATGGGCAAGACCGATCCGGACGCCGAGAAGCACAAACAGCAGTCCATGATCCTGGTGCCGCTGGATACACCGGGCGTGAAGATCATCCGACCGCTGACCGTATTCGGTTACGACCACGCGCCGCACGGCCACGCCGAAATCGAATACAACAACGTCCGCGTGCCGGCCAGCAACATGCTGCTGGGCGAGGGCCGCGGTTTCGAGATCGCCCAGGGTCGTCTGGGGCCGGGCCGGATTCACCACTGCATGCGTACCATCGGCGTCGCCGAGCGCGCGCTGGAAGCCATGTGCCAGCGGGTCAACGAGCGCGAGGCCTTCGGCAAGCCGCTGGCCCAGTTCGATTCCATCCGCAAGGACATTGCCCGCTCCCGTCTGGAGATCGAGCAGTGCCGTCTGCTGACCCTGAAAGCGGCGCACATGATGGACACCGTCGGCAACAAGGTGGCCCGTCAGGAAATCGCGATGATCAAGGTCGCCGCACCGAGCATGGCGCTGCGCATTCTGGATCGCGCCATCCAGGTCCACGGCGCCATGGGCGTGTGTCAGGACTCCTTCCTGGCGGCGGCCTGGGCCCAGGTCCGCACGCTGCGCCTGGCCGATGGCCCGGATGAAGTGCATCTGGATTCGATCGCCAAACTCGAACTGCGCAATTACCCGAAAACACTCTGATCAGGAGGCCCGAGCATGAGCAATCCATTGTTTGATATGACCGGCCGGGTGGCCCTGATCACCGGTTCCACCAAGGGCATCGGCCGCTCCATTGCCGAGGAAATGGCGCGCGCCGGCGCCAAAGTGGTGATCTCCAGCCGCAAGGCGGAGGTCTGTGAGCAGGTGGCCGGCGAGCTGAAGGAGCAGGGTTTCGAGGCGATCGCCGTACCCTGCCACGTGGGTCGCAAGGACGACCTGCAGAATCTGGTGGACAAGACCCTCGCGGCCTGGGGTCGCATCGACGTGCTGGTGTGCAACGCCGCCACCAACCCGGTCTATGGTCCCACCCAGGACATGACCGACGACGCCTGGGACAAGATCATGGACACCAACGTGAAGGGCACCTTCTGGCTGACTCAAATGGTCTTGCCGCACATGGCCGAACGCGGTGACGGGCAGGTCATCCTGCTGTCCAGCATCGCCGGCATCCGCGGCAATACCGTGATCGGCACCTACGGCGTGTCCAAGGCGGCGGAAGCCGCACTGGCCCGCAACCTGGCGGTGGAGTGGGGGCCGAAGGGCATCCGCGTCAACTCGATCGCCCCGGGCCTGGTACGTACCGACTTCGCCAAGGCGCTGGTGGAGGATCCCGAGCGCCTCAAGCGGGTGGAAGAGAAAACCCCGCTGCGCCGTATTGGCGAGCCGGTGGACATCGCCGGGCTGGCGGTCTTCCTGGCGACACCGGCCAGCGCCTACATCACCGGTCAGGTGATCGTGGCGGACGGCGGCGAAACCGCAGGTTGAGGTGATCATGTCCCAGCACGCGAACCTCGATCCGGAGCTGGTGGACGTCCTCGACGCCCACCGGTTCGACGAGCAACAACTCAAAGCCTGGCTCCGGCAGGCGATGCCGGACATCGGCGATCGGCTTGAGGTGAAGCAGTTCCAGGGTGGTCAGTCCAATCCCACCTTCCTGCTGGACACCGACAGCGGCCGCTATGTCCTGCGCAAGAAGCCGCCGGGCAAGACCCTGCCGTCGGCCCATATGGTGGAGCGCGAGTACAAGGTGATCCGGGCGCTATCCGACCACACCGATGTCCCGGTGCCCCAGGCGCGGGTGCTGTGTGAGGACCCGTCCGTCATCGGCACGCCCTTCTATATCATGGACTTCACGCCGGGCCGGGTGGTCAGCCATCCGGCATTGCGGGCGCTGGACCGGGCCGAGCGCCGGCCGGTGCACGAAGTGGCGATGGACACCCTGGCCCAGCTCCACGCGGTGGACGTGAATGCCGTCGGCCTGGGCGACTTCGGTCGGCCCGAAGGCTACGTCGCCCGCCAGGTGTCCCGCTGGACCAAACAGTACCTGGCCGCCAAGACCGACGAGATGCCGGCCATGGACAAGCTGATGGCCTGGCTGCCGGACCACCTGCCGGCCACCGACGAGACGGCCATCGCCCACGGCGACTACCGGCTGGGCAACCTGATGCTGGCGCCGGACGAACCCCGAGTGGCGGCGATCCTAGATTGGGAGCTGTCTACCCTCGGCCACCCGCTGGCGGATCTGGCGTATTACTGCCTGCCCTACCACCTGCCCATGGATCTGGAAGGCTCCCGCGGCATTGTCGGTGAGGACCTGGAAGCGCTGAACATTCCGGATGAGCAGGAAATCATTGAACGTTACTGCCGCCAGTCCGGCCGCTCGGGCATTGCCGACTGGCATGTGTTCCTGGCGTTCTCGCTGTTCCGGCTGGCCTCCATCGTCCAGGGCGTCTACGCCCGGGCTCTCCAGGGGAACGCGAGTAACGCGGACGCCCTGCAGGTGGGCAAGCGCGCGAGCATGCTGGCCGACGCCGGCTGGCGGATCGCCCAACAGGGCAACCGGGGAGTCGCAGAATGAGTGAACCGATCGTACGCCGCATCCTGATCACCAACGATGACGGCATCAACGCGCCGGGGCTGGCGGTGCTGGAAAGGATCGCCCGCAACCTGGCGGAAGAGGTCTGGGTCGTTGCACCCGAGCACGACCGCAGCGGCGCCGGGCAGAGCATTTCCCTGCACTCGCCCCTGCGGCTCTATGCCCAGGACGACAGCGACCGGCGTTTTGCCCTGTCGGGGACGCCGGCGGACTGCGTGCTGTTCGCCATGGCGGAGTGGTTCGGCGAGACCCCGCCGGACCTGGTGCTGTCCGGCGTCAACTGCGGCGCCAACATCAGCGACTCGGTGCAGTATTCGGGCACCGTGGGTGCGGTGCTCACGGCCCAGCACATGGGCGTGCCGGCCATGGCCCTGAGCCAGGCGTTCCTGAACCGGGACGGCATCGACTGGTCGCCAGTCGAGCTGCTGGGCGAGTCCGTGATCCGTTCACTGTGGGCGCCGGACGAGCACCCGCAGCCCTGCTGGAACATCAATTTCCCGGCCTGCAACGCCGAAGCCGTGAGCGAAGTGCGCTGGGCCCGGCAGTCCAGCGGGTCGATCCAGCGCACGCGACTGCTGCCCGGCCAGGACGGGCGCAGCCTGCCGTACTGGTGGCTCAGCTTCGAGCGCAGTTCCAAACACATCATCGCGCCGGATATGGACGTGACCGTCCTACGCGACCAGGCCGTGGCCGTGACACCGTTACGCAGCCAGTCACCGTTGCCCGGTGGTCCGGCGGCCTTTGCCATTGAATCGGTTTAACAGACGAGAGTTGGCCCGGCCTGCCGGCCGGAGAGGGGAGTACGACACTATGTTTACGAGACACCACGGGGTCTGGCCGAGTGATCTGCCCAAGACCATGACGCTGCCCAACACCAGCGTGTTCACCAACCTGGCGATTTCCGCGCTGCGTTATCCGGATCATCCGGCCATCATCTACTACGACACGGTGACGACCTACCAGCAGCTGCTGGACGAGGTCGAGGCCCTGGCCGGTTACCTGCAGGCGCAGGGACTGCAGAAGGGCGATCGGGTGCTGCTGTACATGCAGAACTCGCCCCAGTACGTGATCGGTTACTACGCGATCCTGCGTGCGGACGCGGCCGTCATCCCGGTGAACCCGATGAACCGGGCGGCGGAACTGGAACACTACATCAGCGACACCTCGGCTGAGTTCTGTCTGGCCGGCCAGGAGCTGGCGGGCTTCATCGCGCCGCTGGTGGGCGAGACGCACCTGAAAGAAGTGGTGGTCACCGCCTACAGCCGCTACATCCGGGAAGAGACTGACCTGAACCTGCCGCCGGAAGTGGCCGCCCCGGCCCAGCCGGTTGAGGGCCCGGGCATGACCGACTGGCAGGATGCCGTGGGCGCGAACAAGACGCCAGCACCCCACACCGCGGGTCCCGACGACATCGCCGTGATCCCGTTCAGCTCCGGCACCACCGGCGCGCCCAAGGGCTGCACTCACGTCCATCGCGGCGTGATGGCGACGGCCGTTCACCGGGCCTTCTGGAACCTGAGCACGGCAGATACGGTGCAGCTGTCCACGCTGCCGTTCTTCCACGTGACCGGCATGACCGGCTCCATGAACAGCCCGATCTACAGCGGTTCCACCTCGGTCATCATGACCCGCTGGGACCGCAATACCGCGGCCAAGCTGATCGAGCGCTACCAGGTCACCGGCTGGACCAACATCGTCACTATGGCGGTGGACTTCTTGTCCAATCCGGAACTGGGTAGCTACGACATCAGCAGCCTGAAGACCATCGGTGGCGGTGGCGCGGCCATGCCGGCGGCGATCGCCGACAAGTTGAAGAAGCTGACCGGCCTGGACTACATCGAGGGCTACGGCCTGTCCGAAACCATGGCCGCGACCCACATCAACCCGTCGGAAGCGCCCAAGGCCCAATGCCTGGGGATTCCGGTGTTCGACGTAGACTCCCGCATCATCGATGTGGAAACCCTGCAGGAGAAAGGCCCGGGCGAAGTGGGCGAGATCGTCAGCAACGGCCCGCAGGTGACCATCGGTTACTGGAACCGGCCGGCCGAAACGGAAGCGGCGTTCGTCGAGATCGACGGCAAGCGTTTCTTCCGCACCGGCGACCTGGGCTACTACGACGAGGAAGGCTACTTCTTCATGGTCGACCGGGTGAAGCGGATGATCAACGCCTCCGGCTTCAAGGTATGGCCTTCCGAAGTGGAAAGCCTGATGTACCGTCACCCGGCCATCCACGAGTGCTGCGTGATCTCCGCGCCCGATCCCAAGCGGGGCGAGACGGTCAAGGCCTGCATCGTGCTGACGCCGGAGGCGGAAGACACCACCACGGTGGACGACATCGTGAGCTGGTGCCGTGAGGAGATGTCCGCCTACAAGGTGCCCCAGCACGTCGAGTTTGTCTCCGAGCTCCCCAAGTCGCCCACCGGCAAGGTGATGTGGCGGGCGCTGCAGGAGCAGGAGTGGCAGAAAGAGGCCTGAGCACGCGCTGAGCGCGTGATTTGACGGGTCTTTTCCCATTACCCCGATGGGCTTTACCCCGGTCGGCCGGCTTTGCCGGCTGTTCCGGGCTATGGCCCCTTTTGCCCCGATTCAGTTTCACTATAACGGTAAAAAATTGATCAGTGGTCCGCACAGTGGAATTGCATTCTGTATATTGACAGAGTGGCTGCGCGGTGTACTCTTGAGAAAAGGTGAAATCAAAAACTAAAACGTCTCAAAACAGAAAACCAAACCTGCGGTTCCAATTTCGACAATAACTTCCGCTGGTCAAAAAACCTGCGGCATCCAATAACAACAACTTGCCAGGAAGGAGGCTGATTTGAACCTCTTTTTCCAGAACATCGTAAACGGGCTGACACTCGGGAGCATCTACGGACTCGTCGCTCTCGGTCTGACGCTGGTCTACGGTATCCTGCATATCCCCAACTTCGCCCATGGCGCGCTCTATATGGTCGGCGCGTTCATGTCCTACTTCTTCATGGTGGATCTGGGTGTCCATTACTGGATCGCCATGCTGGGCTCGGCCGCCGTTGTCGCGGTACTGGCCATTCTCTGTGAACGCCTCGTTTTCCATCCCTTGCGCAATTCGCCACCGATCCACGACAAGATCGCCGCCATCGGCATCCTGCTGTTCCTGGAAGCGGTGGTTCAGATGTTCTGGGGGGCGGACTTCCGCCGCATGACCTCACCGTTCACCGGCATCATGCGCTTTGACGGCCTGATCATTCCCGAGCAACGGGCCCTGATCATCGTCGGCGCCATTGTGCTGGTCATTGCGCTGCAGCTGTTCCTGCGCAAGACCATGACCGGTGCCACCATCATCGCCATGGCCCAGAGCCGGGAAGGGGCCTTCCTGGTGGGTATTGACGCCAACCGCGTGGCGATGATGACGTTCGCCATCTCCGGCATGCTGGCCGCCTTTGCCGCAACCCTCTACGCACCGATCAACCTGGTCTACCCGGCCATGGGACACGTGGTGATCATGAAGGCCTTCGTCATCATCATCCTCGGCGGCATGGGCAGCATACCCGGTGCCATCGTCGGCGGGATGATCATCGGCTTCGCCGAAGCCTTCGGCGGCTTCTACATCTCCAGCAGCTACAAGGACATCATCGCCTTCGGTCTGCTCGTGGTGATCCTGTCCGTTCGTCCGCAAGGCCTGTTCGCGAAGGGGGCGCACTGATCATGTTGAAACTGGCTTCCTTTATGACCCGTCCGGCGGCGAAGTACCTGCTGATCGTGCTGGCGCTGGTGTTCCCGCTGATCGCCAAGAACGAATACCAGGTCTACGTCATGGCCTCTGCCTTTATCTGGGCGATCGCCGTGTACGGCCTGAACATCATCACCGGGTACTGCGGCCAACTGAACCTGGCACACGGCGGCTTCTTTGCCCTCGGGGCCTACACCCTGGGGCTGCTGACGGCGGATTACGGCTGGAGTTTCTGGCCGGCATTCGTAGGGGCGCTGATGATGACCGCGTTCATCGGCTTCCTGGTGGGTGTGGTGTCGCTTCGCCTGAAGGAACACTACTTCGCCATCTTTACCCTGTGTGTCGGCTTCATCATGTACATGCTGACGGACAAGTGGGAGGAGCTGACCCATGGCCCGATCGGCGTGCGTGACATCGCCGCGCCGCACGGTTTCGGAATCGTGGACTTCACCGAGACCACGCCGTTCTATTACCTGGTGCTGGCGTTCCTGATCTTTGCCATCTGGTTCATGGGCAAGCTGTCCCGCTCGCTGCTGGGCCGCACCTTCATGGCGATCCGCAACGGGGACGATCTGGCGCAGTCGCTCGGCATCAACCTGATGCGCAACAAGACCCTGGCGTTCGTGCTGTCCACCACCTACGCGGGGATGGCCGGAGCGCTCTACGCCGGCATGGTGCGCTTCATCGGGCCCGAGGACGGCAACATCCTCCACACCTTCGACATGATCACCTACCTGCTGGTGGGCGGTATCGGCACCCTGTCCGGTCCGCTGGTCGGCACCGTCGGCATCGTCTGGCTCACCCAGTCCCTGCAGTTCCTGGAGGAGTACCGGATGATCCTGTTCGGCCCGCTGTTGGTGGTGCTGGTCATCTTCTTCCCCCGCGGCATTGTCGGCTCCTTCTTGGGCTGGCTGCATCGCAAGACGCTGGACGCCGGCTTGCCGGCGGCGAAGAAGAAGGAGAGCCGCATCGCCACGGGTAAGGAGGTCGAGAACAATGCTTAAGATCGAGAACCTGACCAAGATGTTCGGTGGCCTGGCGGCGGTGAACGACGTGTCCGTCGAGTTCGAGGCCAACCGCATCAACGCCATCATCGGGCCCAACGGCGCCGGCAAGAGCACCTTCTTCAACCTGGTGGCCGGCACCCACAAGCCCACCTCCGGGCGCATCATCCTCGACGGGGAAGACATTACCCCGTTGCGCTGCGACTACATCGCCCAGCGCGGCGTGGGCCGCACCTTCCAGACCACCAACCTGTTCGAGCAGGCGTCGGTGCTGGACAACCTGATCGTCGGCCACCGGCTGCGGACCAAGTCCGGCCTGTGGGACGTGCTGATCAACTCCAAACGCCTGCAGTGGGAAGAGAAAGCCTGCCGCGACAAGGCGCGGGAAGTGCTCGACTTCGTCGGCCTGAACCATGTGGAAAACCGCCTGATCGCCGACATCACCCAGGAGGAGCGCAAACGCGTGGCCTTCGCCCTGGCGCTGGCCACCGATCCCAAGATCGTCCTGCTGGACGAGCCCGCCGCCGGCGTGAACCCGGAAGAGACGGAAGGTCTGGCCGACCTGATGCGCAAGATGGTCGATCACGGCCTCACCGTCTGCCTGATCGAGCACAAGATGGACATGATCATGGGCCTGGCGGACAAGATCATGGTGCTGGACCACGGCGAGAAAATCGCCGAAGGCACCCCGACGGAGATCCGGGAAAACCCGGTTGTGATCGAAGCCTACCTGGGGAGTGACGAAGATGCTGCAGCTTAGGAATGTGGATGTCTGTTACGGCAGCTTCAAGGCACTGACCGACATCTCGATGAGCGTCGACTCCGGCGAGCTGGTAGTGCTGCTGGGTGCCAACGGTGCGGGTAAATCGAGTCTCTTTAACGCGATCAGTGGCCTCAACAAGCCGGCCGCCGGCGAAATCGAGTTTGAGGGCAAGCGCCTGGACGGCCTCAAGCCCAGCGCGATCGTGTCGTCGGGCGTGGTTCAGTGTGCCGAAGGCCGCAAACTGTTTCCGATGATGAGCGTCCAGCAGAACCTGATGATGGGCGCTTACGTCCATCGGCGGGACAAGGCGGGCAACAAGCAGCGCCTGGAGGAAGTGCTGGAGCTGTACCCGATCCTGCGGGAGAAAGCGGACCAGCCGGCCGGTTCCCTGTCCGGCGGTCAGCAGCAGATGGTGGCCATCGGCCGTGCGCTGATGAGCCGCCCGCGGTTACTGATGCTGGACGAACCCTCGCTCGGTCTGGCGCCGCTGATCGTGCGTCAGATGTTCGAAACCATCCAGAAAATCAATCGCCTCGGCACCACCGTGCTGCTGGCGGAACAGAATGCGTTTGCCGCACTGAAGATTGCCTCCCGGGCCTACGTGATGGAGAACGGCCAACTGGTCATGGAAGGCGACCGGGACACCATGCTGGGCAATGAAGAGGTGCGCAAGGCATACATCGGCGCCTAGTGCGCCGACGACACAACGTGATCTACCTGGACAAGCGATAAATCCAACAACAAGACAGACGCAATACCCTAGGAGAAAACAATGAAAATGCTGAAAACTCTTGGTCGTGCGGTCGCAGTCGCGGCACTGGGTGCGGGTCTCTCCACCGGTGCCATGGCGGAATCCACCGTGAACATCGGTTTTACCGGCCCGCTCAGTGGCGGCGCCGCGCTGTACGGTGAGAACGTCCTGTCCGGCCTGCGCATGGCCGCGGGTGAAATCAACGACAACGGCGGTTTCAAGATCAACGGGGAAACTTACAAGGTCAATCTGATCTCCCTGGACGATCGCTATTCCCCGGCTCAGGCGGCCACCAACGCCAAGCGTCTGAAGCAGGAATCCGACGTGCCGGCCATCTTCGTGCCGCACTCCGGTGGCGTGTTCGCGTTGCAGGATTTCAACGAGAAAGACGACTTCATGGTGATGGCGTACACCAGTGTTCCGACGGTTACCGAAAAGGGCAACAGCCTGACCATCCGGATCCCGCCGACGTTCGACGGCTATGTCCGGGCGTTCAGCGACTATGCCCTCAAGCATGACGGCAAGAAGCTGGCCATGGGCGGCGCCACTCACGAGTACGCCAAGATCTGGGCCAAGATGATCAAGAACCAGTGGGAGTCTAAGGGTGGTGAAGTCGTGGCCGAGAACGCCATGGACTACAACAAGTCCGCCGACTTCTACACCGGTGTCAGCCGTCTGGTGGCCTCCGATCCGGACGTGATGTTCGTCGGGGGTGCTTCCGAGCCGACCGGTCTGGTGGTTCAGCAGGCGCGTCAGCTCGGCTTCCAGGGCGGCTTCATCGTGATGGACCAGGCCAAGCTGGATGAGATGGCCGACGTGGCCGGTGGTGTTGATCAGCTGGAAGGCGCTATTGGCGTGGTTCCGCTGTCCACCTATGGCACGGAGGCGGCCAATGACTTCATCGAGCGCTACAAGGCCGAGTACGACAAGACGCCGGGTTCCGAGGCGGCTTACAACTACTCCGCCATGTACGGCCTGGTGAAAGCGATGCAGCTGGCGGGTACCACCGAAGCCAAGGCGGTCCGCGCCAAGATGAGCGATGCCATGAAGCAGCTCGACGAAGCGCATAACCCGTATCAGGTCACACAAGTGACCGACAAGGGGGGCTTTGTCACGGAAACCACGCTGGCTGTGGTGGAAGACGGCAAGATCGAGCAGAAGCCGATCGAGGAGTAAGTTGCCTGACTGAAAAAGGGGCCTTTCGTGGCCCCTTTTTTGTAGGTTCCGAGCTGGGGTTAGTCGGGCTCTGGGAGTCTGAAACCAATGCAGGCCATCGCTTCCGTCACCTAAGAGGGCCGTCCATGGCCGCTTATGTGACGAGGACATCCTGTCCTCTGCTCCAGCGATGGCCTCCATTGGTTTCGATCGAATTTCGTGCAAGGCGTCGGCGACAACTCGAGCATGTAGAAGACGCTTCAGCGACGTAGGTTGGGCTGACGCAGGAAGCCCAACAATAAGCAGGCACCGGACATTTCCCTTATCGCAGGCAGGCATGCTTGGAGCCTGGGTTCTTAAAAACCGGCTTGGCGCCCATTGGGGGGAATGAGGCTGGCCGCAAACCCGGCCTGTTGGGCTTCCTGCGTCAGCCCAACCTACGATACTGAGGCGCCGTAAGGCGCCCCGGTTGCCTTGGATCCGGGGTCAGCGCACGTACATCACCAGATTCTCGGCCACACAGGCCGGTTTGTCCTCACCGTCGATCTGCACCGTGGTGGTGTAGGCGGCCAGCACGCGCTGATCGTCCACGGCGGTGACCTCTTTCAGGGTCACTTCCGTACGAATCGCCGAGCCGGATTTTACGGCGGCGGGAAAGCGCAGCTTGTTGAGGCCATAGTTGATGCTGGCGGACGTGCCGGTCACGTGCATCACGCCCTGGTTCAGCAGGGGGATCAGCGACACAGTCAGAAAGCCGTGGGCCACCGGGCTTTTCCACGGGGCTTCCCGTTTGGCCCGCTCGACGTCCACGTGGATCCACTGGTGATCGCCGGTGGCGTCGGCAAAGGCCTGGATCATATCCTGGGAGATGGTTTTCCAGGGGCTGTGACCGATCCGTTGGCCGGTGTGTTGAGAGAGGTCATCCAGGGCAATCTCTTTCATGTCGCATCCTGTTTTTGTTTGAGTTAATTTCGCTCTGTAAACCTTGATTTCAAATTCATTGTCGCCAACCGAATCGCCGCGTGCAACCGGTTTGGCATCACCCTCAGAGGAGAATATGACCATGGCCACCAATCAGCAGATTATCCTCGCCGCCCGGCCCACCGGCATGCCGGATGAAAGCCATCTGGTCCTGCAGGAAGCGCCTATGCCGGAGCCTGCGGACGGCGAAGTCCTGCTCAAGACGATCTACCTCTCGCTCGATCCCTACATGCGCGGGCGCATGTCGGATGCGGCGTCTTACGCCAACCCAGTTGCTGTGGGCGACGTGATGACCGGCGGCACTGTCAGCGAAGTGGTGGAAAGCCGCTACGACGGACTGGCGCCCGGAGACATCGTGCTCAGCCATGCCGGCTGGCAGGCCTACTCGACGGCACCGGGGATGGCACTGCGCAAACTCGATCCGAAGGCCGCGCCCATCAGCACCGCTGTGGGCGTGATGGGCATGCCGGGTTTCACGGCCTATGTCGGCCTGCTTGATCTGGGGCAGCCGAAAGCGGGCGAGACCGTGGTGGTGTCGGCGGCTGCCGGTGCGGTTGGGCAGGTTGTTGGTCAGATCGCCAAGCTCAAGGGTTGTCGTGTGGTCGGCGTGGCGGGTGCCGAGGACAAGTGCCGTCATGTGGTGGAGGCCTACGGCTTCGACGCTTGCGTGAACTACAAGGACGATGACTTCGAAGCGCAGCTGGACGAGGCCTGCCCGGACGGTATCGACGTCTATTTCGAGAACGTCGGAGGCAAGGTGTTCGATGCCGTCATGAAGCGGGTCAATGTGTTTGCCCGGATTCCGGTCTGCGGCCGTATCGCCCACTACAACCAGACCGAACTGCCGGAAGGGCCGGACCGCCTGATCCCGTTCATGGGCAAGGTGCTGGTCAAGCGCCTGATGTTGCGGGGTTTCATCCAGACCGACCACATCGAGCGTCAACCGGACTTCCTCAAGGACATGGCGGGCTGGATTCAGAGCGGTCAGGTCAAGTATCAGGAAGACATCGTGGACGGGCTGGAGAACGCGGTGAGTGCGTTCCAGGGCCTGTTGGAAGGGAGGAACCGGGGCAAGATGCTGGTTCGGGTCGCGGCTGATCCGACCCGTAAGGTCTGAGATCGGCCTTTAAGATAGCCGACACGTCAGAGCGTATTGCAGGAGCTGACGGTAGTAAGCCTCTCTCCAGAGCATGGGGGCATCCTCCTTGCCCATACCGTAACTTGAGTCACCCATGTTCCCGGATTGAGGTGTTACCTATGTTGCCGGTTTGCACATGGTAAGCCTCTCTCCCCTGGAGGGAGAGAGGTTTGGAGAGAGGGGGACGAGGCGAACGCCTCGCCGGAATTCCAGCGAGACAAATGGGCGCCGATTGGCGCCTCCCCCTCTCCCCGGCCCTCTCCCGCGAGGGGAGAGGGAGTCGTACGCCATCCGATTCTCCAGAAAAGGGAAGCGATTGCAGCTACACTCGGGAGCCTGGCGGCTCCTCCGAAGCTGAAGCATCGGCTACACCCTCGGGAGCGCCTTAGACGGCGTACCCCGGGTTCTTGCTGTCCAGCATCCGCAACAGCGCCGGCCAGGTCAGCTTGGCCGCTTTGCCCAGCGATTGAGACTGCTCCCGGGTAGTCTCGATAGCGGCCTCCGACGGCATGAAGGTCGGCCCACACGCCTGCGCCTTCACCTGGATTTCACAGGCCTTCATCAGGAAATAGAGGTAGGTGAAGGTTTCGGGTACGTCGTGACCGGCGGTGAGAATGCCGTGATTGCGCAGGATCAGCATCGATTTGTCGCCCATGTCGTTGATCAGGCGCTCGCGCTCGTCCAGGTTCAGGGCAACGCCCTCGTAGTTGTGATAGGCCACGTGGTCCAGGCACAGCATGGCCGTCTGGCTCAGCGGCAGCAGACCGTCACGATGGGCCGACACGGCCACCCCATCAGAAGCATGCAGGTGCATGACCGCACCGGCGTCGTCCCGGCCCATATGAATCGCGCTGTGAATGGTAAAGCCCGCCGGATTGACCCGCGCCAGCCCGCCGGCTTCCACCACGTTGCCGTCCTGATCCACTTTCACCAGCGAGGACGCGGTGATCTCATGGAACAGCAGGCCGTAGGGATTGATCAGGAAATGATGTTCCGGCCCCGGGACCCGGGCGGACAGGTGCGTGAACACCAGATCGTCCCAGCCAAACAGCGCCACCAGACGATAGGCGGCTGCCAGATCACAGCGGGCCTGCCATTCCTGCTTCCGTAATGCCTTGTCTTGCTCTTGTTCTTGATGGACTTGCATAAGGCCTCCTTGATGAGGTGTGCCGGTTGAACGGGTCGCGTTATATCAACAGTCTGTGGGAGCGAATGGAGGCTCTTGCCGAAGGAGGGACAGGGACGTCCCGGTTGGATTAGCCGGCCAGGGACGGCCGTCTAATGCAACGTAGGCAAGAGCATCCCTTCGCTTCCTGCACTGAACTCAGCAGGCTACAAACCACCTGTCACCGCCATGATTAAAAAAGGGCAGCAAAAGCTGCCCCGAAATGGGTCTCTAAGGGGTATGACATCCAGAAGATGTCTGAGACCCGGCTCCTCGCACAGAGAACGTGCCTGGTTACGAGGCCTGCAGCAGGCCCGTGTAGTTTTCCAGGTGGAAATCGTCATCACCGAACTGGTGATTGATCATGATCAGACGCTTGGCGTAATGCGCCAGGCTGTATTCCCAGGTCATGCCGATGCCGCCGTGCAGCTGGATGGACTGCTCGGCGATGAACTGACCGGCGCGGCCGATCACGTTCTTGGCCGCGGCCAGGATACGATCGCGCTCGTCGCTGGCCTCGTCGTTGGCCACGCTGGCGGCCAGGATCGACATGGAACGGGCCTGTTCCAGTTCGGAGCTCATATCCACCATGCGGTGCTGCAGCACCTGGAACTTGCCGATGGGCACACCGAACTGCTTGCGGGTTTTGAGGTAGTCGAGCGTCAGCTTGATCGCCTCTTCCATCGCGCCCACCGCTTCGGCACACAGTGCGGCTACGGCGCGACCGGTTTGATAGTGGATCGCGGCGCCGGCCTGGCCTTCCTCGCCGATCAGCGCGTCGGCACCGACCTGGACGTTGTTCAGGAACACATCACAGCCCTTGGCGCCGTCCATGGTCGGGTAGACCCGACGCTCAACGCCTTCGGCGTTGGGATCAATTGCAAACAGGGACAAGCCGTCCGCATCGCGGCTGTCGCCGCTGGTACGGGCAGAGACCAGGATCAGGTCGGCCGCGTGGCCACCAATCAGGACGCCCTTGCGACCGTTCAGAACGTAGCCGCTGCCGGATTTCTCGGCGCGGGTCTCGACGTCGTTCAGATTGTAGTGGCTCTGGGGCTCATCAAAGCCAACGGCAATCTTGATCTCGCCGGTGGCAATGCGGCTCAGCCAGTCCTCTTTCTGGCTGTCGCTGCCAGCTTGACTGATCAGGCCGCCGCCGAGGACGACCGTCTGCATGTACGGCTCCAGGCACAGGCCACGGCCCAGCTCGGTCATCACCGACTGCACGTCGACACCGGAGCCGCCGAAGCCGCCCAGCTCTTCCGGGAAAGGCACGGCACACAGGCCCAGCTCGCCCAACTGCTTCCAGAAATCCTCGCTGAAGCCCAGCTCGCTTTCACTGTACCTCAGGCGTTTTTCGAATTCGTACTCACCGCGGACCAGGCGCGCCACGGTGTCCTGCAGCATCTGCTGCTCTTCATTCAGATTGAAGTCCATGGGTGCCTCCTTACAGTCCGAGAATCATCTTGGTGACAATGTTCTTCTGGATCTCGTTGGATCCGCCGAAGATCGACAGCTTGCGCATGTTGAAGTACTGCGGTGACAGCGCAGCGCCGTCCGGATCGGACAGGTGGTCGCCTTCAAATTCCAGGGCCAGTTCCTCTTCCACAAACGGCTGGGCGTAGGGGCCCAGGGCGCGACGGGACAGATCGGTAATGGCCTGACGCAGTTCCGTACCACGGACTTTCAGCATGGAGCTCTCGGCCCCCGGCACACCGCCGCCTTCCACGGACGCGATGATGCGCAGGTTGCTGATGGAGGCGGCCATCAGGTCGATTTCCACCTGGGCCACGCGCTGGGCGAAGGTCGGATCTTCGATCAGTGGACGGCCGTTTTTCTTCTGGCGACCGGCGATGGCTTTCAGGTGGCTCAGGGCCGCCTTGGAGGCGCCGATGCCCGCCAGACCGGTGCGCTCGTAGGTGAGCAGGTACTTGGCGTAGGTCCAGCCTTTGTCCTCTTCACCCACGAGGTTTTCCACTGGCACTTTGACGTCGTCGAAAAAGACTTCGTTGACCTCGTGCTCGCCGTCCAGAGTGATGATCGGACGGACGGTCACGCCCGGGGTGTTCATGTCGATCAGCAGGAAGGAGATGCCTTCCTGTGCCTTCACCTCGGTGTTGGTGCGCACGAGGCAGAAAATCATGTTGGCGTGCTGACCCAGGGTGGTCCAGGTCTTCTGGCCGTTGACGATGTAATGATCGCCATCGCGCACCGCACGGGTCTTCAGGGAGGCCAGGTCAGAACCGGAGCCGGGCTCGGAGTAACCCTGACACCACCAGTCCTCACCGCTCAGGATGCGCGGCAGGTAATGCTGCTTCTGCTCTTCGCTGCCGAACTTGATGATCACCGGGGCGACCATGTTGACGCCGAACGGGATCGAGCGGGGCGCGCCGTAGCGGCAGGACTCTTCGTCCCAGATGTGCTTCTGAACGGCGGTCCATTTCACACCACCGTACTCTTCCGGCCAATGGGTGGCGTACCAGCCCTGCTTGACCAGGATCTGTTGCCAGCGCTCGTGGTCGGCGCGGCTCATCCGACGGCCTTCTTTGACCTTGGCAGCAATATCGGCCGGCAGTTTCTCCTCGAGGAAGGTCCGGACTTCATCCCGGAAGGCCAGTTCGTCGGCCGTGTAGTTCATGTTCATTGATCAACCTCTCGGTTCATTGTTCTGTCTGTCGACATGTTCACGCCGTCACTGGCGCTTGTGTCTATTGTGAAAGCAAATACCGCATAGCAGAATTAAGTGAAGGATGAATCATGATTAGGCGCGTGTCAATCGCCTCGAATGCGCCAAATCGTTGCCTGGAATACGTCAAAGAGCAAAATTTAGTTTTAAAAGGTTGTGGATGAAAACGGGTTTGACTATATTCGGAATTACGGAAGCTGGTGTTGCTAAGCGAAATAAATGTCTATTTGCATACCGCTTAGCGAAACTTAACGTTGAATAACAAACTAAAAGCCGGCCGAAGTAACAAAAACAAAGACGCATCCCACAGGAAGCCGGTCCCGACCCGGTGCCCAGAGCATCGCCAAAAACGGGCAGGACACAGCGCTTCCGAATACAACAAGAGATAAAACGAGGTTTGCAATGACAACAAGAAACGCGTCATTCAGAGCACGTCCCCTCACCCGCGCCATCGCCCTGGCAGGCCTGCCTCTGATGGCAGCGATGTCCACCGCGACTCTGGCCCAGGATTCCCAAAGTGCCCAAAGCGATGAAGTGGAGCAGCTGCGCCAGCGGGTGGATCAGTTGGAAAAGTCGTTGAAAGGTGCGGTCGCTTCGGCGCCAGAGCTGACTGAGGATAACCCCTATATCCTGCGCGAAGGGGACGGCCTGAAGATTGGTGATACCACCATTTCTTTCGGTGGCTATATTAAAGCCGACGCCATTTTCGGCTCAGGTGGTGACGGTTCCATCAACACTTACTCCACCGGTCTGCCGCGCAACTTCGCGTCCTATGCCGCGTCCGGCAACAATTCCTGGAAGACCGGGTTCTCTGCCCGGGAATCACGGTTCAGTTTCGGTACCCAGACGGATGACGTCGTGGGCCATACCCTGCGGACCTATCTGGAAATGGACTTTAACCAGGGCGATGACGCCCCGGGTAACGAGGTGGTTTCCAACAGCTACGCGCCGCGCTTGCGCCAGGCCTACGGTAACTGGAATGGCTGGGAATTTGGTCAGACCTACACCACCTTTACCGATCTGGCCGCACTGCCGGAAATCCTGAACCAGGGCAAAATGGCCGCCTTCATCTATGTCACCCAGCCCATGATCCGCTACAACATGGCGGCGCCGGGCGGCAAGCTTATGGTGGCGCTGGAGAACCCGGAAGACGGCTTCGGAACCACTTCCTATGACGACCAGTCCTATCCGGACTTAACGGCGCGCTACCAGATTCGCGGTAAATATGGCTTCTATTCCATTGCCGGTATGTTGCGCAATCTGGAAGACGACGCATCGGATGACGAGAAACTGGCTGGTGCGGTCTCGCTGAGTGCTCGTATCCCGACAATCGGACGTGATGATCTGCGCATGCAATACAGCTATGGTGCGCTGGGTCGTTATATGGGGTTGTTTACCTATCCCGATGTGGACCTGGGGGCACAGGCTGCCGGCAAGGTAGAACCGCTGACGACATACGGTGCAACTGTTGCCTATCGACACTTCTGGACCCCGACCTGGCGTTCAAGCTTTGTCGGCTCGCATACCGAGATCGTGGATGACCTTGAGTTTTCGCCAAGCGGCACGCTGAGTTACTTCGATTCCTCGACGTCGGCGCACGTCAACCTGATCTGGCAGGCCAGCCGGAAGCTTGAGCTGGGTGTGGAATACGCCTACTGGGACTTCGGCAACATTGCGGATAGCGGCAGCCAGCAGTACCAGCAGGTGATGGCGTCCGCGAAGATGAACTTCTAAGCGCTGATATAACGAACGACAAATGCGTTAAACGGGCCGGATTCACCGGCCCGCCTTCAGGTTACTCTGTTGTTTTGCCATTAGCCCCGACTCTGCCTCGGGGCTTTTTTGTGGGAGGGACACGCTCAAGGCCATAATGCGTTGACCTTCGTGTCTCAGCGCCGCAAAGCGAAGGCCACCGTCTTCACCAGCACCGTCACGGTCTGCCCCGGATCCAGCGCCATTTCCTCGAATGACTTCCGCGTTAACCGTGCTCGCAACGACTGGCTCCCCAGCTGCAACCGGACTTCGATCGCGGTCGGGTTATTGGGCAGCACGGCCGTGTCGGTGATGGTTGCCTGCAGTTGGTTGCGGTAGGAGGAGCCAACGTGGGGTGCGAGAGCCAGCGCCACGTCGCGGACCGGAATCCGCAGGCGCAGCCGTTCGCCGATGTCGGCGTCGACGGCGGGAATGGTCAGGCGTTGGCCATCGTTCAGTGCCAGTTGCGTCAGGCCGTAGTCGACATCCTGCGCGGCCACGTCCGCCTCGATCACGGAAGCCGCATCGAAACCGCCCAGCTCGCTGGTCAGATCGAAACGCATCAGCAGGTCGTCCAGGGGGCCATTGGCCAGTACGCGGCCTTCACGCATCAGGACCAGGTGGTCGGCGATGGCCGTCAGTTCCTCCGGGTCGTGACTGACATAAAGGATGGGAATGGCGATTTCGCGGGTCAGGCGCAGAATGAAGTCCAGTAACTCCTGCTTGCGCGGTCCATCCAGGCCGGTCAGCGGTTCGTCCATCAGCAGCATGCGCGGTTCGCTCAGCAAGGCGCGACCGATCGCGACGCGTCGGGCCTCGCCCCCGGACAGCGTGGCCGGGAAACGATCCAGCAGCTGGTCGATGCCGAGCAATTCGACAATGGACGCAAACCGCTCCGGATCCGGTCGGGGCATGCCGTAGGTCAGGTTGCCACGAACCCGGTAGTGCGGGAACAGGCGGGCTTCCTGAAAGACCACGCCTAAACGCCGTTTGTGGGGCGGGAGGAAGGCGCCGGTGTGAGTATCCACCAGGCAGTCGTCCCCCAGGCAGATAACCCCGCTATCGGGCCGGTCCAGCCCGGCGATGAGCCGCAATAGACTGGTCTTGCCACTGCCGGAGACACCGAACAGCGCCGTCACGCCATCCGCGGGGAGTGTCAGTTCGGTATGCAGATGAAAGTTGCCGGGACAGTGGTCGATCCGGATCTGCAACCCGTTGGCTGAAAGCGGTTTATCCGTCATCCCGGCCTCTCAATCGTTGCCGGGCTCGTCGGGCGAGCCATTCGGATATCATCAGCGATGCCATGGCGATGGCGATGGACAGGACGCACAGTCGGGCCGCGGCATCCTCGGCGCCGGGCGTCTGGATCAGGGTGTAGAGCGCGAGCGGCAGGGTGCGGGTTTCGCCGGGAATATTGGAGGCAAACGTGATCGTCGCGCCGAACTCCGACAGCGCCCGGGCGAAGGCCAGCACGGCGCCGGTCAACAGGCCGGGCAGGGTGAGCGGCAGTGTGATGGTGCGGAACACGCGCCAACGGCTGGCGCCCAAGGTGCTGGCGGCGGCCTCCAGCTGCGTGTCCACGGCTTCCAGCGATAGCCGGACCGAGCGCACCAGCAGGGGGAAGGCCATCACCCCGGCGGCGACGGCGGCGCCCTGCCAGGTAAACGGCAGTTGGATGCTGAAAGTCTGGTCGAGCCATTGACCGATGAAGCCCCGCCGCCCGAGGGCGATCAGCAGCAGGTAGCCGACCACCACCGGCGGAAGGACCAGCGGCAGGTGCAACAGACCATCCAGTACCGATTTGCTGGGAAAATCCCGACGCGCCATCAGCCAGGCCAGGGCGATACCGGGGATCAGAATCCATAGGACGGCACTGCCGGCAACCTGCAGGCTGATGCGGATAGCATCCCATTCGGCGGCACTCAGCATGGGGTGTCAGTTCCCCTTGGCGGGCATCGGCGAGAAGCCGAAACGCTGGAAGAGGGCCATCGCCTCGGGGCCGGCCAGCCACTGGCGAAAGTCGGCCAGGGCGCGGCTGCGGGCCGCGCCGATCAGGGCGGCCGGGTAGGTGATGGTCTTGTGGCTGTCTTCCGGGAACAGGCCCAGTTGGCGGACGGCGTGGCTGGCCCGGGCGTCGGTCTGGTAGACGATGCCGACCGGCGTTTCGCCCCGTTCCACCAGGGCAAGGGCAGCGCGCACGTTGTCGCCCCGGGCCAGCCGGTCCTTCAGGGCGTCCCATTCGCCCAGGCTCTGCAGGGCCTGCCTGGCGTAGATGCCGGCCGGGACATGCGCCGGATCGCCGACGGAAACGCGCTCTCCTTTATGCAAAAGCGAGACGATGGGTTTGCCGCCACCCGGAGTGAAGCGGTTGACCGGGCTGTCCTTCGGGGCAATCAGGGCCAGGCGGTTCTGCAGCAGGTCGCCGCGTTCGTTCAACTCGATATCCTGTTCGGCCAGCCAGTCCATCCATCTTTCGTTGGCCGAGAAATACAGGTCGGCCGGTGCGCCATTGGCGATCTGCCGGGCCAAAATGGAGGACGAGGCATAGACCGGGACGATGTCGACATCGTGAGTGGATGCGTAGGCCTCCGCGACGGCATCCATGGCGTCAGTCAGGGACGCGGCGGCGTAGACGTTGATGCGGGTGGCGGCGAACGTGGAGGTGGTCGTCAGGAGGCCGGCGAGAACAAGCAGCAGGGCGCGAACGGGCATGTCGGAATCCGTTATGTATAAATGGAAATAACGGGAATCACTATAGCCTTTCAGTGGGTTAGCGCCAAGTTATTGCGGTTGATCCGGATCAGCGTCCGGCGCCAGCATGCCCAGCAGCGCCTCGGTTTCTACGGTGGCTTCGTTGGCCAGTTTTGCCTGCAGCGCGCGGTATTGGGCCAGCACCTGGCGGCCAAAGTCCGTCAGTTCGGCGCCCCCGCGCTGGCTGCCGCCGGACACCGTGGTGATGACGGGCTCGGCGAAATGCTCGTTCATGGTGTTGATCAGTTGCCAGGCTTTCTTGTAGCTCAACCCCATCTCGCGGGTGGCGCTTGATATGGAACCGGTGCGGCCGATGGCGTCCAGCAGGTCGGCCTTGCCTGGTCCGATCACCACGTCTTTGCCGGAGACCAGGCGGAGCTGGAAGCGGGGTTGTTGGTGCAGGGTACGGGTCATGGGGGGATCCGAGTTGGAAATGGTTGGTTCTAACACGGATGGAAGTGGATAAACAGGTTGAGATGCTGCACGGATCGGCTTGGTAAAGGATGCCTTTGATTGAGGCGTGTTTCAGGCTCGTGCAGGGGAGCGGATGCACAGCCTTGCCTGCGCTGTATTAGACGGCCATTCATGGCCGGCTAATACGATCGGGACGTCCCTGTCCCTCCTCCGGCAAGGCTGTGCATCCGCTCCCGGAAATCCCGGGGATAACGCTCAGGAAATAAGTTGCGGGTTTGATTTTACTCAATCCGCGACCCGCTCAATCACCGCCGCGATCCCCTGGCCGACGCCAATACACATACTGATCAGCGCATAGCGCCCGCCGGTGCGTTCCAACTGGCGGGCGGCGGTGAGGGCGATGCGGGCGCCGGAGGCGCCCAGCGGGTGACCGACGGCGATGGCGCCACCGTTCGGGTTCAGGCGGGAATCGGTCGGGTCGATGCCCAGCCGGGTGGTGCAGCCGAGCACCTGGGCGGCAAAGGCTTCGTTGATCTCGATCACGTCCATGTCGGCCATGGTCAGGCCGGCGCGGGCCAGGGCCTTTTCGCTGGCCGGGACCGGGCCGTAGCCCATCACCCGGGGCGAGACACCAGCGATCGCGCCGGACACGATCCGCGCACGCGGACGGACGCCCGCCTTTTCGCCGGCTTCCCGGGAACCGATGATCAGCGCCGCCGCGCCGTCGTTGACGCCGGAGGCATTGCCGGCGGTGACCACGCCACCCTCGAACAGCGTGCGTAGTCCGGACAGGGCTTCCAGGTTGGATTGCGGGCGCGGGTGTTCGTCCCTGTCTACGGTGACCGGGGGCTTCTTGCGACCCTGCGGCACTTCGATGCTCAGAATTTCCTCATCGTAGAAGCCGTCTTTCAGCGCCGCGTCATAACGGGCCTGGCTCTGGGCGGCGAAGCGGTCGACGGCGTCCCGGGACAGGTCCAGTTCGCGGGCGATGTTGTCCGCCGTCTGGGGCATGGTGTCGTTGCCGAACTCGTTCTCGACCCGCGGGTTGGGAAAGCGCGCGCCGATGGTGCTGTCGAACATGCGGAAGTCCCGACTGTAGGGGGTTTCGCCCTTGGCCATGACAAACGGCGCCCGGCTCATGCTCTCCGCGCCGCCGGCCACAAACAGCTCGCCCTCGTCGCAACGGATGGCGCGGGCCGCGTCGATGATGGCGGCCAGACCGGAGCCGCAGAGGCGGTTGACCGTCAGCCCGCCGGCTTCCACCGGCAGCCCGGCCATCAGGCCGGCATGACGGGCAATGTTGCGGGCGTCGTCCCCGGCCTGGTTGGTGCAGCCGGCGATCACGTCTTCATAGAGTGCCTTGTCGAAATCGTTCCGTTCGATCACGGCCTGGATCACGCTGGCCAGCAGGTCATCCGGCCGGACCTTGGCCAGGGCGCCGGCGTGGCGTCCAAACGGGGTTCTCAGGCCGTCGTAGATATAAGCGGACATGGCATCTCCCATCCTCTATGCCCGGCCCGGTGTTTTGATTCGGTGCGGGGCTTGTGTCGGCAAAAATGTTACTGTAAATGTTACTCAAGTTTCGCTAAACGAAACTAAGTTTTGTAATTGATTTAGATTAAAGCGGAGGCCAATCGAATGCAAGCGCAGACAGCGACGGCCAGGGGCCGGTTATGACAGGGTATTTCCTGGCGTTTGCGGTGGTCTGTGAATTGTTGGCGTTGTTGACCGGCTTCAACACCCTGAGTCTCCTGTCAGGCGGTGTCTTCCTGCTCTATTTCCTACTGCATATCCCACGTCTGGAAGGCTACGCCCGCTACCTGATGCTGATTACCGTTGTCGTGCTGGCCGGGTTGACGATGTCCGGTCACCTGTCGGCGGCGGAGTTGGCCGATTCGGCGCGGGCTGCGGCTTTTTACGGGGCCTTCCTGGGCAGTCTGGGCACCATGCAGTGTCTGGTGCGCCGGTTTGAGGTGCTGCGGCGGATTCACGATGTCTTGCTCGGCGGTCGTCCGGGCTGGCTGTATCCGAAATACGCCCTGACCAGTTGTGGCATTGCCTCGGTCCTCAACTTTGGCGTGATGAACCTGCTCTGCGGCGCGCTCTCCGAAACGCTGGACCAGCGGGGCATCACCGGCGACGCGCGGCTGCGCTGGTTGCGGTCGGTCCTCACCAGCACCCTGCGCGGTTTTGCCCTGGTGCCATTGGTGGCGCCCACCAGTGTGGCGGTGGCGATCATTACCCGGGAAGTGACGACGCTGACCTGGTCGCAACTGATTCCGTTCAGTCTCTGTGCGGCCTTGCTGTTGATCGCCGTGGGCTGGTCCCTGGAGTACCGGCGATTCAGTCAGGTCAGCGCCGAGCGTACCCGGCTGGAGGGCTGGCCCCCGGGAAGCGGCCGGTTGCTGATGGTGGTCTGTGCGGTGTTTGGGCTGATGGCCCTGCTGGTGCTGTTGACGCCGCTGAATGTGTCCCGAGCCGCCATGCTGGCGGTACCGGCGGTGACCGGGCTGTATATGTGGCATCGGGAAGGGCGAATCCAGCCCGTGGTCGCCGAAGTCACCGAGAACATGGCGGGGCTGCACAACGAGATCTGTATTTTTGCCGCCTCGGCGGCGTTGGGCATCGCCCTGTCGAGCCAGGTGCCGCCGGAGGCGTTGGCGAAGCTGATCGACGGCCGCGCCAGTGAGTTCATGCTGGTCGCGGCCGGCGTGCTGATTCTGCCGGCTTTTGCGGCCGTGGGCATTGCCCCGATTACAGTGCTCAGTTTCCTGTCCGGGCTGTTGGGGCAACTGGTGGCGACCGGTTTGGAGCCCTTGCTGGTGGCCGTGGCACTGGTCATCGGCTTCTCTCTCGCGATGATGCTCTCGCCCTTCGGGCCGTCGGTGATGCTGCTGTCCCGGTTTGGCAAGATTTCCCGATGGGTGGTGGCGTTTGGCTGGAATGGGCGTTATGCACTCATCGCCGTGCCCCTGATGCTGGCGTTCCTCTGGGTGTGCCAGACGCTGCGGGTGGCGTAGGGGAATTGCCGGACTGGAAAGGTTGTTAAAGTCAGCTAATCTGTTTCGCATAACAGAATGAAGTGTCGGCAATAGCGATTTATGTATCGCAGATGCTCTTTGATGGAATCGTAATGAAACAAAAGGGAAGAGTGTTTCATCTTTGGCACGACTTTTGATTAAAAGTCGGTGGTACTTGAATCGGACTCACCGTAAAATAGGACAAATTTCCAAACTTCGGAGCACGTGACTCACTGGAGCTGCTGGACGGTGGAGCCATGAGGCGGTAATCCTCTGGTGGTCATCGAACAGAGTCGGTGTGGCGCCTGTCGCGACAGGGTGTCGTTTCAGCGTCCATGCTGTAGCTGTGGGGAACACAAGGCGACTTATGACAGCAAAAGAAAAGTTCAAGGCAGAGCTGAGCCTCGACGGCAAGCCGACGGGCCCTGAGAAGGATCGTAAATTCGTGGAGGCTCTGTCTCGCGGTCTGGATGTGCTCCGGGCGTTCAGCCAGGGATCGGTGATCCTCGGCAACCAGGACATTGCGCGTCTGACCGGCCTGCCCAAGCCGACCGTATCGCGGATGACCTACACCCTGACCAAACTGGGCTATTTGAGCTACAACCCGCTGCTGGAGAAGTACCAGCTCAGTTCGGGCGTTCTGGCGTTGGGTTACGCCTACGTGTCGAACCTGAAGGTGCGTCAGCTGGCCAAGCCCTACATGGACGAGTTCGCGCGTCGGACCAACATGTCTGTAGGCCTGACCTGTCACGATCGCCTGCATATGATCTATGTGGAAAACCGCATGCCGCCGGAAGCCACGCTGCTGCGCATGGAAATCGGCCTGCGCCTGCCGATGGCGACGACGTCTGCCGGTCGCGCCTACTGCGCTGCGATCAGCGACAGCGGCCGCAAAATCCTGATGGACGGCATGGCCAAGAAGTACGGCGACCAGTGGCCGGAGAAGAAAGAGGGCCTGGAACGCGCCATGGAAGAGTACAAGACCTCCGGGTTCTGTCTGTCCCTGGGTGAGTGGGACCGCAACATCAATTCCGCCGGTGTGCCGGTTCACCTGGAAGACGGCACGATCATGGTCCTCACCTGCGCGGCGCCCTCTTACCTTATTTCCGGCGAGAAGCTGCGCGAATCCATTGCCCATCAGCTGGCGATGCTGGCAAGCGACATCGAGGCGCTGGGCGTCTGACGCGTCCTCGAGTCACCGGAAAGACAAAACCGCAGGTCCAGGCCTGCGGTTTTTTTATGCCCGCATTTCTCCGGATCCCTCCAGCAGGCGTGTCCTGCACCGCATTGTCCCCTTTTCTCTAACGGGATCCCGACCGACTACCCTTTCGGATGACCCGCCGTTTGGAACCGTCCATCGACGTCCTGTCTCAATTTGCTGTTGAAACATCCGTCGAAAATGGTTTAAATCGTCCTCAAGTTTCGCTTAATAAAACTGCATTCCATAGAAAAGCGTTTGGACACGTATAAGGAGAACGCTATGTCAGAGGTCGTCACCTATCAACGCGAAGGCGCCGTCGGCGTCATCACCGTGAACTACCCACCGGTTAACGCCCTCGGTCATGCCGTGCGCTCCGGTCTGCTGGCTGCGCTAGAACAGGGGCAGCAGGATGCGGAAGCCAAGGCGCTGCTGCTGGTCTGCGAAGGCCGTACGTTTATCGCCGGCGCCGACATCCGCGAGTTTGGCAAGCCGATGCAGGAACCGGGACTGCCCTCAGTAGTCGAGACCTTTGAAAGCTCCGACAAACCGATCATTGCGGCCATCCATGGCACCGCCCTGGGCGGCGGCCTGGAAATGGCTCTGGGCTGTCACTACCGCGTCGCGCTGGACAGCGCCAAGGTGGGGCTGCCGGAAGTGAAGCTCGGCCTGCTGCCGGGTGCCGGCGGGACCCAGCGCCTGCCGCGTCTGGCCGGTGCCCAGGTCTCCCTGGACATGATCACCTCCGGTAACTTTGCCTCCGCGGCCGAAGCCCTGCAGAACGGCATTGTCGATGCCGTGGAAGCTGGCAGCGATGTGAAAGCTGTGGGCCTAGCGTTCGCGCAGAAAGTGATCGACGACGGTAAGCCGGTGCGTCGGGTTCGCGACCTGAATGACAAGGTCGACGCCGAGAAAGGCAGCGAGATTTTCGATCAGTATCGTGCCGGCTTGCAGAAGAAGGCCCGCGGCCTCTTCTCTCCGTTCAAGTGTGTGGATGCGGTGGAAGCCGCGTTCCAGCTGCCGTTCGCCGATGGCATGAAGCGCGAGCGCGAGCTGTTCATGGAATGTATGGAATCGCCGCAGCGTGCCGGTCTGGTGCACGCCTTCTTCGCCGAACGTGAGGTGTCCAAGGTGCCGGGTCTGCCCAAGAACACCCCGGTCCGTGACGTCAACAGCGTAGGCATCATTGGCGCCGGCACCATGGGCGGCGGTATTGCCATGAACTTCGCCAACGTTGGCATCCCGGTGCGCCTGCTGGAAGTGAAGCAGGAGGCCCTGGACAAGGGCCTGGCGATTATCCGCCGCAACTACGAGAACACCGCCAAGAAAGGCCGCATCACCCAGGCCCAGGTGGAAGAGCGCATGGCGCTGATCCAGCCGACCCTGGCCTATGACGATTTCGCCGACGTCGACCTGGTGATCGAGGCCGTGTTCGAGAACATGGGTGTGAAGAAAGACATCTTCGGCACGCTGGACAAGGTCTGCAAACCGGGCGCCATCCTGGCCTCCAACACCTCCACCCTGGACATCGACGAGATTGCCTCCGCCACCAGCCGTCCGCAGGACGTGGTGGGTATGCACTTCTTCAGCCCGGCCAACGTCATGAAGCTGCTGGAAAACGTCTGCGGCAGCCAGACGGCGGACGACGTGAAGGCGACCGTCATGGCCGTGGCCAAGCGCATCAAGAAAGTCGGCGTGCTGGTGGGCAACTGCTACGGCTTCGTCGGCAACCGCATGCTGCACCAGCGCGGCGCCGAAGCCACCAAACTGGTCAACGAAGGCGCGTCCCCGCAGCAGGTGGACAAGGTGCTGACCGACCTGGGCTTCCCCATGGGGCAGTTTGCCATGTCCGACCTGGCCGGTATCGACGTGGGCTACCGCATCCGTGAAGAGCGCCGCAAGGCGGGTGAGGACGTCCCGGCAAGCTGGATGGACAAGCTGGCGGAAGAAGGCCGACTGGGCCAGAAAACCCAGGCCGGTGTCTATCTCTACGAAGAAGGCAGCCGCAAGCCGGTGGTGGATCCGAAGGTCGACGCGCTGATCGCCGAGTTCCGCAAGGAGCAGGGCATCGAGCCGCGCGAGATCAGCGACCAGGAAATCCTCGAGCGCTGCATGTACGTGATGATCAACGAAGGCGCCAAGATCCTGGAAGAGGGCATCGCCGCCCGCGCCCTGGATGTGGATATCGTCTGGATCTACGGATACGGCTTCCCGGCCTACCGCGGTGGTCCGATGTTCTGGGCTGACCAAGTGGGTGTGAAGGAAATCTACGACACGGTCAAACGCTTCCACGACACCCTCGGTGGCGATCAGTGGAAGCCGGCCGCTCTGCTGGAGCGCTTGGCCAGCGAAGGCAAGACCTTCGGCAGCCTCTGATTTCCCAAGCCAACAACGACAACGCGCTATCCCCCGGGTAGCGCGTTTCACGCTAACAAACAGAAAACGCTTCCCAGGAGGCTCTCATGTCAGATGCCGTTATCGTCTCCACCGCCCGCACCGGTCTGGGCAAATCCTACCGGGGCGCCCTGAACAACACCCACAGCGTCGACCTGGCCGGTCATGTGATCCAGCACGCGGTCCAGCGTGCCGGGATAGATCCCGCCATTGTCGAGGACGTGATCCTGGGCGCCACTTTCCACGAAGGCGCCCAGGGCAAGAACATGGCCCGCCTGGCGGCGGTCCGCGCCGGTCTGCCGGTCACCACGGCCGGCCTGTCCATCAACCGCTTCTGCAGCTCCGGTCTGCAGTCCATCGCGCTGGCGTCCCAGCGGGTGCTGTCCGAGAAGGTCCCGGCCATGGTCGCCGGCGGCGTCGAGTCCATCAGCCTGGTGCAGAACGACAAGATCAACCAGTTCCACGCCACCAACGAATGGCTGATGCAGAACAAGCCGGAACTGTACCTGTCTATGATCGAAACCGCTGACATCGTGGCCCAGCGCTATGGCGTCAGCCGTGAAGCGCAGGACGAGTATTCCCTGATCAGTCAGCAGCGCACCGCGGCCGCGCAGGAAGCCGGTAAGTTCGATGACGAGATCGTCCCCTACGACGCCACCATGCTGGTGAAGGACAAGGAGACCGGCGAGGTCAGCGAAAAGCAGGTCACGCTCACCAAAGACGAGTGCAACCGTCCCAACACCACGCTGGAAGGCCTGGCCGGCTTGAACCCGGTACGCGGCGATGACCAGTTCGTCACCGCCGGCAACGCCAGCCAGCTGTCCGACGGCGCCTCGGCGTGTCTGGTCATGGACAGCACCTACGCCGAGAAGAACAACATCGAACCGATGGGCATCTTCCGCGGCTTCGCCGTCGCCGGCTGCGAGCCGGATGAAATGGGCATCGGCCCTGTCTTTGCGATCCCGCGTCTGTTGGAGCGCACCGGCCTGACCATGGACGACATCGACCTGTGGGAGCTGAACGAAGCGTTTGCGTCGCAGGTGGTCTACTGCCGCGATCGTCTGGGTATCCCGATGGAGAAGCTGAACGTCAACGGCGGCTCGATCTCGATCGGTCACCCCTACGGCGTCACCGGTTCCCGTCTGACCGGCCACGCGCTGATCGAAGGCAAGCGCCGCGGCGCCAAGTATGTGGTGGTCACCATGTGCATTGGTGGTGGTCAGGGGGCGGCCGGGTTGTTTGAGGTCGTTTGAGGCCTCGGTGCTAGCCGCCGTCCCCCTCTCCCCAACCCTCTCCCTCCAGGGGAGAGGGAGCTTGAACCTCGAGTTGGCGTCATGAGCTCCCCTCGCCCCTGGAGGGAGAGGGGCTGGGGGAGAGGGGGAGCAGACAACTCCAAACCCGCAGCAACACCAAAAACAACAGGTCAACGCCATGCAGCAGCGCATCATCAATCCCCACGATCTCGCCTTCCAACTGTTCGAACTGCACCAGACGGAAGACGTCCTCCAATACGACCGCTACGCCGATCACAGCCGCGATACCCTCGAGGCGGCACTGGATCTGGCGCTGAAGGTGGCCGCGGAGGAATTCGCGCCCCATGCCCGCCTGGTCGATGAAGAAGAGCCGACCTTCGAGAGCGGCCGGGTCGAGATGCGCCCGGAAGTGAAAAAGGCGCTGGACGTGCTGCGCGAGACCGGCCTGATGGCCGCGGGCCAGGATTACGAGCTGGGCGGGATGCAGTTGCCCGCCGTGGTCGCGCAGATGTGCGTGGGCCTGCTCAAGGGCGCCAATGTCGGCACCCAGGGCTATGCCGGCCTGACCATCGCCGCCGCCAACCTGATCCTGGCGCACGGCAGCGAGGAGCAAAAGGAACGCTACGCCCGTCCTATGCTGGCGGGGCGCTTCTTCGGCACCATGTGCCTGACCGAGCCCCATGCCGGCTCATCACTGGGCGATCTGAAAACCCGGGCCGAGCCGGCTGGCGACGGCAGCTATCGCCTGAAAGGCAACAAGATATTCATCTCCGCCGGTGACCACGAGCTGAGCGAGAACATCGTGCACATGGTGCTGGGTCGACTGCCGGACGCGCCGGCGGGCGTGAAGGGCATTTCCCTGTTCCTGGTGCCCAAGATCCTGGTGAACGATGACGGCTCGCTGGGTGAGCGCAACGATGTGGCGCTGGCCGGGTTGATCCACAAGATGGGCTATCGTGGCACCACGTCCACCATGCTCAACTTCGGGGAAAAGAACGGTGCCGTGGGCTATCTCGTGGGCGAACCCCACAAAGGGCTGGCGGCGATGTTCCACATGATGAACGAGGCGCGCATTGGCGTTGGCCTCGGCGCCGTGATGTTGGGCTATACCGGCTACCTGCACGCGCTGGACTACGCCCGCGACCGCAAACAGGGCCGCCCCATGGGCGAGAAGGATCCGAACACCGGGCAGGTGCCGTTGACCCGCCACGCGGATATCCGTCGTATGCTTCTGACTCAGAAAGCCTATGTCGAGGGCGGCTTGTCCCTGTGCCTGGAAGGCGCTCGCCTGGTCGATGAAAAGAAATTTGCCGAGAACGAGGTCGACAGGAAAGAAGCCGCCGGTCTGCTGGATCTGCTGACACCGCTGATCAAATCCTGGCCGTCCCAGTTCTGCCTGGAGGCCAACAGCCTGGCGATCCAGGTGCATGGGGGGTATGGCTACACCCGGGAATATCCGGTGGAGCAGTTCTATCGTGACAACCGGTTGAACCCCATCCACGAGGGCACTCACGGCATCCAGGGTATGGACCTGCTGGGCCGCAAGGTGATGCAGGCGGAGGGGCAACACTACCGGGCATTGCTCAAGCGCATTCGGCGGACGATTGCCGAGGCGCAGAAAGTGCCGCCGCTGGCGGACAACGCGAACCGGCTGGACAAGGCGCTCGCCCAACTGGTCGAGGCCACCGATGCGATCAACGTCGTGCGCGCCACCGGTGCCACCGAGCGCGCGTTGGCCAATGCTTCGCTTTACCTGGAGGCCTTTGGTCATACGGTTGTGGGTTGGCTGTGGCTAAGACAGGCCCAGGCGGCCTTGGCCGGTATCGAGAATGCTGGTCCGCAACCGGAAGCCTTCTACCGCGGAAAGCTGCGGGCCTGTGACTACTTTGCCCGATACGAACTGCCGCGGGTCGGCTCACTGGCCGGACTTTTGGCCGAGGTGGATACGACCGCCCTGGACATGACGGAATCGGAGTTTTAACAGTTGACGTCGGGGCCTGACGCCGCGTTTACCCCCCAAGTTAGCGGGGCGCGAATGGTCACCCTGGCCGGAGGAGGCACAAGGACGTTCTGGTCGGAATAGCGGCCAGGGACGGCCGTCTATTCCAGCGTAGGCCAGGGTGACCATTCGTGTCCCTGGCACGGACTGGAAGTCTGGGACGACATGGCAAAGTAATCAGGCGAAAACAACAAAGGAGATCGGACGAATGACACGTGATGCAAAAGCCGTGGTTTGCCGGGAATGGGGGCAGCCCATTACCGTCGAGACCATCAAGGTGGCGCCGCCCAAGCGCAACGAAATCACCATCAAGGTCGCCGCCTGTGGCGTCTGCCACAGCGACCTCTCCGCCACCACCGGAAAGATCCAGTATCCGCCGCCCCTGGTGCTGGGCCACGAAGCCGCGGGTGTCGTCATCGAAGTGGGTGAGGGCGTGACGGATTTCAAGGAGGGCGACCACGTCGTCAGCTCCTTCATCTCCATGTGCGGCAAGTGCCGCCAGTGCGTCCGGGGCCGTCCGGTGCTGTGTGAAAACGCCCGCAAGGCCATGTTCACCCTGCCGGATGGGACCGTGCGTACCACCGATGCCGACGGCAACGACCTCAATGTGTTCGGCGCCTGCGGCGTGATGGCGGAATACGCCACGCTGCATGTGGACAACGCGGTCAAGATCGAAGAGGGCGTGCCCCTGCAGAACGCCGCGCTGGTGGGTTGCGCTGTCATGACCGGCGTGGGTGCCGTGTTCAACACCGCTAAATTGGAGCCGGGCTCGCGGGCTGCCGTGTTTGGTATCGGTGGTGTCGGTCTGAACGCGATCCAGGGCTGCGCCACGGCCGGCGCCGAGATGATCGTCGCCGTGGACACCAACGACAAGAAACTGGAAATGGCCAAAGAATTTGGTGCCACCCACACCGTCAACATCAACGAGGTGGACGATGCCGCCAAAGCGGTCAAGAAGCTGACCGGCGGCGTCGACTACGCGTTCGAGTGTGTCGGTGCGGGCGCGGTGGCGGCCCAGGCGTACAAGTGTCTGGGACGGGGTGGCACCGCGGTGGTCGTCGGCGTCGCCGATCCCAGGGACAAGACCGAAATCGGCACCCTGTCGCTGCCGGCGGACGAGCGCACCCTCAAGGGGAGCTGGCTCGGCTCGGCGCGACCGCAGCACGATTTCCCCCGCATCCTGGCCCTGTACAAGGCCGGCAAACTCAAGCTGGACGAACTGATCACCCAGACCTACAGCATCGACCAGGCGCCCCAGGCGTTCGATGATATGGTGGCTGGCAAGAACGCCCGTGGCGTTATCGTGTTCGACTGAGGTCAACCAAGGAGCGAATCATGAAAGATCTGAGCAAGCTTTACATCAACGGCCAGTGGGAAGACTGGACGGGTGAGACCCTGGATGTCCACGAGGCGGCCACCGGTGAGGTCATGGCGAAGGTGCCGTCGGCCGGCCGGGAGGAGATGGAGCGGGCGATTGCCGCTGCCCATGATGCCTTCGACGGCTGGTCGGAATCGTCCCTGGACGAGCGCACGAAAGTACTCGAGCAATTGCTGGACGGCCTCAAGGCCCGCGCCGACGAGATCGCCGAAACCGTCAGCCGGGAAGTGGGCATGCCGCTCAAGATGGCTGGCCAGATCCAGGCCGGTATGCCGATCATCACGACCAAGACCTATCTGAAGATGTTGCCGGAATTCGCCTTCAGCGAGCAGGTGGGTAATTCCGAAGTGCAGTATGCGCCGGTCGGCGTCGTCGGTTGTATCACGCCCTGGAACTACCCACTGCACCAGGTGATGCTCAAGATTGTTCCGGCGATTGCAGCGGGCTGTACCGTGGTGCTTAAGCCCAGCGAGATTGCGCCGGGTACCGCCTTTATCCTGGCGGAAATTCTGGACCAGACCGACCTGCCCAAGGGTGTGTTCAACATGGTGTGCGGCCTGGGTCAGACCGCCGGCGACACGCTGATCAAGCACCCGCAGGTGAACATGGTGTCCTTCACCGGTTCTACCCGGACGGGCCACTTGATCGCCCACGCCGCGGCGGACGATTTCAAGCGCTATGCCCTGGAAATGGGCGGCAAGTCCGCGTCGGTGATCCTGCCGGATGCGGACCTCAAGGCCGCCGTGAAAGGCACCGTGAACAATTGCCTGCTCAACTCCGGCCAGACCTGTACCGCTCTCACGCGCATGCTGGTCCCGGCCAGCCAGCACGATGAAGCGTGCGAGCTGGCGGCGGAGGCCGTAGCGAAGATGACCCCGGGCAATCCGCTGGAAGAGACCACCCGCCTCGGTCCGCTGGCCTCGGCCCAGCAGCGGGACAAGGTATTCGACTACATCCGTCTCGGGCAGGAAGAGGGCGCGACCCTGGTGGCCGGCGGTGCCGGTGCGCCTGAAGGGCTGGAGCAGGGCTATTTCGCCAAAGCTACCGTCTTTGGCAACGTGAAGCCGGACAGCCGTCTGGCGCAGGAGGAAATCTTCGGTCCGGTGCTGTGTGTGATTCCCTACGAGGATGAAGCCGACGCGATCCGCATTGCCAACGGCACGGCCTACGGTCTGTCCGGTGCGGTCTGGTCCGGCGACGCGGACAAGGCGAAAAGGATTGCGGGCAAGCTGCGCACCGGTCAGGTGTTCGTCAACGGTGGCGCCTTCAACCCGCAGGCGCCGTTTGGTGGCTTCGGACACTCCGGTGTCGGCCGCGAGTTCGGCAAGTGGGGACTGGAAGAGTTCCTGGAGGTCCGTTCTCTCCAGCTCTGATTGGTGGTTTAATAGGTCGCTAATCAACGTGAGGCCTACCGAGAGGATCAACGACAATGAGCAGTATCTGGACGCGGACCCCGACCGTCGAGGCGATGACCGAAGGCTCAGCCAACACCGCTGTGCGCAGCCTCGGCATTGAATATCTGGAAGTGGGTGAGGACTTCATCAAGGCGAAGATGCCGGTGGACGAACGCACCCGGCAGCCTTTCGGCATTCTTCATGGCGGCGCGTCCGTGGTCCTCGCGGAAACCCTCGGCAGCATGGCGGCCAACTACTGTCTGCGTAAGCCGGACCAGGTGGCGGTGGGACTGGAGATCAACGCCAACCATATCCGCTCGGTGTCGTCGGGCTGGGTCTATGGCACGGCCCGGCCATTTCACATCGGTGGGTCGACCCAAGTATGGGAAATCCGGATCGAGAACGAAGAGGGCAAGCTGACTTGCGTCTCGCGGATTACCATGGCGGTCATCAACAAGCCCGGATGATCGCTGTTCTGCGGAGCCTGGAAGGTTCCAGGCTCATGCTCAGTTTGCCGTGCCGCCCAGCAGAATACGGACGGCCCGGCAGGCGTCTTCCAGCTCGTCCTGCCGCGGCGCCCGGCCGCTGATCACGTCACTGTAGAGGCAGGATTCCGCTAGTCTCACCATGAAATAGGACAGACTCTCCACCTTCATCGATGGTTTGGGCAGGTGGCCCGCGTCGATCTGTTCCCACAGCATGCGGGTATTGGCCTGCACCACGCGATTGTGCAGTGTTGAACTGGCGGACGTGAGAATGCGCAGGGCGTATTCCGGATCCTGGCTGATAAAGCGGCGCAAGGCGGCGTCGTTGAGCAGCACGGAATTGATCCGGTGATAGACACCGGCGATGTAGTCGATGCCCTCCCCAGGCGTCTGTTCCCGGGCCCACTCACGGATGGGCGCGTAAAGGGACCAAAGGATCTCCCCCAGCAGCAGGTTCTTGTTGCCGACCCAGCGGAACAGGGTCGCGCGGCCGATATTCAGTTCTTCCGCCAGTGAGGCCAAATGGATGCGCTCGCCGGCGAGCCACAGCTCCCGGGCGCGATTGAAGGCATCATCGGGCGTGGCCCGGGTGGGGCGCTCAGTGGCGTGTCCGGGGGGCGATCGGAGTGAGTTTGCGTGTCGTGCCACAGTTACCTTTCCTGTCCGGTCGGTTGTTGTTATTGAGTGTCGAGTCATGCACTGCCAGTTCCGTCCGCACTGCGAAACTAACCATATCATGGTTTGGTGGCCGCCCAATGCTCTCTCGGCGGTTCGGTCACCGGAATGTGATCTGTAAAGCGTCCGCTGATCGGGCGGTCAATTGACTCAGGGCATCTCTGTTCATGGCCGCCGGGAACTTGAAGTGGATCCCACCGTCTTGAACACGTCGGACGGTTGGGTACTCCCCCTGACCGCTTGACCATTGGAGTGTTCTCATTGCTCCCGGATGGCACGCTCCGGAGCCGTTTCATGCGTCTCGGCTACCGGGGAAGTCTCCAGCCCTCTTTTGGCGGGCACGTGCCCTGCCCGCCTTTTTTCCTGCCTTTCTTGTCATTCCGTCCGTTGATTCTGCTCGTCACAGCATTAATAATGAAATCTAGTTCCAATAATCAAAATAGTCGAACCATTTTTAACCGGGGTGCCTATGAAGACACGAATTACCGAACTGTTCCGGATCCAACATCCCATCATCCAGGGCGGCATGCACCACGTGGGGTACGCTGAACTGGCGTCGGCGGTCTCCAACGCCGGCGGGCTCGGCATCATTACCGGTCTGACCCAGCCCACGCCGGACGATCTGGCCCGGGAAATCGCTCGCTGCCACGAGATGACCGACAAGCCGTTCGGTGTGAACCTGACGTTCCTGCCCAGCTTCAAGGCGCCGCCCTATCCGGAATACATCCAGGCGATTATTGAAGGCGGCGTCAAAGCGGTGGAAACCGCCGGCCGCAGTCCGGAGCAATACATGCCGGCGCTGAAGGATGCAGGGATCAAGGTAATTCACAAATGCACGTCGGTTCGCCACGCGCTGAAAGCCGAGAAGATCGGCTGTGACGCGGTCAGCGTCGACGGCTTCGAGTGTGGTGGCCATCCCGGAGAAGACGACATCCCCAACTTCATCCTGCTGCCCCGGGCAGCGGAAGAACTGACCATTCCGTTTGTGGCTTCCGGCGGTATGGCTGATGGCAGGAGTCTGGTCGCCGCCATGGCGCTGGGCGCCGAAGGCATGAACATGGGGACGCGCTTCATCGCCACCACCGACGCGCCGGTCCACGAGAACGTGAAGCGGGCGCTGGTCGAGGCGGACGAGCGCCAGACCCGTCTGATCATGCGCGGCCTGCGCAATACCGAGCGGGTCATGAAGAACGCCGCTGTGGACGAAATCGTACGGATCGAAGCCGAGAAGGGCGACGACGTCAGCATCGACGACATCCGTCACCTGGTGACCGGTGTCAAAGGCCGCAAAGTGCTGCAGGAAGGCCAGATGGATGAAGCGGCCTGGAGCTGCGGCATGGTGGCGGGTCTGATCCATGACATCCCCAGCTGTGCCGACCTGCTGGCCCGCATCATGGACGAGGCCGAAACGCTGATCCGCCAGCGGCTCGCCGGCAGCCTTTAAGGAGGTGTGTTATGGCTACACTGGAATCGTTTATTGAAGGCGGCACGTTCTTCGAAGGCCCGCGCTGGCACGACGGGGCCTGGTGGGTGTCGGATTTCTACGGGCACACGGTCAGTCGCATCGAGCCTGATGGCACCCTGGAAACGATCATGGACGTTCCGGGGCAGCCGTCGGGATTGGGCTGGTTGCCCGACGGTTCGATGCTGGTGGTCTCCATGCTGGACCGCAGGGTGCTGCGCCGCTGGTCCGACGGGCAGGTCACCACCCATGCGGACCTCAGCGCCCTGACCACCGGTCACGCCAATGACCTGGTGGTGTCGGCCGATGGCAGCGCCTGGGTCGGCAACTTCGGCTTTGATCTGATGGAGGGGGACGCCATGCAGCCGGCCTGTCTGGCGCGCATCGCACCGGATGGCGCCGTCAGTCGGGCCGCCGATGACCTCTACTTTCCCAACGGCGCGGTCATCACACCGGACGGCGGCACGTTGATTGTCGGCGAGACGTTCGGCAATGGCATGACCGCGTTTACCATCGCGGCCGATGGTGCACTGACGGACAGGCGCGACTGGGCCCGGTTTGGTCCCAGACCATCGCCGGGAACGGACCGCGCCGACCTGCTGAAACAGCTGTCGGTCGGCCCGGATGGTTGCTGTCTGGATGCGGAAAACCATTTGTGGATTGCCGACGCCTTCAACCAGCGCTGTATCCGGGTGGCACCGGGCGGCGAGATTGTCGACGAGCTGAAGCCGGCCAACGGGCAGGGCGTGTTTGCCTGCATGCTGGGCGGCGACGATGGCCGCACGCTGCTGGTCTGCGTCGCGCCGGATTCCAGCGCACACCGGCGCAGGACTGTCCGGGAGGCGACGTTGTGGACCGCCCGGGTGGATGTGCCCCACGCCGGGCGACCCTGAATCGTCTGCGATGCTCAGCCGGTCTCGGTCACCAGTTGCAGGTCGGGGCCGGCTGGCCCACGGTCCACAAAGATCTGTTTGGCCAGCCCCGCGCCCTTGACGCCCTGGATCGCCAGGGTCGTCACCAGCCCGCCAATCATGGCGCCCACCACACCGCAGGTCAGGACGTCCTGGCCGGTCAGGTAGAGGCCGGGAATCTCGGTTTTCGGCCGTAGCCAGGCCTGATCGAAGCGCTCCGGCGTGTGCTCCAGCCCGTAGATTTCGCCCTGGCCGTAGCGACAGAACCAGTCGGTCGATAGCGGGGTTGAGGTCTCCACGTAGTCGATCTTGCCCCGCAGCTGCGGCAGCTTGTCGTAGAGGTGTTCCAGAATCCGCTCGGTCAGTTGCTGCTTCAGGGCTTCGTATTCCTCACCGCGCTTGCCCCAGGTGGTGTCCTTCCAGGGCGCGAACTGGGCCCAGGTGGTGGGGGCGACAATTTCAATGGTCGCCGTGCCGGGACAGCGGTTCAGGTAATCCGGATCCTTGGCCGACGGAAAGGAAATGTAGACCACCGGGAGTGGCGATTCCGGATCGCTCAGGAACCGTTCCACATTGGCGTCGTGGTGCTCGTCCGGGTAGATCCAGAAGTTGGTCTTGGGCAGGCCCAGTTCCTGCGCCGTTCCCTTCAGGCCGATATAGAGACCCAGGTGGGACATGGACGGCTCAACATGCGGGCGCTGGCGTCGGTAGCGGGTGCCCCTGACCACCTCGGCGGGCAGGAGCGTTTCAAACGTGTTGATCACCCCGGCATTGCTGATGATGCGGTCCGCGCGAATCGTATGGTCATCCGCCAGACGCACCCCGCAGGCGCGGCCTTTCTCCACCAGAATCTCCGTCACGTCGGCGTAGGTCATCACCTCACCGCCGCCCGACTGGATCACCGGGATGATGGTTCGTGCCATTTCCGACGCGCCGCCCACGGGGTAGTAGCCGCCGTGAATGTAGTGCTTGGCAATCAGCGCATGGATCAGGAAGCTGGAGTGCTTCGGCGTCACCCCGCAGTCGCCCCACTGGCCGGTCAACGCGCCAATCAGGGCCTCGTTGCGGGTCAGGCCGGAGAGCACCTCGTAGGTGGTCTGGTTAAAGCACTTGGGCAGCACGAAGCGCAGGGCTCGGCCGATCACCGGCGAGGCGATGCCCGGCGACAACTTGGACAGGGTGTACCACTGCATGCCGGAGGCCACTTTATCCAGCAGCTTGATGTAGCGATCAATGGCCTTGTTCTCGCCGGGGAAGGCGTCGAGCAGCGACTGGCGGAAACCGTCCTTACCGGCGCGCAGGTTGACCACCTGACTGCCGAGATAGAAGCGGTCGTAGTGGTCGTCCATCGGCGCCCATTTCAGTTGGCCGTCGGTAATCGTATCGAAAAGCTTTCGACCCAGCGTATTCGGGCTGCCCATATCGCCGACGTAGTGAACCCCCACATCCCACTCATAACCGTTGCGGCCGTAACTGTGGGTGAAGCCGCCGGCGGTGTAATGCTGTTCCAGCACCAGGACTTTCTGGCCGGCTTTGGCCAGTAGCGCAGCGGTGGTCAGCCCACCAATGCCGGAACCGATCACAATGGCGTCGTAATGATCGTCGACCCGGGAAGCGCGATAGCGCTTGCCGATGCGGATGGTACTCGGTTTGAGTGCGGAAGCGGTGGTGGTCATGTGGTGCCTCTGGGTTTTTATTATACGACGCAGTTTACGACGAAAGTCGGATTGGGCCCAGCCGTGACGTTTCAAACGGTTACACCGGGATGCCCCGTTTATTGATGGACGTCAATGAAGCGGACGATCGTTGCTCCGGATACTGTCCCGGCGCTGAGAATCGGCGATGGCGTCTGTTATTGTGCGCCGCGCCCCTCTGCGCTCCCCTGGCTGACACAAGGAACCCACCATGCCGCTGGTCGCGTCAAAAGACAGTGATATCGTTTTCCAGAGTTACGGTCGCTGCTGTAACAACCCGATTTTCTTCGTGGACTTCTACGACCGCTTCATGGGCTGTTCCGACGCGATCCGCGAGCAGTTTCGCGACACCGACATGAAGCAGCAGCGCCACCTGTTACGTAACGGCATCATGCAGCTTGTGCTCTATGCCCGCGGCATGTCGGATGCCAAGCTGAAGGCGCTGGGCGAAAGCCACAACCGGCACGGCTACAACATCCGACCGGAATGGTACACCCAGTGGGTGGATGCCCTGATGGCCACGTTGCGGGATCACGATCCCCAGTTCGATCTGGCCGTGGAAGCCGCCTGGCGCCGGGCGATCGCACCCGGCGTTGAGTTGATTCGCAGCGCCTATTGACCGACGGTGCCGGTGATTCTGTCGGGACACCGGCCGTCCCTGGATTGACCAGACACAAAAAAGCCCCCGCGGCGGACGGAGCCGGGAGGCGAAGCTTGCTACCCCAATGTTCCTGCGATGCAATCCGGGTGCGTTTTGCTGCCCAGTTGCCTCTCAGTGCTTGTGTTTCGTGCCCTTGTGCGAATCCCGATAGATGAAGTAACCCACCCCGCCAAAGAAGGCGAACATCAGGGCCACTGTGGCGATGCCTGCAATTACGAACGCATCCATATACATGGTGGCTCCCCCGTTTTCATTCGTCAGGCTTACTTTAGGTCCGGAATGGGTGCCGAGCCTTGACTTGCATCAAGGGTGAGCAGGGCGTTTATTGATTGGCGTCAATTGTCGACCGATTGCCCGGGAATGGCGTTCGGGTTGCGCTGGGTCAATATGACGCCTCCGTCATTCTGTTATTAATGCACACTGACGGTGATTCGGGAGGGGGTATGGAACTACAGTTTCTTGGCGGTGTGGGCACCGTCACCGGCTCTCGTTACCTGATCTCCAGTGGCCAGTCCCGGCTGTTGGTGGACTGCGGCCTCTACCAAGGCGTCAAGACCTTGCGTAAACGCAACTGGAACCGCTTTCCTGTGGATCCCGCTACCCTGGATGCCGTGGTTCTGAGCCATGCCCATATCGATCACTCAGGCTACGCGCCGGCCCTGGTCAAGCAGGGGTTCCGGGGGCGCATCTACGCGACGGCGGCCACCTGTGCCCTATGCCGTGTGCTGCTGCCGGACGCCGGCTTCCTGCAGGAGGAAGACGCCCGTTACGCCAACCGAAAGAAGTACTCCCGCCATCGTCCGGCGGCGCCGCTGTTCACCGAACTGGACGCGCGGAAAGCCCTGGAACAGTTTGAAGCCATGCCCTTCCAGATTCCGTTCGAGCCGGTGCCCGGCCTGCGGGTCCGCTTCACCCATGCCGGGCATATCCTGGGATCGGCCTGTGTCCATGTCACCGAGACGGGCACCGGGCGAACCCTCGTTTTCAGCGGAGATATAGGGCGACAGCGGGCGTTGCTGATGGACGCGCCGGAGCCCATTGACGAGGCCAGTGTGCTGGTGTGCGAATCCACCTACGGCGACCGGTTGCACCCGGCCGAAGATCCGGAGGACACGCTGGCCGCGGTGATCGGCCGCACGGTGGAGCGCGGCGGGTTGGTGTTGATTCCGGCGTTCGCGGTGGGCCGGGCCCAGGCCATCCTGTACCTGATCCACAAACTGATCGGCGAGAAGCGGATTCCATCGGTACCGGTCTTCCTCAACAGCCCGATGGCGATCCGGGCGACGGAGATCTTCTGCCATTTCCACAAGGAACATCGCCTCACACCCGAACAGTGCGCCCTGATCGACGACCACACCACCTACGTGCGAACGGTGGACGAATCCATTGCCCTCAATCGGCGGCGGTCGCCCTGCGTTATCGTGTCGGCCAGTGGGATGGCCAGCGGTGGGCGCGTCCTGCATCACCTCAAGACGCTGTTGCCGGATCCCCGCAACAGCGTGATCTTTGCCGGTTTCCAGGCTCCGGGCACGCGGGGAGACGCGTTGGTCAGTGGCGTTGAGCGGGTGAAAATCCACGGCGAGTACTGGCCGGTGAAAGCGGAGATCCTCAACATCGACACACTGTCGGCCCACGCCGACTACCAGGAAATCCTGGACTGGCTGGGCCAGGGTCGGCTCAAACCCGAGCAGGTTTACCTGACGCACGGCGAACCCCTGGCCAGTGATCTGATGCGCCGAAGGATTGAGGAGCGGTTTGGCTGGAAAGCCGACGTACCCGACCTGTATGAGGTGGTGTCGATCTGACCGGTTGGTGCGGCGACTGGCACGAGGGTGAGCCATGGAATGCGCTGTTCGATGATCTTTACCGCTAAATTTCTATTGCTGTTTCCGGGTCCATATCCACCTGATTGACCAAGGTGTCCGGATTGTCACAATTAAGCGGTCTATTCGCATCATCGTGAGTTGGCTGACGAAAGGATGTGAAATATTTCGGGGCACAACTGGATGGTTCATAGCTGGGGGCGCACTTCTGGTGCGTTGTTTAAAGTCGGTTGTGCCGTATTAGTTCGTCCTTCCCCGGAGTACTTGGTAATAAATTTCCTGAACAGTTGGCCAGTTTTTTGCTCCGCATTTCCGCAGTGCTGATTCTCGCCCGGGCCTGCTATCTTTTCCGGATGTCAGGTTAAACTCACGGGCCACGAATGAGTCGCTCATAAAAGAAAGTGACATAACAGGAGACGGTGCGAATGCGCTTTTTAAAGAAACTGGCTGTGCTGGCGGCCCTGATTATCCCCATGCACGCCTTTGCGGAAGATCCATTGAAAGTCGGCTTTATCTATGTGGGCCCGATCGGTGACCACGGCTGGAGTTACCAGCACGATCAGGGACGTAAGGCCCTGGAAGAGCATTTTGGCGACAAGGTACAGACCACCTACGTTGAGAACGTCAACGAGGGCGCGGACGCCGAGCGGACCCTGCGCCGTCTGGCCCAGGCCGGCAACGACGTGATCATTGCCACCTCCTTCGGTTTCATGAACGCGATTGCGCGCGTGGCCAAGGACTACCCGGACAAGGTGTTCCTGCACGCGACGGGCTACAAGCGCGCCAAGAACCTGGGCACCTACCTGTCCGTGACCTATGAAGGCCGTTACGTCAGCGGCACGGCTGCCGGCCTGGTGACCGAGTCCAACAAGATCGGCTACATCGCCTCTTTCCCGATCCCGGAAGTCATCCGCGACATCAACGCCACCTTCCTGGCGGCGCGCAAAGTGAACCCGGACGTGGAACTGAAAGTGGTCTGGGTCAGCACCTGGTTCGATCCGGCGAAAGAAGCCGATGCTGCCAACACCCTGATGGATCAGGGTGTGGACGTGATCATCCAGCACACCGACAGCCCGGCGGCCATGCTGGCGGCGGAGAAGCGCGGCAAGTGGGCCGTGGGTCAGGCGTCTGACATGTCCCATTTCGGTCCGCATGCGCATCTGTTGTCTGTCGTAGACGACTGGGCGCCTTACTACATCCAGGCGGTCCAGCAGGTTATGGACGGCACCTGGAAGTCCACCGACTACTGGGGCGGTATCAAGGAAGGCGACATCAAGATCGTGGGCCTGAGCGACCGTCTGACCGACGAGCAGACCAAGAAGGTCAACGACACCATCGAAGCCATCCGCACCGAGAAGTTGCACCCGTTCACCGGTCCGATCTACGACCAGGACGGCAAGCTGCGCATCAAGGAAGGCGAGGTGGCCACCCACGAGCAGCTGTCCAGCATGGACTGGTACGTTCAGGGGATGACCGCGACTTACCCGCAGTAAGACACACGACAAGGCGGAGCCTGGCTCCGCCAACGACCGCTGTCTGAGGCCCGAAGCTGCATGTGACGGGCCTTTTTTGTGTCTGAAATCATGGTTTTTGAGACGAACGGCACGATGGATCGGTCGTGGGGCTGAAGCCAATGGATGCCACCGATTTCGGTCAGGCTTTTTGCAAAAACCTCCTTGGCTTCGGAGGCGCCGAGAGGCGGCTGTTGTCAAGCCGCTCGGGGCATCAGTCTGGTAGGTTGGGCTGACGCGGGAAGCCCAACAATAGGCGGACACCGGACATCCCCGTTATCGTGGGCATGCTTGGAGCATGTGTTTTGGAAAACAGGCTTGGCGGCCATTGGATTGGATGAGATGGGCCGCAAACCCGGTTTGTTGGGCTTCCTGCGTCAGCCCAACCTACGCCAATGCGCATTTGCAGCACCCTCTACAGCTTCGGAGGCGCCGACAGGCGCCCGTTTTCAGGTTACTCGGGTCATCAGATCCGCAAGCCCGGCACGAACATTCTCAACCAGTTTCTGCTCATCCAGACCCAGCACCGAACCGTCCTCGACCACCGGCTTCCCGTCCACAAAGCTGTGACTCACGCTCACCGGCTCCCCACACATCAACGGCGCAAACAGGGGCGTATGCACGCCGGCAAAGCGCGGTGAATCAATGTCGTAGATCGCCAGATCGGCAGCCTGACCGACCGCGAGCTCGCCGGTGGCCTCCAGGCCCAGCAAGCGGGCGCCGTCGCGACTGCCCCACTGCAGCACCTGCTCCAGCGTCGTGGCGTCCGGGCCGTGCAGGGCGCGGTGGATTAGCCAGGTCAGGTTCAATTCCTGCAGCATCGAGCCGGACTCCGCCGAAGCAGAGCCGTCCACGCCGATGCTGACGGGCACGCTTTTTCCGGCCATCTCGATCACCGGGGCCACGCCGCTGCCAAGACGGCAGTTGGAGGTGGGGCAGTGGGCGATGCCGGTGCCGGTGGCGGCCAGCCGCTCAATGGCGTGGGGATCGCTCTGCACAAGGTGGGCGAACCACACATCGGGGCCCAGGAAATCGCAGCTCTCTGCATAATCGATGGCGGCCATGTCGAACTTCTCCCGGGCCTGCACCTCATCGAAACCGACTTCCAGAAGGTGGGAGTGCATACGCAGACCGTTCCCTCGGGCGTAGGCGGCCATCTCTTTCAGGAAATCCGGCGGGCTGGAATGAATCAGGCTGGTGGGAGCGACCACCAGCCGGCGCATCGCGTCCGGGGCGGTCTGGTGATAGCGCGTGCGGGTGCGCTCCATGCGATCAATCACCTGGTCGGTGGATTCCGGTTCGATATTGTGCCGGCCCAGTCCCTTGTGACTGCCTTTCTCCACCGCGCTGCCACGGCACAGCACCAGGCGGATGCCCAGTTCGTCGGCCGCCTGCCAGACGGCGTCTTCCAACTCGTCCGGCGTGTCCCGGTGATACAGGTAGTGGTGGTCGGCGCAGGTGGTCGTACCCGAGCGCAGCAGTTCATACAGACCCAGCCGGGCGGCGTGGTACATCAGCTCCGGCGTGATCTGTGGCCAGAAGCGGTAGGGCACCGAACCCAGCCAGTCGCCGAGCCCCTGATTCAGCCCCTCGGGCACGCCCTTGAGGATGGACTGTGCAAGATGGTGGTGGGTGTTGACCAGGCCGGGGTAGACGATGCCGCCGCGGGCGTCGATCACGGTATCGCCGACCTGGGGATCGAGGTCGCGACCGAGGGCGGCGATGCGGTTGCCGTCGATGCGGAGGGCGGTAGCATCCGGCTGGTCGGGTGAGAAGATCGCGGTGGCGTTGCGAATCAGGTAGGGCATCAGGGGCTCCTTAATCGGGCAAAGAGCAATGTCCCGGAGCCGGCAAAGCTCCTGACCGCTTCTACTCTCAGAGTGGGGTGGTTTTAAAACTGTCTGTCTGGTCAGTTTTGTTGATGGGAGAGACAGTAGCAACTTTCACTCCAGATCCTGCCCTGCAATTCCTCGGCGTTTCCACGGAACGGTGCTGCAAAAAATGCCCCGATATGGAGCGCTACGGTGTTTTTCGCGACGGGATGGTGCGAGGGGGCGCGGGGTTCCTGCCGCCCCTTGCGGCGTTTCGCCTGATCCGGCGCGGCCTCGCCATGTCTGGCATGGCATCTGCAACTGACCGGGCACGTGACTGAGTAGAAGCAGTCAGGTTCTCCTCCGGAGGATCGGGTCATTGCTCATCGCGCATCGGCGGGTGTTGGACACATCGCGGCCGGGCGTGATTGGTGCGATGTCCCGATACCGATCGTCCCGCCGTTCTGTCCGCACCTCCCTCGAACGATGGCCTGCAGGTGCAGGTCCAAAGGAGACAGGACATGACCATCAAAGCAAAACGGCTTCGTGCACTGACGTTCGCTGCGCTGGCACTCGGTGCCTCATTGAGCCATGCCGCTGACAAGGTGACCTTCCAACTGGACTGGCTGCCCGGCGGTGACAAAGCCCCCATCTACGTCGGCCTCGAGCAGGGCTACTTCGCGGACGAAGACCTGGACGTCACCATCGCGTCAGGACGCGGCTCCACCGATGCCATCACCAAACTGGTCACCGGCCAGGCCGACGTCGGTCTATCGGATCTGGTGTCGCTTCTGGTCGCCCGGGCCCAGGATAACGTGCCGGTCAAAGGCATCTATTCCGTATTCAGCGAGGCGCCCCATGCGTTCTTCACGGTAAAAGGCTCTGGTATCGACAGCGTGAAGGACGTAGCCGACAAAACCATCGCCACCTCGCCCTTCACCTCGTCCAACCTGTTCCTGCCGCTGTTGCTGGACGTGAACCATGTCGACGCGAACAGCATCAAGCTGGTCAAGACCGACCCGGGTGCGCTCAATCCGATGCTGCTGACCGGTCGCACGGACGTGGTGATCAGTTGGGTCACCGACACGGAAAAATACCGGGCCATGGCGAAACAGGCCGGCAAGGAACTGAACGTGATGCCGTGGTACGACGCCGGGCTGGCCTTCTACTCCACCTCGGTGATCGCCAGCGAGAGCTTCCTCAAGGAGCGTCCCGACGTGGCGCGCCGGTTCGTGAAGGCCTACGCCAAGGCGATCCACTACACCTGGGCGCACCCGGATGAAAGCGGACAGGACGTTCATAACGTCGTCCCTGAAGTGGATGCGGAGACGGCAGCGGCCACCATCCGCTCGATTCGCCCGCTGGTCTATAACGACGTCAGCAAGGCGCAGGGCATGGGCGCGTTCAATCCGAAGCGTTTGGGCACCACCTGGGAATGGACGGCCAAAGCGCAGCACATCGCCGTCGATTCGTTTGATCCGGAAACGGCGGTGGACCGCTCGTTCATGCCGGAATCCTGAATGCGGACTGGCTGCTGCGGCGGCCGGTCCTGTTACGGAGTAGAAGCGGCAGGCGAGGGGGCGATCCCTCGCCAGGCATTGCTCCAATCACTGGCGGGGCAGCCCGCCAAGCCATTGGAGAAACATCATGACGAATAGCAAGGCATACAGCCTGAAAGAACTGGCATTTGAAAGCACGATCGGCGGCGAGGGTGTGGAAACCGATCGCCAGATCCCGATGATTGACCTGAGCGACTTTGAAGCGCGCCGCACCGAGATCACCGAACAGCTATGGGAGGCCGCCTGTGAGGTGGGCTTTTTCCAACTGGTGAATCACGGTCTGGAGGTGAGCAAGGTGCGCGAGGCGTTTTCGGCCGCCGAAGCCTTCTTTGCGCTGGACGCCGACACCAAAGTAAAATTCCCGCTCAAGGAAGGGCTGAATACCGGCTGGGAGTTCAAGTCGCAGGTGCGTCCCTCGACTGGCACCGCCGATGAAAAAGAGTCCTTCCAGATCACGTTGCCCTACATGGACGACCTGTGGCCGGGCCAGACCACCCTGCCGGAATTCCAACGCATCATGCTGGATTTCGAACACCGGGCCTGGCAGGTGGGCATGGATATCCTGTCCTGCTTCGCCGACCGCCTGGGCTTCGAGCGGGACTTCTTCACGCGCGCCCACGACCGCAGCTCGCCCGAGTACCAGAGTACCCTGCGGCTGCTGCATTACCTGCCGCTGCCGGAGGGCGCCGAGTACCCGCCCGGTACCTGGCGCGCCGGCGCCCATACCGATTTCGACTGCTTGACCATGGTGTTCCAGAAGGAAGGGCAGTTCGGGCTGCAGGTGTGTTCCGGAAAGGACGCCCAGGGTCGTGCGGATCAGGCATGGACCAGCGTGGTCCCGCGCGACGACGTCATCACCTGCAACATCGGCGACATGCTGATGCGCTGGAGCGACGACAAACTCAAGTCCACCCTGCACCGCGTGCGCATGCCCCGGGCCGGCGAATACCAGGGCCCGCGCTACAGCATGGCGTTCTTCTGCCAGGCCAATAAGGACGTCATGATCCAGGGGCCGGAGCAGAAGTATCCCGAAATATCAGCACGGGATTACCTGTTGCAGCGGATCAACGCGAACTTTGCCGGGAAGATGTAGATCGTTGTGAAAGTGAGGAAGCCCGTGCCGGGAGGTGCGGGCTTTTTTGTGTCAGGACGTCCGTCTGCGGCACGCATTGTCGGGACGACTCGGAGGGAAAGCCTCTCTCCCCTTGTGGGAGAGAGGTTTGGAGAGAGGGGACGAGGCGAGAGCCTCGCTGGGAGTCACCAGCCCCTTTCAACCAGCAAAAGGAGCGTCTGTTGACGCTTCCCCCTCTCCCCGACCCTCTCCCGCGAGGGGAGAGGGAGTTTTCGCGGATACTTGGGGAGGTATGGCGCTTTGTATTGCCTGACGGAATTTAGGAGCGGGCTGTGAGGTTTGCCAAATCATCTGTGGCGATAACGCCTAAGTCAGAAAGAAGCGAATGGATGCCCTTGCCGAAGGAGGGGCAAGGACGTCCCGGTCGCATTAGCCGGCCAGGGACGGCCGTCTAATGCAGCGTAGGCAAGGGTGTCCATTGGCTTCCGGCTCGAGGGCGCAGTCTTACCGAGCCCAGCCTTCCTCAAAAAAGGCACCTGACGGCGCCTCAGAAGCTGAAGCGTCTGCTACATGGACGCCCCGGGCCGTTACTTCTGGGTCTGCAGCCAGCTACCCAGCTCCTTCCGTTCCTTTTCCGTCATGCCGGTGGTGTTGCCCAGCGGCATGTACTGGCTGTTCACCGCCGCCTGCATGATCTGGGCGCTGTGGTCCTTCACCGCTTTGAGCGAGTCGAACGCTATGCCCGCGGGCGGTGCCTGGAAGGCCGGGTTGCTGGGGTCCTTGGCGTGACACGCCGAGCAGTGGGTATCCACCAGTTGGCGGATGTCGGTATCGGCCACCTTGGGCGCGTCCGCGTTCGTGGCGGCGGCTTCCGCCTGCTTGCCGGTGGGCGGGGCGATCACGCCGATCAGGATCACGGTCATGATGCCGCAGGCCAGGAGAATCGACGGCTGGTAGACGCCCCGGTGCTTCAGGTTGAAGAAGTGCCGCGCGAAGGCCGTGATGAAGCCGATCGCCGCCAGGATCATCCAGCCTTCCGGATGCCCGTACAGCATCGGGTAGTGGTTGCTGATCATGATGAAGATGATCGGCAGGGTGAGGTAGTTGTTGTGGGTCGAGCGCAGCTTGGCCAGCGCCGCGAGGCGCTCCACCCGCGCGTCCGGTTCCCGGCCCTGTTCCACCGTTTCCACCAGCGCCCGCTGGGACGGCATGATGCCCAGGAACACGTTGCCCACCATGATGGTGCCGATCACCGCGCCGACGTGGATGAACGCGCCGCGCCCGGCAAAGATGTGGAACAGCGCCCAGTCCACCGCGACCAGCAGGACGAACAGTACGGCGCCAAAGGCCATCCCGTTCTTCGCCAGCGGGCTGCGGATCAGCAGCTCGTAGATCAGCAGCATGCCGCCGATAAAGCCCAGGCCGATCAGCGCGGCAGACAGGGTGGTCAGTTCTACCTTGGAGTTGTCGATCAGGTAGCTGCTGGAGCCGAAGTAGTACACCGAGAACAGCAGCGCGGTGCCGGAGAGCCAGGTGCTGTAGGCCTCCCACTTGAACCAGTGCAGGATGCCGGGCATTTTCTCGGGCCCCAGCTTGTACTTGGCCACTTCGTAGAAGCCGCCGCCGTGGACGGCCCACAGGTCGCCCTTGATGCCCTTTTTTTTCTTCCACTCGGGCGGATCTTCCAGGTGGTTATCCAGCCAGATGAAATAGAACGACGCCCCGATCCAGGCGACGCCTGCAATCACATGGAACCAGCGGATGAGCAGGCTGAGCCATTCACTGAGGTACGCGGCCATCGGTTACTCCTTTCTCTGAAATAGGGTCTGCATCCCGATCGAACCGACACTGGCCGGCAATGTAGGTGCGTTGGATGACCCGGTCGTCGCCCAGGATCATCAGGTCGAACAGCCTGTCGCGCAGGCTGGTGCTGTGCTGCTTGAGGCTCAGCATGGGGGTGGCGTCCGTATCCAGCAGTACGAAGTCGGCGACCTTGCCGGGGGCGAAGTTGCCGATCTCGTCGTCCCGGTGCAGCGCTTTCGCGTTGCCCAGGGTGGCCAGGTAGAACGCCTGGAAGGGCGTCAGTGCCTGCTCGCGCAGCTGACAGACCTTGTAGGCCTCGGCCATGGTCTTGAGCAACGACAGGCTGGTGCCGCCGCCCACGTCCGTGGCCAGGCTCAGGGTGACGCCCGCCTGATGGGCGCTGCGCAGGTCGAACAGGCCGCTGCCGAGGAAGGTGTTTGAGGTCGGACAGAAGGCGATGCGCGCGCCGGTTTCCACCAGCCGCTGGCGATCACCGTCGTTGATGTGGATGCCGTGGGCCAGCACCGCACGGTCAGTGAGCAGGCCGTAGTGGGCGTAGACGTCCAGGTAATCGGCCCGGTCCGGGAACAGCTCGCTCACCCAGGCGATTTCCGCCTTGTTCTCGGCCCAGTGGGTCTGCATCAGTACGCCCGGGTTGTCCGCCACCAGTTTGCCGGCCAGCTCCAGTTGACGCGGGGTGGACGTGGGCGCAAAGCGTGGGGTCACGGCGTATTGCAGCCGGCCGTTGTGGTGCCAGCGGTCGATCAGCGCCTGGCAGTCCCGGTAGCTGCTCTCGGCCTCGTCGCACAGCCCTTCCGGCGCGTGGCGGTCCATCATCACCTTGCCGGCGGTGATGGCCTGGCCACGGGCTTCGGCGGCCTCGAACAGGGCGTCCACCGATTGCGGGTGAGAGGTGCAGAACACCAGCCCGGCCGTGGTGCCGTGGCGCAGCAGCTGGTCCAGAAACAGGTTTGCCTGACTCTTCGCCCAGTCGGTTTCGGCAAAGCGCATTTCCGCCGGGAAGGTGTAGGTCTCCAGCCAATCCAGCAACTGGGCACCGTAGCTGCCGATCACCCCGAGCTGGGGCAGGTGCACGTGGGTGTCGATAAAACCGGGCAGGATCACGTGCTCCGGCCAGTGCTCGACCGGCGTGCCTTCCGACAGCGTGCCGAGCAGCGCCTCGGCGGCCCCCACGGCTTTAACCCGGCCGTTCTCGATTACCAGCAGCCCGTCCTCGAACCACTCGTAGCTGTTATCCGCCGGTGTCTCCAGGCCGGGATCGGCCAGGAAATGCAGCAGCCGGCCCCGGTAGGCCTGCACCGGTTGCGTTGACGCCATGGTGATCAGCTCCCGCGATACGTCGAGTAGCCCCACTGGTTCAGCAGCAGGGGCACGTGGTAGTGGTCCTGGTCACCGCTGACGGAGAAGTCGATGGTCACCTGGGGGTAGAAACAGTCCTTGCCGTAGGCCTGGAAGTAGTCGCCGGTGGCGAAGGTCAGGCGGTACAGGCCGGTCACCAGCGGGCCGTTGAACCACTTTCCGATGCGGCCGTCGCTGTCGGTCGTGCCTTTGGCCACCTGGGTCCAGCCGTCGCCGTCCTGCTGCTCGAGGGTCACGACGACGCCCTCGGCGGGGTAGCCGCTGCCGAGGTCAAGGATGTGGGTCGTAATCGGGCTGCGTTCGCTCATACCAGTTTATCCAGTCTCAGGTGGGTGATTTTGGCCTGCTCGCGGCCGGCGTTCTCGATCTCCTGCGCGCGGGTGTTGGGCAGGCGCGCTTCCAGCAGGGCCAGCATCTCATCGGCGGATTTGCCAGTGGCGCAGACGATGAAGATAAAGCCGAATTTCTCGTGATAGGCGTCGTTGCCGTCCTTCAGCCGGTGCAGCACGTCATCGCTCGCCACGGCGGTAGAGGACTGCTCGCCGCTGGCCAGGGCGTGGGTGTTGGCGTACTTGGCCTTGAGGCTCTTCACGTCGCCGATCTTGGGATGGGCGTCGAACGCTGCGAGCCAGTCGCTCTCGGTCATCGTCGGCCAAAGCGCTTCCGCCTTGCGATGCAGGTCGTCGCGGTCGGCAAACGGACGGGCGGCAACCATGCCCTCGACCCAGCGGTCAGCGGCGCAGCAGGTGCGCAGGGTGTCGGCGGCCTCGGTCGCGCTCATCGCGTTGAGAGATTCCAGGGACATTCAGTTCTCCAGCTTCGGGTTTGATGCGGTTGCCGGATCGGCGTCTTCCCGCATCAGGGTTTTCAGGTTGGACCAGGACAGGCCGCGGCGGGCCGGTTTGTCCGTGACCTCGGCCGCCAGGCCCAGCAACTCGGCGGAAATCGACACCGCGACTTCCATGGGTCGCTTGCCCGGCACGTCGCGCCGGCCGACCGGGCAGCGGATGCTGTTGATCTGCGCGTCGCTGTAGCCGCGGTGGGCCAGCCGCTGGCGGAAGCGATCCGCCTTGGTGTCGGAGCCGATCAGGCCGATGGAGGCGGCGTTGTCCGCGTCCAGCAGCGTGCGGCACAGGTCGAAATCCAACTGGTGATTGTGGGTCAGGATCACCACGTGGGCGCCGTCGGCCAGCGCGGCGGCGTCGCCCGCCGGATCGTCCGTGTGATGGCGGCGCACGTTCACCGGCAGCTCGTCCGGGAAACTGTCGGCGCGACTGTCCACCCAGGTGATCTGCCAGGGCAGCTCGCCCATGATGGTGATCAGAGACTTCGCCACGTGCCCGGCGCCGAACACCACCAGCCGGCCGTCACCGCCGGCATGACCTTCCATCAGAACCGCGACACTGCCGCCACAGCACTGACCGAGACTGGCGCCCAGCGGGAAATGGGCCATCTCGCAGGTGTAGTCCCGGGCGGCCAGACGCTCCCGGGCGCTGGCGATGATGCGGTACTCCAGGTGGCCGCCGCCGATGGTGTCGTGGCTCTGCTCGCCGGTAACCACCATCTTGCTGGCGGGCTCGCGTGGCACCGAGCCGGTGACGCCCAGCACGGTAACCAGCACGTAGGGTTCACCGCGCCGCTCGCAGTCGGCCACGGCTTCGTACCAGGTCAGGCGCTTTTGCATGAGGAATCGCCTCCGTTGTCGGCCAGCCACCGCCGGGTGGCGGTGACGGCCGTGAGAACCTGCTCCGGCGTGGCCGGGCTGTCGAAGGGCGGGCTGTAACGGTAGTCCGCCAGACTGGCGACGGCATCCCGCAGGGCGCACCAGACCGAGATGCCGAGCATCAGCGGCGGCTCACCCACGGCCTTGGAACGGAACACCGTGGCTTCGCGGTTGGGGCTGTGAGGCAGCAGGGACACCCGGAAATCCTCCGGCGCGTCGGACACCGCCGGGATCTTGTAGGTTGCCGGTCCGGTGGTCATCAGCTGGCCCTGGTCGCTGTACATCAGCTCCTCAGTGGTCAGCCAGCCCATGCCCTGGATAAAGGCGCCCTCGATCTGGCCGATGTCGATTTCCGGGTTCAGGGACTGGCCCACATCGTGGAGGATGTCCGTGCGAACCACCCGGTATTCGCCGGTCAGGGTGTCCACCACCACTTCCGAGCAGGCTGCGCCGTTGGCGTAGTACAGGAACGGGCGGCCCTTGCCGGTCTCCGGATCGTAGTGGATCTTGGGCGTGGCGTAGAAGCCGGAGGAGGACAGCGACACGCGGGCCATATAGGCCTGCTGCACGAAGTCGGCCCAGTGGAAGATCTCCTTGCCCACGCGCACCTGATTGTTGGCGAACTCGACCTCGTCGGCGCTCACGCCATACGTCTCGACCGCGAAGTCCACCAGCCGCGCCTTGATCTTCTCGCAGGCGTCCAGCGCCGCCATGCCGTTCAGGTCGGAGCCGGAGGAGGCGGCGGTAGGTGATGTATTTGGTACCTTGTCCGTGCGGGTGGCGGAGACCTTGATGCGGTCGATGTCCACCTGGAACGCGGAGGCCACCACCTGGGCGACCTTGATGAACAGGCCCTGGCCCATTTCCGTGCCGCCGTGGTTCAGGTGGATGCTGCCGTCGGTGTAGACGTGCACCAGCGCGCCGGCCTGGTTCAGGTGTTTGGCGGTGAAGGATATGCCGAATTTGACCGGCGTCAGAGCGAGGCCGCGTTTGACCACGGGGCTGCGGTGGTTGAACTCGGTGATGGCCAGGCGCCGCTCGCGGTAGTCCGAGCTGGCTTCCAGCTGCTCGATCAGCTCCGGCAGCACGTGCTGTTCCACGGTCTGGCCGTAATGGGTCTCGTCCCGGCCCGGGCCGTAGAGGTTGCGCTTGCGCACGTCCAGCGGGTCGAGGCCGCGGTGGCGGGCGATGTCGTCCATGGCCCGCTCGATGATCATCATGCCCTGCGGCCCGCCGAAGCCCCGGAACGCGGTGTTGGATACCGTATGGGTCTTGCAGCGGTGACCGACCACCCGGGCCTGGTCCAGGTAGTAGGCGTTGTCGGCGTGGAACATGGCGCGGTCGACGATGGCGTCGGACAGGTCCGGCGAGTAGCCGCAGCGCCCGGCCACCATGATGTCGGCGCCGTGGAGCATGCCCTCGTCGTCGAAGCCGATGTCGTAGGTGTTGTAGAAGTCGTGGCGCTTGCCGGTCTGCACCATGTCGTCCGGCCGGGCCATGCGGTATTTCACCGGGCGGCCGGTGTGCCGGGCCAGCAGGCTGGAAATGCAGGCCAGCGGCGCCGCCTGGGTTTCCTTGCCGCCGAAGCCGCCGCCCATGCGACGCACTTCCACCTGTACCTCATGGAGCGGCAGCGCCAGCACTTCGGCCACCAGCTTCTGCACCTCGGACGGGTGCTGGCTGGAGGTGTGCACGAACACGCCGGCGTCCTCGGTGGGTTCCACCAGGCAGGCCTGGCCTTCCAGGTAGAAGTGTTCCTGCCCGCCTACGTGCATCTCCGCCTGCAGGCGATGCGGGGCTGCGGCCAGCGCCTTGTCCGGAACGCCGCGTTCCTGGGTGTGCGAGGGGCGAACGAAGAACTGTTTGGCCAGCGCGTCTTTCGTGGTCAGCACCGGTTCCAGCGGCTCGTATTCCACCTTCGCCAGTCTGGCGGCCTGGCGCGCGGCGCGCAGGGAGGTGGCCGCCACCGCAAACAGGGGCTGGCCGATGAATTCCACCAGATCGCCAGCCAGGATCGGATCACCGGGAAAGACCGGGCCAATGTCGGTGTGGCCGGGCACATCGTCAACGGTTAGCACGGCTTCCACGCCGGGATAGGCGCGCACGGCGCTCAGGTCCATGGACTTGATGCGGGCGTGGGCCTGGGTGCTCTGGCCGACGGTGGCGTGCAGCAGGCCGGGCGGCTCCGGCAGATCGTCGATGTAGCGGGCCTGGCCGCTGACGTGCTTCCAGGCGCTGTCGTGGGCAATCTTCGAGCCGGCGGTGCCGCGTGCGCTCGCCGGCGGTTGGATCACGTTCTCGGGGAGTTTACGCATAGTCGGTCACCGTCAGGGGAAAGGCGGAATCGAAATGGCTGCCGGTTTCCAGCAGGGCGCGTTGCAGGAGGTTGCCGGCGACCTGCTGGCGGTATTCGGCGGACGCTCGCACGTCCGACATGGGCTTGAAGTCGCTGGCCAACGCTGCGATGGCGGCCGATACGGTGGCCTCGTTCCACAGCTGGCCCTGGAGGGCTTGCTCGGCGGCGCTCGCCCGTTTGGGGATGGCGGCCATCCCGCCAAAAGCGAGTCGGCAGTCACTCACGGTGTCCTCTTCGATGTGCAGCCAGAACGCGCCCAGTACGGCGGAGATGTCGTCGTCCAGACGCTTGGAAATCTTGTACAGCAGCAGGTGCTCGTTGGCCTTGGGTAGCGGTACCCGCACGCCGCGGATGAATTCATGGGGCTGCAGGTCAGTCTGCTTGTAGTCTTTGAAGAAATCGGCCAGTGGAATGCGACGCACGCCGTCCAGGCTGTCCAGTTCCAGCTCGGCGTCCAGGGCGATCAGGGCCGGGGGCATGTCGCCGATGGGGGAGGCGTTACCAATATTCCCGCCGAGGGTGCCGCGATTCCGGATCTGTAACGATCCCAGACGTTCCAGTAACGGTGCAAAATGCGGCCAGTGGGTCGGCAGGACCTCGTTGAGTTGGCGATACGTTAGTCCGGCACCGAGATAGAGGTGATCGTCTTCCTCTGTGAGTTGCTGCAGCTCAGCCACACGCTCCACGCTGATCAGATGATCGAGATCCTTGAGTTGCTGGGTGATCTCCAACGCCAGGTCGGTGCCGCCGGCGATCAGGCGGGCTTCCGGATACTGCGCGCGCAGGGTGCGCAGCTCGTCCAGGGTTTGCGGCAGGTCGCAGCGCCGGCCGTGGTCGTCCCGGAGGCTGCCCTTCTCGCCGTTGATGCGTTGCAGAGCCGCGATCATGGCGCCGTCCTGCAGCCAGTCCGGCCCGCTGAAGCGTTTGCCGGTCTCACCCGGTGTCCAGGTCTCGACGCAGGCGCGCCGGCCGGCTTCGATGATGGGGCGGTAGCCGGTACAGCGGCACAGGTTGCCCGCGAGCGCCTCCAGCAGCTCGTGATGACTGGGCGGCGTGGCCAGCCGGTTGGCATCCGCCTGACGTGCCGTGTGCAGGGTGAACAGGGACATGACGATACCCGGCGTGCAGAACCCGCATTGTGCCCCGTGACACTCGATCATGGCTTTCTGGACCGGATGGGCAGGTTCTTCCTTTAAGACATCCACGGTCACCAGATGTTTCCCGTGCAGGCTGCCCACTATTGCGATGCAGCTGTTCACCGACTCATAGCGCAGTGCGCGGGCGCCGGGATCAAGGACACCGATGCTCACGGTGCAGGCGCCACAGTCGCCGGAGGCGCAGCCTTCCTTGGTGCCGGTCAGGCGCATTTTGGTGCGCAACCATTCCAGAATGCTCAGATTTGGGTCAGTATCCGTTAACTTTCGGGGCTCGCCATTGAGAGAAAATTCGATCACGGGTCTCACCATCTTGCGTATTATGGCCACCTTCCAGGCCCGTTGAGCCGCATCGTGCAGGGCGGTCGGGCGGGGCGGTCTGCTTGGCGTAACGGGCGGATGGCCGTTACTCAATTCACTCCCTGACCGGAGTTTTGCAATTTTCTGACCAACTAGTCGAGTTTATAGAAAAATGATTTTTTCTCGCCAGTTGGCAAGCAAATTGCTGAATCACGAAATGTTGATTGTCTGGTCAGTTTATTACACGAAAGAGGTTCAATAATGACGGCAGCGGCACGGCTACGTCTGGAGAACATCGTCAAGGAGTACCCTGGTTGCCGGGCCAACGACGGTATCGACCTGACGGTGGCGCCCGGTGAGATCCACGCCCTGCTGGGTGAGAACGGGGCTGGCAAGAGCACCCTGATGAAGGTGATCTACGGGGTCATCCAGCCGGACGAGGGCACCCTTTACTGGGACGGTGAAAAGCTGACCTTGCAAGGTCCGGCCCATGCCCGACAGCTAGGAATTGGCATGGTCTTCCAGCATTTCTCCCTGTTCGAGACGCTGACCGTTGCCGAGAACATCGCCTTGGGTCTGCCGGCCAGCGAGGCCAGGGATCGCAAGAAGCTCGAAGCGCGCATCCGCGACGTGTCGACCCACTATGGCATGGCGCTGGACCCGCGCCGCCACGTGCACAGCCTGTCCACCGGCGAACGCCAGCGGGTGGAGATCGTGCGCTGCCTGATCCAGGACAGCCGCCTGCTGATTCTCGACGAGCCCACCTCGGTGCTGACCCCGCAGGAAGTCGCCGACCTGTTCCGCACCCTGCGCCAGCTGGCCAGCGAGGGCTGCAGCATCCTGTTTATCAGCCACAAGCTGCAGGAGGTGCGCGACCTGTGTCATCACGCCACCGTCCTGCGCAACGGCAAGGTCACCGGTGAATGCGATCCCACCGAAACCTCGACCGACGCCATCGCCCGCCTGATGGTCGGCGACGAAACCCCGCTCAGCACCGATGTGCCGCCCGCCTCACCGGGTGCGCCGCTGCTGGAAGTGAGTGGGCTCAGTTACGTCAACGACGACCCCTTCGGCACCGCCCTGCGTGACATCACCATGGAACTGCGGGCCGGTGAGATCGTGGGCATCGCCGGGGTGGCCGGTAATGGCCAGGACGAGTTGTTGCGCGCCCTGTCGGGTGAATACCAGACTCCGGCGGAGCAGATTCGCTTCGACGGGCAGGCGGTCGGTCAAATGGGACCGGACGCGCGGCGCCGGGCCGGGATTGCGGTGGTGCCGGAAGAACGGCTGGGCCGTGGAGCCGTCCCGGACCTGTCTCTGGTGGACAATACGCTGCTGACGGCCTCCGCCCAGGGGATGGTGAGCAAAGGCTGGGTGGCCTATCGCAAGGTCCGCGAGTATGCCACCCGCGTGCGCGAGCGTTTTCAGGTGAAGTCGGACGGCATCGAGGCCACGGCACGCAGCCTGTCCGGCGGCAATCTCCAGAAATTCATTATCGGTCGGGAAGCGCTGCAGGCGCCCAAACTACTGGTGGCCTCCCACCCCACCTGGGGTGTGGACGTGGGCTCCGCGGTGGCCATCCATCAGGTGCTGGTGGAGCTGCGCGACAAGGGGGCGGCCGTCCTGCTGATTTCCGAGGATCTCGATGAACTGTTCCAGCTCTGTACCCGCATGGGTGCGATTTGTGGCGGGCGGCTGTCGCCGCTCGTGCCTACCGAATCCCTCAGCATTGAACAGCTGGGGCAGTGGATGGCCGGCGATTTTGCCGATGCGGCCGGGGAGGTGAACCATGCTGTCGCTTGAACGCCGCCCGGTGGATTCCCGCCTGATGGAATACCTGTCGCCGTTGCTGGCGCTGGTGCTGACCATCATCACCGGTTTTCTGATCTTCCTGGGCCTCGATCGTGACCCGTTGGAAGGCCTGCGCCTGTTCTTTATCGTCCCGATCAGCGACGCCGTGGGCGTGGCCGAACTGGGTTTGAAGGCTGCGCCATTGCTGCTGTGCGCCGCCGGCTTGACCATCTGTTACCGTGCCAAGATCTGGAACATCGGGGCGGAAGGCCATTTCCTGATGGGGGCAGTGGGCGCCACGATCGCGGCCCTGCAGTTTGGTGAAGGCTCCGGGTTCTGGATCCTGCCGGTGGTGCTGCTGGCCGGTATTGCCTGCGGCGCCCTGTGGTCGGCGATTGCGGCGTTCCTGAAGACGCATTTCCACTGCAATGAAATCCTCACCACCATCATGCTCAACTACATCGCCCTGAACCTGCTGCTGTATGCGGTGCACGGGCCGTTGAAGGATCCGTACGGCTTCAGCTTCCCGCAGTCGGCGATGTTTGGGAACGCGGCCCTGCTGCCGATGCTGATTCCCGGCACGCGTCTGCACATCGGCCTGCTGTTCGCCCTGCTGGCGGCGGTTACGGTGGGCGTGCTGTTCGCCCGCACGTTTATCGGCTTCCAGCTCAAGGTGCTGGGGGAAGATCACAAGGCCGCCGAATTCGCCGGCTTCCCGCGCAAGCGGCTGATCTGGTTCGCCTTTCTGGTGGCCGGTGGCATGGCCGGTCTGGCCGGGGCCTCCGAGGTGACCGGCCCGATCGGGCAGCTGATTCCGCAGGTGTCACCGGGCTACGGCTACACCGCCATCATCGTTGTCTTCCTCGGCCGCATGCGGGCGATCGGCCTGATCCTGGCCAGTGCGCTGCTGGCGCTGACGTTTCTGGGGGGCGAGATGATGCAGATCGGCATGAACCTGCCCAAGGCCATGACCGGCCTGTTCCAGGGGCTGCTTCTGTTCTACCTGCTCACCTGCGACGCCTTTATCCACTACCGGATACGCCTGACCCGCAAACACGTGTCGGCGTCGGCCGGTTCCAACACCCCACTGGCCACACAGGAGAGCTGAGATGAGTCCCGACATGATCGTCAATATTCTCGCTGCAACTGTGGTGGCCGGCACCCCGCTGCTGATCGTCGCGCTGGGGGAACTGATCTGCGAGCGCTCCGGCGTCCTCAACCTCGGTCAGGAAGGCATGATGCTGATCGGCGCGGTGGCCGGATTCGCTGGCGTTTACGCCAGCGGCAGCCTGCTGGTCGGCGTGGTCGCCGGCATGGCCGCCGGGGTGGGGATGTCGCTGCTGTTCGGCTTCATGGCCATTACCCTGGCGGCGAACCAGTACGCCGCCGGTCTGGCCCTGACCATCTTTGGCACGGGTCTGAGCGCCTTCGTCGGCACCGATTTCGTGGGCAAGACCATCGACGGTTTCACCAAACTGCCGATCCCGTTCCTTAGCGACATCCCAGTGCTGGGCCCGGTCCTGTTCAATCACGACCTGCTGGTTTACGTCTCCCTGGGGCTTTTCGTGGCGGTCTATGTCTTCCTGCGCCACAGCCGGGGAGGCCTTTTGTTGCGGGCGGTGGGTGAATCGCCGGAATCGGCCAACGCCAACGGCCTGCCGGTGCTGCTGATCCGCTACCTGGCGGTCAGCTTCGGCGGTGCCATGGCGGGATTGGCGGGGGCTTACCTGTCCCTGGCCTACACGCCGCTGTGGACAGAGGGCATGACCGCCGGCCGCGGCTGGATCGCCCTGGCGCTGGTGGTGTTCGCCACCTGGCGGCCGGTGCGGGTGCTGCTGGGCGCCTACCTGTTCGGCCTCGCCAGCATCCTGCACCTGGTGTTGCAGGGCTTCGGCTGGGACATCTCACCGGAACTGCTGGCCATGCTGCCGTACGTGGTGACAGTGATCGTACTGGTCCTGCTTTCGGCGAACCCGACCCGGACGCGGCTGCATACGCCGCTGTCCATCGGTCAACCCTGGCGGCCCAGTCGTTAGGAAAGAAGAAATGGGAGGCCGTCAATGTAACGGCCGCCCCGACAAGCTTGCGAGTAGACAAGTTTCAATAACGAAAAATGCCACTGCCAACGATGAAAAAGGCGACTCAGGGGGCTCTCCGAACCGCCGCAAAATAAATGACAGAGGATACTTCGACCATGAATGCACTTCGTAAAACACTGCTAGTGACCTGTGTAACGGCGGCCTGTATGCCGGCGGCCCACGCGGAAAAGTTCTTTTCGGACTCCAGCATCTCACTGCTGCACAGCGCCGACTATGAAGCGTACGGCGACCGTCAGGAGGAAGACACCGTCTTCACCTTCGAGAACGTTACGGCGCACGACTGGGGCGGGACCTTCCTGTTCTTTGACCGCAATCACGGTCGCGGACCGGATAAGGGCAACGACAACGTCTATGGCGAGTTCTCGCCCTCACTGAGCCTCGGCTGGCTCACCGGGAATGATCTCAGCTTCGGTCCGGTGAAGGACGTCTACCTGGCCGGCACCTATGAGTACGGCGGTGCCCCGGAACAGAACAACATCCTGACGGGCTTCGGTCTGTCCTGGGATCTGCCCGGCTTCCAGTACTTCAACACCGTTGGGTACTATGCCAGTAACAACAGCAGTGCCGCCGGATTCAGCGATCCGGACAACGACTGGCAGCTGACCGTCACCTGGGGCTCGCCGTTCGAAGTGGGCCCCGCGCGATTCCTGTTCGACGGCTATATGGACTGGTCAACGGCCGAAGGAGATCACGCGTCCGAGATGCACTTCAATCCCCAGTTCAAGCTGGACCTGGGTAACTTCACCGGCAATCCGGGCGTGCTGTATGCCGGTATCGAGTACTCCTACTGGAACAACAAGTACGGAGTCGGTGATGATGACATTTACGGGACCGAGAGCGCGGTCAGTGCCCTTGTGAAGTTCCACTTCTAACGCCAACCCGGGGGAGTCCGATGGCGGGCTCCCCCGCCCAGACAGCGATGGATGCCCATGACTCTGCAACCTGAAGCGAACATCAACGAGATCGAGGACACACCGGAGAAAGGCCGGACACGTCGATACCGTCCGGGACGCATTCGGGAGAAGAATCGGGAACGGATCATCGCCGCCGCCGAGGAGGAGTTTGCCCACCACGGCTTCCGCGGGGCCACGATCCAGAACATCGCCGAGCGGGCGGAGTTGCCCAAGTCCAACGTGCTGTATTACTTCAGCAACAAGCAGCGCATCTATTCGGCGCTGTTCGACGACATCATGAGCCGCTGGAATGCCGTGTTCTCCGAAATCAGCCCGGACGACGATCCGGCGGAGGCACTGGAAACCTTCATCCGGACCAAGGTGGAGATGTCCCGCCAACACCCCATGGCGTCCCGCCTGTTTGCCCAGGAGATCATCCAGGGTGCGCCCTTCCTCAAGGACCACCTGCGCACCAACATGCGCGAATGGGTGCGGGGACGGGCCAAAGTGATTCAGCAGTGGATCGATGACGGCCGCATGGCGCCGGTCGATCCGGTGCAGCTCATCTTCCTGATCTGGTCCTCGACCCAGCATTACGCGGACTTCCAGGTCCAGATCCTGATGGTGGAGAACAAGGCCGAATACGAAGCGCAGGATTTCGAGCACGCCGCCAACTTCCTCACCGGCGTGATCCTGCGTGGTTGCGGATTGGAGCCCAAGACCCATGACCATGAGTGAGCATTACCCCCGCGATCTGCGCGGCTATGGCGCGGAACCTCCCAAGGCCAACTGGCCGGGAAAAGCGCGCATTGCGGTGCAGTTTGTCCTGAATTACGAGGAAGGCGGTGAAAACTGCGTCCTGCACGGGGACAGCCATTCCGAGATGTTCCTGTCCGAGATCATCGGCGCGCAGCCCTATCCGGACCGGCACATGAGCATGGAGTCGATCTACGAGTACGGCTCCCGCGCCGGTGTCTGGCGTGTCCTGCGCGAGTTCAGAAAGCGTGACCTGCCGTTGACGGTGTTTGGCGTGGCCATGGCGCTGCAGCGCAACCCGGAGGTCACCCAGGCGTTTATCGACGATGGCCACGAGATTGCCTGTCACGGCCTGCGCTGGATCCATTACCAGGACGTTGAGGAATCCCGCGAGCGGGAGCACATGGAGCAGGCCATCGCCATCCAGACCGAACTGACCGGCAACCGCCCGCTGGGCTGGTACACCGGCCGCGACAGCCCGAACACCCGCCGTCTGGTGGTGGAAACCGGCGGTTTTGAATACGACAGCGATTACTACGGCGACGACCTGCCGTTCTGGACCACCGTCGAGACCCGCGACGGCGAGCAGAGATCGCACCTGGTGGTGCCCTACACGCTGGACACCAACGACATGCGCTTCGCCACCAACCAGGGCTTCAACTCCGGCGAGCAGTTCTTCCAGTACCTGAAGGACGCGTTCGACGTGCTTTACGAGGAAGGCGCCGAAACGCCGAAGATGCTGTCCGTCGGGCTGCACTGCCGGCTGGTCGGTCGGCCGGGTCGCTTCCGGGCCCTGCAGCGGTTCCTCGACTACATCCAGAAGCACGATCAGGTTTGGATTTGCCGGCGGTTGGATATTGCGCGGCATTGGAAGGCGGAGCATCCGTACCGGCCGGCTTGAGGAACCAGGAACCAATTGGGAGTTGGGCAGGCCTTTGGCCTGCTCCCCCTCTCCCCCGGCCCCTCTCCCTCCAGGGGAGAGGGGAGCTTATAGGCCTGCTTCGAGTTCGCCGGCCATTAAGCCTCTCTCCCCTGGAGGGAGAGAGGTTTGGAGAGAGGGAACGAAGACCACTCCAAAACTAAAGAGCCAACACAACATGAGTGATGTACAAATCGCCCCGATCATCGAAGGGCCTGATTTTTCCCGGGACTACCTGAACCTCGCCGACGGCAGCCTCGGCGCCGAGGTCACCTGGGTCACCGACGAATTCTTCGCCCCGCGCGATCGCATGCTGGACCCGGAACCCGCGCGCTTCTACCCGGACAAGTACGACGACCACGGCAAGTGGATGGACGGCTGGGAAACCCGCCGCCGTCGCAACACGGGCCACGACTGGTGCATCGTTCGCCTGGCGATGCCCGGCGTGCTGCACGGGGTGGATTTCGACACCAGCTTCTTCACCGGCAACTTCGCCCCGGCGGCGTCCGTCGAGGCCTGCTGGTCACCGGACAGCGATCCGGACAACGATGCAGAGTGGCAGGAAATCCTCCCGGCGGTGTCCCTGTCCGGTAACGACCATCGCTTTGAAACACTGGCCGCTTCCGGCCCCTGGACCCACCTGCGGCTGCACATCTGGCCCGACGGCGGCATGGCCCGTTTCCGGGTCTACGGCCAGCCGTTCTGCGACTGGGACAACCGCAGCGCCGACGAACGCCTGGACCTGCTGGCACTGGCCAACGGCGGCGATCAGGTGGCCTGGAGTGACGCGCACTACGGCGAGCCGCGCAAGCTGCTGCGCCCGGGCCGGGGCATCAACATGGGCGATGGCTGGGAAACCCGCCGCCGCCGTGAACCGGGCAACGAGTGGTGCATCCTCAAGCTGGGCCACAAGGGCATCGCCGAAGGCCTCGAGATCGACACCGCCCATTTCAAGGGCAACTTTCCGGACCGCGTCTCGATTCAGGCCGCCTGTGTGGAGCAGGGCACGCCCCAGTCCATCATCACCCAGAGCATGTTCTGGGAGACCCTGCTCGACGAGCAGCCGCTGACGGCCGACGCGATCCATGAATTCAGCGAACTGAACGACCTGGGAGCGATCACCCACATCCGGGTGAACAGCATTCCCGACGGCGGGATCAGCCGGGTCCGTCTCTGGGGGAAAGCGGTAAAATGAGCAGCCCGCGAACCGTTTCGGTCCAACCGCTGACCCGTGAAGCATTTGCGCCCTTTGGTGACGTGATTCAGGCCGAGGGTTCGGCCTCGTTCCCCATCAACGCCGGTCGCACCGAACGTTTTCACGCGCTGGCGGCGGTGGAAACACTGGGCGAGGGCGCCGATGCGATTATTTCCATCTTCCGCGGCCAGCCTTTGGAACCGTTGCTGATCGACCTGATGGAGCGTCACCCGCAGGGCAGTCAGGCGTTCATGCCGCTGGGCGAGCAGCCTTACTGGGTGGTGGTGGCGCCGCCGGGCGACTTCGATCCGGCGCAGGTTCGCGTCTTCCGGGCCGAGCCGGGGCAGGGTGTGAACTATCACGCCGGCACTTGGCACGCGCCGCTGCTGCCGGTGAACCGTGACGCGGACTTCCTGGTGGTGGACCGTCGCGGCCCGGGGGACAACTGCGATACCGTCGATCTGGACCCGCCGGTCCGGCCGGAGTGATGTGATATGTCCCGTTTCGCCATCGCCCACGCGGCTGTGTTCACGGTCGATCCCCATAACACCGTCATCCCGGATGCCACCGTCCTCGTGGAAGACGACCGCATTCGCGCCGTCGGACCGTCCGAGGCCATTGAGCTGCCGGCGGATTGCCCGGTGGTGGACGGTCGCGGCAAGGTGCTGATTCCCGGTCTCGTGGATGCCCACTCCCATTCCAGCCTGATGCGCGGTGTGACGGAGAACATGCCGCTGATGGAATGGCTGCCGCACTACCAGCTCGAACACCGGGCGCTCACCGAAGAGGACGCCTACCACTCGGCCCGCTTGTGTTACCTCGAAGCGCTCAAAGGCGGCACCACCTGCGTCATGGACATGTTCCGCTTCATGGATCGCTGCGCCGATGCGGCGGGTGAAATCGGCCTGCGGGTGAATCTCGCGCCCTATGTGGCGGACCAGCCGGGCAAGGATTTCTTTGCCACCCGTGACGAGAATAAACGCCTGATCCGGACCCACCACGGCAGCCAGTCCGGTCGCATCCAGGTGTGGATGGGACTGGAGCACCTGTTCTACTGCAGCGAGGACGCCTACCGCGACGCGGTGCGGTGCCAGCAGGAGTACGGTGTGGGCATCCACACCCACGCCTGCGAACAGAAGGAAGAGGAAGCGGCGGTGCTGGAGGCTTTCGGCCGTCGCTCCATCGGTATGCTGGACCATTACGGCGTTTTGGGGGAAAAGACCCTGATCGCCCACTGCGTCTGGCTCAACGACGACGAGATCAAGCGCCTGGCCGACACCGGCACCTCGATTGCCCATTGCCCGGTCAGCAACGCCAAGCTCGCCAGCGGTGTGGCCCGCACGCCGGACATGCTGGCGGCGGGGCTGACGCTCGGGCTGGGCACCGATGGTCCGGTGTGCAATAACAGCCTCGACCTGTTCGAGGAAATGAAATTCGCCTCCCTGATCCAGAAAGCCACGCGGCTGGATGCTACCGCGCTGCCGGCGGACCGGATCCTGCGCATGGCCACCATCGACGGCGCCAAAGCGCTGGGGCTGGACGGGGAGATCGGATCGATCGAGGTGGGCAAGAAAGCCGACCTCGTGATGCTGGACCTGGGGGCGCCCAACCTGACGCCCCACGACATCAGGGAGGATGGCGGCAACGGGTTATGGAATCTGGTGTTTGCCGCGCATGGCAGCAACGTCACCCACGTCTGGGTGGACGGGCGCTGCCTGATTGAGAACGGTCGGTCGACACAGGTCGACGAGGGCCACGTGGTCGCCACGGCACAAGCCTGTGGCCTGTCCCTGTATGAACGATGCCGTGCTCTGGATCATCTCCGTGTGGACATGGTTTAGAGGGGCTCTTAGGAGCACAACATGAAAGAAATTCCCCTGATTTCCATCGCCGGCCTGCGCAGCGACGATATTGAAGAGCGCCGCAAGACGGCTGCCGAGCTGGGTCGCGCCTGCCGTGAGGTGGGCTTCTTCTACGCCGTGGATCACGGCATTTCCCAGTCGGTGATCGATACGGCCTTTGCCGCGTCCCAGCGTTTCTTTGCCCTGCCGGTGGACGACAAGCAGGCGCTGTCCATCAAGCGCTCGCCTCACAACCGCGGCTACGTGGCCATGGCGGACGAGAAGCTGAATCCGGAATCCGGCGCCGACATGAAGGAAGCGTTCAACCTGGGCGTGGAACTGCCGGAAGACCATCCGGAAGTGGTAGCGGGCAAGCCGTTTCGCGGCGTGAATTTCTGGCCGGAGTTGGACGGCTGGCGGGACAGCATGCTGGCGTATTTCGACGCCTGCCTGGATCTGGGGCGGGTGATCCATCGCGGTTTCAGCCTGGATCTGGACGTCCCCGAGGATTTCTTTGCCAAGCATCTTGCCGAGCCGGTCGTGACCATGCGCATCCTGCATTACCCGGCCAGTGCCGGGCAGTCCGATCGCAGGGACGGTGGCGCTGGCGCTCACACGGACTACGGCAATCTGACCCTGCTGGCCACCGACAAGGTGGCGGGGCTGGAAGTGCTGACCCGTCAGGGCGAATGGATCGACGCCCCTCACGTGGAAGGCGCGTTCGTCTGCAACATCGGCGACTGCCTGATGCGCTGGAGCAACGACACCTACGTGTCCACCCCGCATCGCGTACGCCCGCCGGAGCAGGAGCGCTATTCCATTGCTTACTTCCTGGAAGCCAATCCGGATTCGGTGGTGGACCCGCGGGACATCTACCCGGACGAGACACCCAAGTACGCGCCGGTGACGTTTGCGGATTATCTGAAGTCGCGGTTGGATGCCACTTATGAGCATCGGGTGGCGGATAGGACGTAGTGCTTGCTTTGAAGGGCGTTGTAAACCCCATCGTTTTCGCATTGGAACGATGGATGGAGGCGTCGTAAGCCGACCTTGGGTGCCTGAAACCAATGAATGCCACCGCTTCCGTCGCCCAAGAGGTCCGTCCATGGCCGCTTATGCGACGAGGACATCCTGTCCTCTGCTCCAGCGATGGCATCCATTGGTTTCGATCGGGCCCTCTGCAAGACCCCTATTGGCTATGATTCGTTCGCCCTGGAGCGATCACCGTAGGTTGGGCTGACGTAGGAAGCCCAACACAAGAGCTCCGCTCCCATGGCAGCAATCAGGCTGGTTCGGCTAGAGGATATCGATCTTTGAGGATGGGCAAGGAGATGAACGGAAGGCCAGGGATTGTTGGGCTTCCTGCGTCAGCCCAACCTACGCTATCGGGCTGCCTCATCCCAGAGGCAGCCCTTCTCACCTATTGGGCCGTCAGCTTCCGCGCCTGTTCCATATTCTCCAGCGTCATCAGGCACGCCCGCGCCACTTCCACGCCTTTCTCGGAGAAGTGCTTGTAGAAGTAGTCGTGGTGCGTCGCATGTTCGTGGAAATGGTGCGGCGTCAGCACGGCAGACAGGACCGGCACGCTCGTATCCAGCTGTACCCTCATCAGCCCGTCGATCACCGCCTGGGCGACGAACTCATGGCGGTAGATGCCGCCGTCCACCACGAAGCCGGCGCCAACGATCGCACCATACTGGCCGCTTTCGGCCAGCAGCTTGGCCTGCAACGGGATTTCAAAAGCCCCGGCCACGGTGATGACGTCCACCTGATCGGCGTCCAGACCATGCTGGCTGACTTCCGCCAGGAAGGCTTCGCGCGCCTGATCGATGATGTCGAGGTGCCAGTTGCCCTGGATAAAGGCGATACGCTGGTTGCGGCTGGCGTCGGAAAGGTTCAAGGAGGTTTGCTGATTCATAGTTGATCTCTCATGGGGAGCCTTTGATGAGCTCCAGTCACTAGAATCAGGGCATGCAGGCACAACCGACAGCGTTCGCAACGCTCTGCGGCCATGCCATCTGGAAACGCAGAAAATGGCATACGGCGGAAAACGCAGGAGGCTGTGCGCCCCGTGGTTCATCCGCGGTCTGGACTTTTCAATCGTTCCTTCTCTTCCATCCGGACTATCACCGTCGGCTTCGGATTTTAACCGAATCTGCTGACCCTCCGGGCAAAGCCCTGAGGCGCTCGCGGGCTGAGGCGCCATGCGCCATCACCGCCGGTGGGGACTTTCACCCCGCCCTGAGAACGAAGCCCGTGGCATTCCACGGGCGACGCCATTGTATGCGGTGTGGCGCTTCGCCACCAGTGCCGGATTGACCGTCAGGTGACGTGAGGCATGGCCAATCGGCTCAGCCGAGCAGTGACTCCGCCTCGGCCAGCACGTTATCCACGGTAAAGCCGAACGCCTTGAACAATTCTGGCGCCGGCGCGGACTCGCCGAAGGTGTTCATGCCGATCACGCGGCCGTCGAGCCCGACATACTTGTACCAGCCATCGGGATGTCCGGCCTCGATCGCCAGCCGCGCCTTCACGGCGGACGGCAGCACCTGTTCCCGGTAGTCGGCCGGCTGGGCATCGAAAGAGTCGCAACTGGGCATGGAGACCACACGCACGGCGCGCCCCTTCGCGGTGAGGCTGTCGGCAGCCCCCATGGCCAGGCTGACTTCCGAGCCTGTGGCGATCAGGATCAGCTCGGGCTCGCCGGCACAGTCTTTCAGCACGTAGCCGCCCCGCTGGATGTTGGCGATCTGCTCATCGGTTCGGGTCTGATGGGGCAGGCCCTGGCGGGAGAAGACCAGGGCGGTGGGCCCGTCTTCACGGTTCAGGGCAGCCTTCCAGGCCACCGCGGTTTCCACGGCATCCGCCGGACGCCAGGTGGACAGGTTGGGCGTGGCCCTCAGCGTGGCCAGCTGTTCGATGGGCTGGTGGGTCGGGCCGTCCTCGCCCAGGCCGATGGAGTCGTGGGTGAACACATGGATCACCCGCTGCTTCATCAGCGCCGCCATGCGCACCGCGTTGCGCATGTACTCGGAGAAGATCAGGAAGGTGGCGCCATAGGGCACGAAACCGCCGTGCAGGGCGATGCCGTTCATGATGGCCGCCATGCCGAATTCCCGCACACCGTAGTGCAGGTAGTTGCCCCCGGGCGCGTCCGTGCTGATCGCCTCGGCGCCGTCCCAGAAGGTGAGGTTGGACGGAGCCAGGTCGGCGCTGCCGCCCAGCAGTTCCGGCAGGTTTGGGCCCAGGGCGTTGAGGCAACCCAGGGAGGCCTTGCGGGAGGCGATGGATTCTGAACGCGCTTCGGCCTCACCCACGAGATCCAGCTTATCCAGCGCGGCCGGCAGTTCGCCCGCCATGCGCCGCTCGAAGTCTTTGGCGGCATCCGGGAAGGCTTCGGCGTAGCGGGCAAAGCGTCGATTCCACTCGGTTTCCAGCCGGGCGCCGGTGGCCCGGGCATCCCAGCCGTCGTAGATGGATTGCGGGATGTGAAAGGCAGCGTGCGGCCAGTCCAGTTGGACCCGGGCGGCGGCGACTTCCTCCTCGCCCAGTGCCGCGCCGTGGGCTTCTTCCTTGCCCTGCTTGTTGGGCGCGCCGAAGCCGATGACCGTTTTGCAGATCAGCAGGCTGGGGCGATCCGCTTCCGAGCGGGCCTGTTCGATGGCAGCGCGGACGGATTCCGGATCGTGCCCATCCACGGACTGGACGTGCCAATGGTAGGACTCGAAGCGCTTCGCGGTGTCGTCGGTAAACCAGCCTTCCACCTCGCCGTCGATGGAAATGCCGTTGTCGTCATAGAACACGATCAGCTTGCCCAGCCCCTGGGTGCCGGCGAGCGCGGCAGCTTCGTGGGAGATGCCTTCCATCAGGCAGCCGTCGCCGACCAGGCAATAGGTGTGGTGATCGACGATCCGGTGCCCGTCCCGGTTGAACTGGGCCGCCAGGGTGCGCTCGGCCAGCGCCATGCCCACCGCGTTGGCCAGGCCCTGGCCCAGCGGGCCGGTGGTGGTCTCAATGCCGGGCGTGTAGCCGTATTCCGGGTGCCCCGGCGTTTTCGAATGCAGTTGGCGGAACTGCTGGAGGTCGTCGAGGCTCACGTCATAACCGGACAGGTGCAGCAGCGCGTATTGCAGCATCGACCCGTGGCCGTTGGACATCACGAAGCGGTCGCGGTTGGGCCAGTCCGGGTTGCCGGGATTGTGGCTCAGGAAGTCGTTCCACAGGACTTCGGCGATGTCCGCCTGCCCCATGGGCGCGCCGGGGTGGCCGCTGGCAGCTTTCTGGACCGCGTCCATGGACAGGGCGCGGACGGCGTTGGCCAATTCGAAACGGGATGGCATGAGAATCCTCCTAGGAATGGATCAGCGTGCGGAAAGTCGATCGGCGATCAGCTGCTCCAGGCGCTCCTGATCGGCGGCGAAGCGGCGAATGCCTTCGGCCAGCTTGTCGTTGGCCATGGCGTCCTGGTTGTGGCCCCAGCGGAAGTCCGCTTCGGACAGGGGTGTCGCGGGCTGGCCGTTCCCGCCGGACGGGCGGACCTGTGGCTCGACCGGGCCCTCGGTAGCCGCCAGTGCCTCCAGCAGTGCCGGCGAGATGGTCAACCGCGGGCAGCCGGCCAACGCCAGCACCTGGCCGGTATTGCGGAAGCTGGCGCCCATCACCACCGTGTCGTAGCCACCGGCGTTGACCCGCTCGCAGACACCGCGCACGAAGCGCACGCCGGGATCGTTGTCCGGCGTGTAGTCCTCGCCGGTTTGCTGTTTGTACCAGTCGGTCACCCGGCCCACGAAGGGGGAAACCAGAAACACGCCGGCGTCGAAACAGGCCTGGGCCTGGGCGTCACTGAACAGCAGGGTCAGGTTGCACTGGATACCTTCCTTTTCCAGCACCTCGGCGGCGCGAATGCCTTCCCAGGTGGAAGCCAGCTTGATCAGCACGCGCTCGCGGTCGACGCCGCGCTGCTCGTATTGCTCGATCAGTTCAAACGCCTTGCGGATGCTGGCGTCGGTGTCGAAAGACAGGCGCGCGGCCACTTCGGTGGACACCCTGCCCGGCACCAGCTGGGCGATTTCGCAGCCCATGGCCACGGACAACACGTCGACGGCCTGGGACACCTGCTGCGAACGGTCGGTACCGGAGCCGGCGATGGCCTGCAGTTCCCGGTCGATCAGCGGTTGGTAGTCGGGCAGTTCGAAGGCTTTGAGAATCAGGGACGGGTTGGTGGTGGCGTCCTGCGGGGTGTAGCGCCGCATGACGGCCGGGTCGCCGGTGTCGGCCACAACCAGTGAATGGGCTTTGAGAGCGTCGAGTTGCGATGGCATGACTGGGCTCCTCTTGATCCGGGAACGGCAGAATGTGGATGCTGCGATCGTTGAATCCATGGAAACCGGGCCGGTGAGCATCAGGCTCGGTGCCGGTGGCGTTCAACCATCACAGTGTCCGCTGGGGGCGGTGTCGTGAACGTGACGGCCCGGCGGTTTGAAGCAGGGAAGGCTTGGCGGGGCGGCCTCAATAATGGGCGGCGCCCCGAAATCGACGGCCTCCTTAGGCCGCCTGTTGCTGCAGGCGAGACTCGGTGCTGTCCGCCAGTTGTTTCAGGAGCAGGCAGCAGGACACCGCGCCGGCATCCAGATGCCCGCGGGAGCGTTCACCCAGTCGGGCCGAGCGTCCGATGTTCGAGACCAGGTCCCGGGTCGATTCCTTGCCCTGTTCGGCACTCTGACGCAGACGCTCCAGCGCCACGGTGAAGTCGTCGCCGTTGGTCACAGCCTGCTGGTAGGCCTCGACCGCCGGCACCAGCGTATCCAGCAGACACTTGTCGCCCACCTGGGCATCGCTGATGTCCTGCAGCGAGCGCAACCCGCTCGCCAGCATTTCGCCGAAAACGGCCTCGTCTACGGTCTCCTTGTCCTTGACGGCGGTGGCCATGCCCAGGAACAGGCTGCCATAGAGCGGTCCCATGGACCCGCCGATGGAGCCCATCAGCACGCTGGCCAGTTTTCCCAGGCCCTTGGACAGTGACAGTGACTGGCCGTCGATGGCCTCGCCGCACTGGCGAAAGCCCTTGGCCATGTTGATGCCGTGGTCGCCGTCGCCGATGGCGCCGTCCACTTCGCTCAGATAGTTCTTGTTTTCCAGAATCACGGCCACGAGATCCTGCAGGATGTCATGGCCTTTTGAGGTATCCAGGTAGTACATGATCGGTCTCCCAGGTGGCCGCGGGCATCACTGGCTGAGGGCCAGGGACGTTGCCGGGGCATCGAGCAATGTTTTCAGTTCGTCGTCGAGTTTCATCAGGGTCAGGGTGGCGCCCATCATCTCCAGCGACGTGAAGTAGTTGCCGATGTAGGTGCGGTGAACGGTGATGCCCGCCTCTTCCAGGATGTCCGCCACCTCGGCGTAGAGCAGGTTCAGTTCCATCACCGGTGTGGCGCCCAGGCCGGAGACCAGCACGGCGACGTCGTCTCCCCGGTTGAACGGGCGGTCTTCGAGGATGGGCTTACACATCGTCGCGGCGATCTCTTTTGCCGAGGTGAGATCGGTGACCTCTATTCCCGGCTCACCGTGGTGGCCGATGCCCAGTTCCATCTTGCCCGGCTCGATGGAGAAATTCGGTTTGCCGTTGGCGGGAATGGTGCAGCTTGAGAGGCCTACGCCGATGCTGGAGCAGGCGTCGACCGCCTTCTGGGCCAGCCGGATCACTTCATTCAGGTTGTCGCCCCGGGCGGCCGCGGCGCCCCCGATCTTCCACATCATGATTTCGCCGGCTACGCCGCGCCGCTTGTCGCGCTGATCGGCGGGGGCCGAGGCCACGTCATCCCGCGCGACTACCGTCTGCACTTCAATGTCGTCCAGCTCCGCCATCTGCCGGGCCAGCTTCACGTTCATGTTGTCGCCGGCGTAGTTGCCGTAGAGGCAGGCCACGCCCCGACCGCGATCGGCGGCGGCGAACGCTTTGTGGAAGGCGTCGGCGGTGGGGGAGGAAAAGATTTCGCCGATGGCGACGGCGTCGCACAGCCCTTCCCCGACATAGCCGAGAAAGGCGGGTTCGTGCCCGGAGCCACCGCCGGTGACCACGCCCACTTTATCCGCGCTGACGTTGCCTGCGTATTTCAGGACCCGCGGATGATCCGTGGCCGCGTACAGGGTGGGGGAGGCGCGCAGATAACCGCGTACGGCGTCATCCACCACGTTATCGGGATCGTTGATGATGCGTTGCATGGGACCTACCTCATGGACGGGTTGTTGTTGTGAATCCAATGATCGACCGAGAGTCCATCTTAGAAGCCTCCCGGTCCGACGCCCAGCACGCGGGTTGAGGTGCGTACTCCAGAAGCCGCAATCGTCCACCCGAGTGATTTATGTTCTGTATGCGATCAAATGTTTAGGTATTTGCCCTTAGGCTGTCAAGCTGGATCTGCCTGCTCTGTGTCCGCCTTTTGTCTGATAAGCAACCAGATTTTACCTAAAAGTGTTGATAAAACAGCCTTCTGACTGATGGGTTGGGGGTGTCGGCCTGTTTGCTCGGAGTGATTTATGTTGTTCAGGCATTGCATTTTTGTGCTCTTTGGCTTTACAAATGTTCTTGCGTTGATAATTTGTATAAGTGGTCGGTCGGCGTTGGGTCGGCGGCCGGTTGAGTTGGAGGTCTGTCCATGTCTGATGCAAATCTGGCGGGAAAAGGGGGGCTACGCGTTGCGTTCGGCGGTGACGAAGCTGCATTCGAGCTCAAGGAGGTTCTGATGGAGCATGTTCGCGCGCAGGGTTTCGAGGTCGTGGATTTCGGCACCTACAATGCGGAACCGGTGCTTTATCCGGACGTTGCCGTTCGCGTGGCGCAGGCAATTCGCGCCGGCGAGGCGGACCGGGCGGTGCTGGTGTGCGGTACTGGTATCGGCGTCGCGATCTCGGCCAACAAGGTGCGCGGCATCCGGGCGGCCCAGGCGCACGATACCTATTCGGCGGCCAAGGCGCGTTCGAGTAACGATGCCCAGGTCGTCACGCTCGGGGCTCGCGTCGTCGGCCCGGAGCTGGCCAAGAATATCGTGACGGCCTTTCTGGAAACGGAATTCGGCGGTGGCGCCTCGGTCGACAAGGTGTCGCGTATCCAGGATTACGAGCGGGAGTTTTTTCGAGATTGAGGGACTGAGTGATGATTCCCGATACAACTGATCGGTAATCGTTCGCCTGTTCATTGTGCTATGGTGTGGCGGTCCAATATTACAGTCGTTGTGAGACCTTGCCATGGAAGAAAAGATTGAGAGCGCCGACATCAGCCTGATGACCGAGATCGCCACCCTGTATTACGTGGAGGGCGAAACTCAGGAGGTGATTTCCAAGCGTCTCAATGTGTCCCGGGTCAAGGTAGGGCGTCTGCTCAAGCGGGCCCATGCCGAAGGTGTGGTGGATGTGCGGGTGCGCCAGCATCCCTCGGCCAGCGCCGAGCTGGAGAAGGAGCTGCTGCGCCGCTTCAATATCAAGCGCGCGCTGATTGCTCTCGACCATGCCGATGAAGATACCCAGCGGGCCGGCGTCGCCAGCCTGGTGGCGGATCATCTGTCCCGCACCCTGCATGACGGCTCGATTGTCGCTGTGGGCATGGGGCGTAACGTGGGTGCCGTGGCTGAGAACACCTTTGACCAGGGTGAGCGCAAGTGTTCGTTCGTCTGTGCCATCGGCGGTTCCCTGCGGGCCGGCGAATACATGAACCCGGATCACATCTGTCGCCGGCTGGCGATAAAGTTCGGAGGTGACAGCGAAACCCTCTACGCGCCGGCCCTGGTTCAGAATCCCGAGCTGCGGGACGCCATGTACGAGAACCCGACCGTGCGCCAGACCATGGATCGGGCCCGACGTGCGGACATTGCCCTGATCGGGGTTGGGGATGTCAGCGAGAACAGCAACATGGTACGAATGGGCTGGTTCTCGCCGGAAGAAATTGCCGAAGCCCGGTTGTCCGGAACGGTGGGCGACATGATGGGGTACGACTTCATCGACCTGTACGGCAACCCGTCGGTGACGCCCATGCAGGGGCGGGTGATCGGTTTGAGTATCAGTGACCTGGCGCGCATTCCCGACGTGATTGCCGTTGCCAGTGAGAACACCAAGGCCGTCGGCATCCTGGGAGCCCTGCGTACAGGTGTCATCGATACGCTGGCGACCAGCGTGACCAACGCCCACACCATCCTGCGTCTGGACGAGGCGACCCCGGACAGCAAGAGTTAGTCCGGGACGCTGCTTTCCCATTTCCCTCCCGCTGTGCTGAACATATGAACGCACGTCGTTTATGCGTTCGCCTTAATTATTGGCTGATTTTTAACCTGTTTTCTGACCCTTTCGCGGCTTTTAAAATTAAATCTTTTAAAATCAGTAATATATTAAATTAGACTAAAGTCGTACTAATAATTTGCAGGCGCGTTGTTGACGTGAACGCTCAGAGCGTTCTTAATGCAAATGTACACAATAAGATCAAATGAAAAGGCTTTGTCAGCCAGAGGAGGCCCTCATGAACGAAACGCTCGCCCAAGCCGAATCTTCGGAAGTCACCATCCCCAAAACCATGCGCGCGATTGTGGCCTATGCCCCTGGCGACTATCGGCTTGAGGAAGTCGATGTGCCCGAGATCGGTGAGAAGGAAATCCTGGTCAAGGTGGAAGCCTGCGGCATTTGCGCCGGTGACCTGAAAGCCTATGAGGGCGCCCCCAGTTTCTGGGGCGATGAGGAACAGCCCGCCTACATCAAGGCGCCGATGATTCCGGGCCACGAATTCGTCGGTCGCGTGGTCAAGATGGGGCCGAGCGCCAAAGGCTTCGAGATCGGCGACCGCGTCATCTCCGAACAGATCGTGCCCTGCTGGGACTGCCGTTTCTGCAACCGGGGCCAGTACTGGATGTGCGAGAAGCACGATGTGTACGGCTTCCAGAACAACGTCAACGGCGGCATGGCCGAGTACATGAAGTTTCCCAAGGAAGCCATCAACCACAAGCTGCCGGAAAACGTGCCGATAGAGAACATCGTGCTGACCGAGCCGTTCTCCTGCTCCATGCACGCGGTCGAGCGGGCGCAGATCCAGCTGGGGGACATCGTGGTCCTGTCCGGCGCGGGCACGCTGGGCCTGGGCATGATCGGCCCGGCCAAGAAATCCGGCCCCGCCAAGCTGGTGGTGCTCGACCTGCACGGCGAACGCCTGGAGCTGGCCAAGAAGTTCGGCGCGGACGTAGTGCTCAACCCGCGCGAGGAAGACGTGGTCCAGATCGTCAAGGACATGACAGACGGCTACGGCTGCGACATCTACATCGAAGCCACCGGCGCCCCGAAATCCGTGGAGCAGGGGCTGGCGATGCTGCGCAAGCTGGGCCGCTTCGTGGAATTCAGCGTGTTCAAGGACCCGGTCACCGTGGACTGGAGCATCATCAGCGATCGCAAGGAGCTGGATGTGCTCGGTGCGCACCTGGGCCCCTACTGCTACCCGCACGTCATTGAAGGCATCGAGAGCGGTGACTTCCCGACCGACGGCGTGGTGACCCACAAGCTGCCGCTGGAAGACTTCCATAAAGGCATCGACCTGATGAAGAACGACACCAGCGCGCTCAAGATCATGCTGGTTCCGGACCTGTAAGGCCGGACACCGACAACGCAAACGACAACTGTGACCAACAATAACAGCCAGAGGTCGATCTGCCATGAATGCACCGGCCAGCATTGCCGCCGTTAGCCGTCCCCTGAAGCGGCCCCGCGTTGCCGCGGCGATCATCGCTGCGGTGATCCTCCTGATCCTGATGGGCCTGGACACCAAGGTGGTGGTCATGGGCTCCGCCGAGGACGTCCAGGACGACGTGTTCTCGCCGCAGCAGTATGGCGAGGCGCACTTCCCGGACATCCGCACCTACGTCGAGGATAGGGCCGTCGCCGCGGACGTTCTGGCGGCCGCCATTACCCGGGACAAGGGCGCTGCCGGCAAGGAATACGGCACCCCGGCCGGTATCGGCCCGATCATGCCGGTCACCTTCACCGGCGTGGCCGGCGAGGAAAAAGCCGGCATCTATTCGGTGAACGTCCTCGGTCTGCCCGATGGCGTTGCCGTGCGTGTCCAGACCGGCCCGGCCATCAATGGCACGGATCTGCGTGACGCCACCGGCGAGATCGCGTTCGGCCAGTTCACCAACCAGATCGAGTACCAGAACGCCGGTGCCGGCATCAACAACGCCATGAAGGCGGCGGTGCTGGCGGACATCGATACCGACAACCTCACCGGCAAGACGATCCGGGTCACCGGCGTGTTCAAGCTGATCAACCCGAAGAACTGGCTGGTGACGCCGGTAAGGCTGAGTGTGCAATGAGTGCCGAACCCGTAATGCCGTTGCCCGATACCGCCGACGGTGTGGTCCTGTCCGCCCGGCATGTGGCCAAGTCCTTTGGCAGCGTCCGGGCGCTGAAAACCGTCAACTTCGATGTGCATCGCGGCCAGGTGACCACCCTGTTCGGAGAGAATGGCGCCGGAAAATCCACGCTGATGAAGATCCTGTCCGGAGTGATCCAGCCCACCTCCGGCGAGATCCTGCTGGAAGGCGAGCCGGTCCGCTTTGCCTCGACCACCGAAGCCCAGCGTCACGGTATTTCCATCATTCACCAGGAGCTGAGCCTCGCGCCCAACCTGAGCGTGCGCGACAACATCTTCATGGGTCGCGAACTGGTCCGCCGCGGCAGCATCGACTACGCCGAGGAAGAGCGCCAGACCCGGCTGTTAATGGAAGAGCTGGATGAACCCATCGATCCGCGCACCCCGGTGGAAGACCTGCGCCTGGGGCAGCAGCAGATCGTCGAGATCGCCCGCGCCCTGTCCGTGAACTCGCGCATCCTGATCATGGACGAGCCCACCTCGGCGCTCAGTGCCTCGGAAGTGGAGGTGCTGTTCCGGGTGATCCGCGATCTCAAGAGCCGGGGCGTGTCCATCGTCTACATCTCCCACCACCTGGAAGAAGCGCTGCAGATTACCGATCACGCGGTGGTCCTGCGGGACGGCACCATGACCGCCTACGCCCGGCGCGAGGACATCGACCTGGAGTGGATCGTCCGCAACATGGTGGGCGACAACTTCAACCTGGGCGAGCCGCCCACCGGCCATGCCTTTGGCGAGGTGGCCCTGTCCCTGGACCGGATTTCCGTGGCGGACACCGCCGTGCCCGAGCGCCATGTGGTGGACCAGCTGTCCCTCGACGTGCGCGCCGGCGAGATCGTCTGCATCTACGGCCTGATGGGCGCCGGGCGCACCGAGCTGTTCGAGAGCGTCGCCGGCCGCGTGCCCATGGTGGGCGGTCAGGTGCTGCTGGAAGGGCAGGACGTGTCGGGGCTGAGCATCGCCGAGCGCATCGAGCGCGGCCTGGTGCTGGTGCCCGAAGATCGCCAGCGGGACGGTCTGGTCCAGACCATGTCAGTGGGCGAGAACCTGTCGCTGGCCAGCATCGGCGCCTTCACCCGGGGCGGGCTGACGTCGTCGCAGCTGGAGCAGTCGGTGGTCGACGAGTCCATCCGCAACGTGCACATCAAGACCGACGGCGCTCAGGCCGGCATCGGCTCCCTGTCCGGGGGCAACCAGCAGAAGGTGGTGATCGGCAAGATGCTGGCGACCCACCCCCGCGTGGTGCTGCTGGACGAGCCCAGCCGCGGTATCGATATCGGCGCCAAGGCCGAGGTGTTCCGTCTGCTCAGCGAAGGCGCCGAGCAGGGCCTGGCCGTTGTCTATTCAACGTCGGAGGTCGGGGAATGCCTCAGCATCGCCCACCGCATCATCGTCATGAGCCGCGGCCGCATTGCCGCGGAATTCGGGGCCGACGCCACCAAGGCCGAGATCATGGCCGCCTCCGGTGAGGCCGTGGTGGCGTGAGCCCGCCCGGTGCGCGGTGCAACGACACAGCCGTGAGCGTTCTGAAAAACACAGCCTTGAGCGGTTCTTAGATAACAAAAGCGGAGTCCAGAACCATGTCCGAAACCAGCCAAGCCGCCAGCCGCCCGGGAGGTCTGTTCTCCGGGGGGCAATTCGACCTGGGGCGCATGCTCCTGGAAGGTCGGGCGTTCTTCGCCCTGATCGCCATCATCCTGATTTTCTCGGCCCTGTCGCCGGTGTATTTCTCGACCAACAACTTCCTGACCATGTCGTCCCACGTGGCGATCTTCGGGTTGCTGTCGATCGGCATGTTGCTGGTGATCCTGACTGGCGGCATCGACCTGTCGGTGGGCTCCACCCTGGGCCTGGCCGGTGTCGTCGCCGGCTACCTGATGCAGGGTGTGCATCTGGATGCTTTCGGCGTGGTGCTCTACCCGCCGGTGTGGGTCGTGGTGATCCTGACCTGCGCGCTGGGTGCGTTTGTCGGCGCCATCAACGGGGTACTGATTGCCTATTTCAAGGTGCCGGCCTTCGTTGCCACCCTCGGTCTGCTCTACGTGGCCCGCGGTGCAGCCCTGCTGATGACCAACGGCCTGACCTTCAACAATCTGGGCGGCTCGCCGGAGCTGGGCAACACCGGCTTCGACTGGCTCGGCTTCAACCGACTGCTGGGCGTGCCCATCGGCGTGCTGGTGCTGGCGGCGGTCGCCATCCTGGTGATCCTGATGCTCAACCGCACGCCGTTCGGACGCTGGGTCTATTCCACCGGTGGCAACGCGCGCGCCGCCGAACTGTCCGGGGTGCCGGTCAAGCGCGTACAGGTGTCGGTCTACGTGCTGTCCGGTATTTGCGCGGCGATCGCCGGGCTGGTGTTGTCTTCACAACTGACGTCTGCCGGGCCGACCGCCGGGACGACTTATGAGCTCACCGCCATCGCTGGCGTCGTCATCGGCGGTGCGGCCCTGGCGGGCGGCCGGGGCAACGTGCGTGGCACGCTGTTGGGCGCCTTCGTGATCGGCTTTCTGTCCGACGGTCTGGTCATCATCGGCGTCTCGTCCTACTGGCAGACCGTGTTTACCGGCGCCGTCATCGTCCTCGCTGTGCTGCTCAACAGCATCCAGTACAAAGGGCGTAAGAAACAGCCGCCCGCGGCGAAGGAAGGGGCTTCATCGTCCCCCGCTTCCGAGAGTTCTGCACCGTCTTCGCAAACTACATCGTCTTCGCAAGAGAGTGCCCGGGAACAGGCAGTCGGGCACTGAGCGGAATCCGTCGCCGGTCCGCCGGCAGAACAATCATAAGAGAAAGGTGATCCCATTATGTTGATTACAGCAAAGCGCCTGCTGATCGCCGCCGCGTTTGCGACGTCCGCACTGTTCGCGTCCGTCGCATCGGCCCAGGATCAGGGACTCATTTCCATCATCGTCAACGACACGTCCAACCCCTACTGGTTCACCGAGGGCAAGGTCGCCAAGGCCACCGCCGAAGATCTGGGTTACACGGCCAACGTCAGCTCCCACAAGGGCGACACCAACACCGAAAGCAACCAGATCGACACCGCCATCACCAACCAGGCCAAGGCCATCATCCTGGATCCGGCCAATGCCAATGGCTCGGTTGGCGCCGTGCGCAAGGCGGTGGATGCGGGCATCCCGGTGTTTATCGTCAACGCCGAGATCAACAAGCAGGGTCTGGCCAAGGCCCAGCTCGTGTCCAACAACGCCCAGGGTGCTGCCCTCGGTGCCCAGCAGTGGGTGCAGAGCGTGGGTGACGAGGCCAAATACGTGGAGCTGAAAGGGGCGCCGTCCGACAACAACGCGGCCACCCGTTCCAACGGCTACAAGACGGTCCTGAGTCAGTATCCGAGCCTGGAAAAAGTGGGCGGCGACGTCGCCAACTGGGACCGTACCCAGGGCTACAACAAGATGCAGAGTATGCTGCAGGCCCATCCGAACATCGACGGTGTGATCAGCGGCAACGACGAAATGGCCCTCGGCGCCATCGCGGCCCTGAAGGAAGCCGGCAAGCTGGACGACGTGGTCGTGGGTGGCTTCGACGGCTCACCGGATGCGGTGGATGCGGTCAAGGCAGGCGAGCTGGCCTACACCGTCCTGCAGCCGGTCGCCATCTTCTCCGCCGAAGCGGTGCATCAGGCGGACCATTTCATCAAGACCGGCAAGACCGGCGTGGACCATGAGAAGCAGCTGTTCGACTGTGCCCTGGTCACGCCGGACAATGTGGATGACTACACCTCCGCCTTCGTGCTGAAGCAGTAAAACGCTGCGCATTGACGACAAAAAGCCCGGACGTCTATGACGCCCGGGTTTGTTTAATCCCGCCGGAAAACTCAGCGGCCGGAATGGTTCTCCCAGACCAGGACAGCCGCCGCCAGATCCTCCAGTGACACCCCCACTGACTTGAACAGCGTCATGGCATCATCCCGGGTGCGACCGGGATGCGCGCCCTTGGCGAGTTCAGACAGCTCCGCCTGAATGGCACCCATATCGAAGCGCCCTTCGTTGACCGCATGGTGCAGGTCGCCCGCCTCGCCTTTGGCGCCGGCGTAGGAATCCACGAACACCTCGGCTTTCTCGACGCAGGCGCTGTCGGTCTCCCGCATGTCGGGGCGGAACGCGCCCACCAGATCCACATGAGTACCGGGGCGTAGCCACTCGCCGTGAATGATCGGCTGGGTGGACAGGGTGGCGGCGCTAACGATATCCGCTTCCGCCACGGCCGAGGCCAGATTCTCGGTGGCCGTCACCGACTCAAACGGCATCTGCCCGCCGCTGTAACCGGCGTACTCTGCGGCGAGCGCGCGGGCCTTCTCCGGGTTGCGCCCATAGACCACTACCTTGTGGATTGGCCGGATGGCGGCGTGGGCTTCAATCAGCATGGGTGCCAGTCTGCCGGTGCCGATGATCACCAGGGTACCCGCATCCTGCCTGGCCAGATAGCGCGCGGCCAGTGCCGAGGCCGCTGCGGTGCGGCGGCGGGTCAGCTCGCTGCCGTCGATGCAGGCCAAAGGCTGGCCGGTAGCGCCGTCGCTCAGCAGGTAGACGCCGCTGATAGCGGGCAGGCCCTTGTCGGCGTTCTGGGGAAAGACGTTCACCATCTTCACCCCGAGATAGCCCGGTGACTGGTCGGCATCCTCCCAGGCGGGCATAAGCAGCATGGTGGCCTCGCCGTCCGCACGATGGACCCCGTGGTGATGGCGCGGCGGTGTCTCGATGCCGCCGGTGAAGGCCCGGTCGAGCCGATCGACCAGTTCTGTCCAGGGCAGGGCCCGGGCGACGTCGTCTTTGGTGAGTATGTCCATGAGGCGGGCTCCGCCGGAAAAGTGAGTGAAACCAACAGCAAAGATAGTCGCCCGTCCGGCCGACGTCAGGTTAATGTCAACTGTACCGGTCACAGTTTCCTTTTCAGGGGCAACTGTTCCGCTTTCTATTCCTTCGCCTGTATCTGCCGAAAAATTGCTCAATTTCCGATCATGAACCCGTCGGCACACACACGCCCTTGAGGACCGTGGGTGTGGCCTGGAATCACGTTCAACCCGAGGGGGCAATGATCATGGCAACTCAAATTGCACACACGCTCAAACTCTGGCAGCGCCGGGCGGCGTCTCGGCGTGCCATGCGTCAACACATGCTCTGGAGCGACATCTCGGTGATCGAGCGGGATCTGGGCATGGCGCCGGGCAGCCTCAACCGGGAAGCGCACAAGCCGTTCTGGATGGAATGAGGCGCTCAGCCCATCAGGCCCTTGCCCACCAGCAGGCAGCCGGACACGAGCAGTAACCCCCGGCAGATGCGGATGAAGGTGGCGCCGTCGAAGCGCTTCTGGATCACGTAGCCGAGCTGGATGCCGATCAGCGCGGCGGGCAGCAGGCACAAAGATACCCAGAGCAGCCGTTCTTCCCAGAAACCGTTGAGCTGGTAGGGGACGACCTTGGTCAGGTTCATCATGCCGAACAGGACCGCGGCCGTCCCCAGCCACGGCATCTTGTCGAGCTGGCGTCCCAGGAAGTAGACGCTGATCGGCGGGCCGCCGGCGTGGATTAGCGTGCTGGTCAGGCCCGAGATCGCACCCCAGAACCAGCCAGCGCTCTGGAACCGCCGCAACCAGCCGGCCAGGTTCTGCCAACTGGCGAAGAGGATGGAAACCGCCCCGGTGATCAATTCCAGCCGGTCGGTGGATAACTCGCCCATCACCACGCCGCCGATTGCGATGCCCACGATCACCGCCGGCGCCAGCCGGATCAGGTCGGCCTTTGACGCATGCCGCCAGTACAGGTGTATGGCGCGCACATCCATGAACAGCAGCACCGGCAACATAATCACGGTGGCCGCGGGCAAAGGAATGGCGAGGGCCATCAGTGGCACGGCCAACACGCCGGCACCGCCGGCAAAGCCGGATTTGGAAATCCCGGTCAGAATGACGCCGACGATGGCGAGCAGCCAGAAAAGCGGGGTGTCGAAAGGAGGAGCCATGCCGGAGTCCATTGGGCCACGAATGCGAGCCCGTTATCCTGCGACAGCGGCCAATGCTTGTCCAATTTCAGTGATTTAGGGCGCTTCTGATCAACTCCCGAGACCCAGCACCTCGTCGCTGGGCGCCGGGCGGGCGAAGAAATAGCCCTGACCCAGATCGCATTTCATGGCGGCGAGGATCCGGGCCTGCTCACCCGTCTCGATACCCTCGGCGGTGACCCGCAGATCGTGGGCCTTGGCAATGGCAATCACCGCCCGCACCAGCGTGGCGCCCCGCTCGCTTTCCAGGTCATCGATGAAGATCTTGTCGATCTTGAGTTCGTCCACCATCAGATTCTGCAGGTAGCTCAGGGAGGAGTAGCCGGTTCCGAAGTCGTCAATACTGACCTCAATGCCCATCTGACGCAGATCGTCCATGATGGCGGTGGTGGTCCGGCGCATTTCCATGACGATGCCCTCGGTGATTTCCAGCTGCAGCGAGCGGGCCGGAATCTGGTACGCCTGGAGCAAGTCCCGGATAAACTCGGGCAGCGCCGTGTCGGAAAAGTGCTTGGCCGTGATGTTGACGGCAATCACCGGCTCCGGCTTGCCCTGACGAATGGATTCGGCAATCAGCTCCGCCACCCGGGTCAGCACGTAGCGGTCCAGTTTCTGTCCCAGCGCCGAGCGCTCGGCAATCGGGATGAACAGGGCCGGTGAGATCGCTCCCTGCCGCGGGTGCGTCCAGCGTACCAGCGCTTCGTAACTGTGGATCTGGCCAGTGCCCAGATCGAACTTGGGCTGTAGATGCACATCGATGGCGCGGGTGTCGATGGCTTCCTTGAGGCCCTGTTCGATGTCCAACTGGCGGCGCAGGTCTTCGTGGTACTCGGGGTTGAAGTAGCTGTAGGCCACGCCGTGTTCCCGGGCATCCTTCGCCGCCGACGAGGCCATCAGCAACAGAGTATCCAGGGCCCGGGTATCGTGTGGATAGAGGGCGATGCCGCAGGTGGTGTCCAGCCGAATCTGCTCACCATGGATGGTGTAGGCCGCTTCCAGGGTCAGGACCAGCTGGTTGGCGAGTGATTGGGCCTCATCCTGGTCGATCACCGGCGCCATCACCACGAAATCGTCGCTGGTCACGCGGCCACACAGGTTGGCCCGGTCCAGTCCCAACCGGAGACGACGGGCCGCCTCGGCCATGATCAGGTCGCCGGACTCGAACCCGTACTGCTGGGTGATGCGTTCAAACTGGCTGCAGTCAATGTGCAGCAACGCGTAGCGCCGCCCCGGCTGAATCCAGGCGGCGAGGGCGTCGCTGTAGGCCTGCTTGTTCAGGAAGCCGGTGACCGGATCGTGACTCTGCAGGTACAGGGCCTGCTCGACGGCGGCCTCCTGCTGGGAAATATCGATGCCAAAGCCCTGGAGTTCCGGGGGCTCGCTGTCGCCGGATTCCACACGTTTGAACGACCAATCGACCAGGGCGCCGCTGTCCCGTGCCTTCATGGTGACCTTGATGTTGACCTCACCCAGGTCGTCACTGGAGCGGAACATTTGCGCGAGCAGATACGGCAACTGGTGCTCCGCGTCGTCGGCAATCGACGTCAGCGGAATACCCATCAACGCGTCGTGCTGGACACCCACCACCTGGGAAAAGGAGGCGTTGGCGAAGGTGATGCGCAGCTTGCTGTCCAGCCGGCAGATCAACTGCTTCTGGCTCTCGACGATGTCCCGATAGCGTTCTTCCGCCTCGCCCAGCTGGCGCAAGACCGCGTTGTAGCTGGTCAGGTCGTGGCAGATGCCGATGAAATTGCGGTGACCTTCGTGGACGGCTTCGCCCACGGACAGATGCAGCGGGAACGTCGAGCCGTCCTTGTGCCGTCCCTCGACTTCGCGGCCGATGCCGATGATTCGGGCCGGGCAACCGTGCAGGTAATTCTGGAGGTAGCCGTCGTGGTGCCGGGCCACATACTCGGGCATCAGACACTTCACGTTCTGGCCGATCACTTCGTCCCGACGGTAGCCGAACAGGCGCTCCGCCGCGCTGTTGAAGCTGGTAATAATGCCCGCTTCGTCAATGGTAATGATACCGTCGACGGCGGCTTCAAGCAGGGTGGAATAGAGGTCTCCGAGTTCAGACAGTCTCATGGCGCCATCATGCCTCTCACAGGATCCACAATCGGGATCATGTCATTCCCTGGCGCCGCACAGGTCACCCATGAGTTGGATGATCTGGCGCCGCGCACCACATCGCATCCAGCAATGGCCGATCAGCTCTCGATCAGTTAAATGCCTTCATCAATTTTACGAGCCGAACCAGAGCGTTGAATGGCTCTATGAACGGACTCGGAGGTTCACCTTCCTATTTTAGACCCTCCCGCAACATTACGCAGGGACAGGCACGATAATCGGCCCAATTGACCGGTTGTATGACTCACTGCGCAACGCGGTCGGCCTTATCGGCGGACTCCGGGCTCGGCTGCCAGGGATCCAGCAAGCCAATCTGACCGATACCGGGTAGCTTGATGCCCAGGGCCAGCGGGTCGATCCCGAAAGACAGCCCCAGCAAGTTGATTTCCAGGCCCTCATGCACGCTGGCCAGCAACCCGGCGTAGCCAAACGCCGAGACCTGGAAACCGGAATCCGACGGCGTTTGGGCGACAAACGGTGCTTCCAGGTAGTCCTTGCCGATGGCGATGTTGGGCAGGGCGACGTCCAGACCTGGCACGTTTCGAATCACCCAGGCCGTGAACGTGTTGCTGTTGGGCCCGGGCCAGGCGTCGTATTCGTAGCGGTAGGGGTAGCTGGCGACGGCTTTCTTGATGGCTGGAATCAGCTCGCCGGCCTGTGGGCCACGGATGTCGGCCAACAGGGTCGGCTCGTTACCGTACCAGGCCCGGTCGGGCAGGCCCGGGCCGGAGCGCACCTTGTCCTGGCGCCAGCCGGTGACCTCGTGCACCTCGTAGGTGTCGGCGTGGGCGGCCTTGGTGGCAATCCAGGTATGCACCGCAAAGTAGCCGCGCCAGCTGAACGCCCGCGCTGCATAAACCTGCACGATGGCTTCGGGCGCCTGTTCCGGGGCGGGTGCTTGCCCACTGCTGGAGCGGTCCGCCGTGTGCCAGTCCTGCGAGGCATTCAGGCCACTGCAGGCGGCCATGAATAACGGGCCAGCGAGCAGGGCCGTCAGCATGACGATGAGGCGGAGGCTCCAGCGGGCACTGTGTTTTACGGTCTGATGCATGGGGTGATCCGTTGGCACATGGAAGACTCAGATCAAGCGAGAACAGTTCCAATTTACGCGCCCATGGCACAGTTCGACCAGTCCAGCATCGCCTGTCGCTCAGTGCCCGCTGACCACCGGCAGCCAGAATGCCAGGGCGAGCAAGGTCACCAATAGCACCGGCGGCGTGATGATCAGCCCCACCTTCATGTATTGCCCCCAGCTGATGCGGTGGCCGGTGCGGGCCAGAACGTGCAGCCACAGCAGGGTGGCGAGACTACCGATCGGCGTGAATTTCGGGCCCAGATCGTTGCCGATCACGTTGGCGTAGACCATCAGTTCCCGGATCAACGGTGTTACGTGGGCCTGCTCGATGGCCAGAGCGCCGACCAGTGTCGACGGCAGGTTGTTCATGACCGACGCCAACGCCGCCGTCAGGAATCCGGTGCCCACGGTGGCGATCACAGGGCCCTGTTCTCCCAGCCAGGTGATGGCCTGCGCGGCTTGGTGTGTCAGCCCGGCATTGCCCAGGCCGTAGACCACCAGATACATTCCCACCGAGAACAGTACGATCTGCCAGGGTGCGTGACGCAGCACCCGCTTCAGTGAAATCACCCGCCCCCGCTTGGCCACATACCAGCGCCCGGCGATGGCCATCAGGGCCAGTGCCGCCAGGCCCGTGACCAGTGCAATAGGCACGCCCAACGGAGCGGTCACGAAGTAGGCGAGCATCAGCAGGACGAGCAAAGGAAATGCCGCGTGGAACACCTGCCGGTCGCGGATGGCCGAAGCCGGCTCGGCAAGGGTGAAGGTGTCGTAGCGAGCCGGGATGCGCCGTCCAAAATAGAGCCAGAGCACGGCCAGCGTGGCTGCCAGCGACGCCAGGTTCACCGGCACCATCACCAGCGCATAGCGCTCGAACGACACGTCAAAGTAGTTGGCGGTCACGATATTGACCAGATTGGAAATGATCAGGGGCAGGCTCGTCGTATCGGCCACGAAACCGGTGGCGATGATAAACGCCAGGGCGGCAGACGCACTGAATTCCAGTCGCAGCAGGATGCCCATCACGATCGGCGTCAGCAGGAGGGCCGCGCCGTCGTTGGCAAAGAACGCGGCGATAAATGCGCCTAGCAGGATAATCAGCGGGAACAGCACGTGCCCGCGACCACCGCCCCAGCGGGCCACATGCAGCGCGGCCCAGGAGAAAAAGCCGGCTTCGTCCAGGATCAGCGAGATGATGATCAGCGCCACAAAGGTGAAAGTGGCGTCCCACACAATGTCCCAGACCACCGCCACATCGGGCCAGTGGACCACACCGGTCGCCAGGGCCACGGCTGCACCGCCCAGGGCACTCCAGCCGATCCCCAGGCCGCGGGGCTGCCAGATCACCAGAACCAGCGTCGCGATAAAGATCAACAAAGCCAACATCGTATTGAATCCTTAGAGCGAGCGCTGGTTGACGCGTTGGGACACCTGTTCGGCGCTTTCCACCCGCTCCGAGTATCGGTCGGTCAGATAGGCGCCGTGGCCTCGGGTCAGCCAGGTGAACTTCACCAGCTCCTCGCATACGTCGACCACCCGACCGTAATAGGGCGACGGTTTCATGCGCCCGTCGTCATCGAACTCGGCGAAGGCCTTGGGCACGGATGACTGGTTGGGGATGGTCAACATCCGCATCCACCGACCCAGCACCCGCAACTGGTTGACCGCGTTGAAACTCTGGCTGCCGCCACAGACCTGCATCACCGCGAGGGTTTTGCCCTGGGTGGGGCGGACACCGCCGAGAGCCAGCGGAATCCAGTCGATCTGGGCTTTCATCACCGCCGTCATGGCGCCGTGACGTTCCGGGCTCACCCAGACCATACCTTCGGACCAGCTGGCCAGCTCCCGCAGTTCAGCGACTTTGGGGTGCTCGGCGTCGGCGCCATCCGGAAGTGGCAGGCCCTGCGGGTTGAAGGTGCGCACTTCGCAGCCGAACCAGCGCAGCAGACGCGCCGCTTCCTCCGCCAACAGGCGCGAGTAGGAGCGTTCCCGCAGGGAGCCGTAGAGGATGAGGATGCGCGGTGCATGGCGTGGCGCGTCCGGGCCGGCCAGACTGGCGTCGTCGATGGGATGCAGCTGCTCCGGATCGATATTGGGCAGGTCCGCCAGACTCATGACGCGCTCCCGTCAAACTGAACCACGTCGCCGTCTTCCTTGGTGAACATCGACACCGGGTTGTCGAGCAGGGGGAGCACGGCTTCGGAGGGCCGGCACAGCTTCGTGCCCTTGTCGGTCACGACAATCGGGCGGTTGATCAGGATGGGGTGAGCCATCATGGCGTCGACCAACTGTTCGTCGCTCAGCGCCGGGTCGTCGAGCTCCAGCTCGTCGTAGGGGGTGCCTTTTCGCCGCAGTAATTCCCGAGGCGGCATCGCCATCGCCTGCAGCAGCTCAAGCAGCTTTTCGCGGGTCGGCGGGGTTTTCAGGTACTCGATCACCTGCGGCTCCTCGCCGGAAGCGCGGATCATGGCCAGGGTATTGCGGGACGTGCCGCAGTCCGGGTTGTGGTAGAGCGTGACGGTCATGATGATTCTCCAGTGGCAGACGGTGCGCAGCACGGTTGCAGGCTGTCGAGCAGGGGCTGACAGATGTCAGGGCGCCCGCCGCAACAGTCCTGCACCAGGAACTGCACCGTTTCGCGGATAGCCTCCAGGTCGGCCCGGTAGATGATCGACCGGCTCTGGCGCTCCGAACGCACCAGCCCCGCCCGCGCCAGTACGGCCAGATGGGACGACATGGTGTTGTGGGGCACCGCGAGTAACCGGGCAATCTCGCCGGCCGGCAAGCCTTCCGGTTCATGGGCGACCAGCAGGCGGAAGGCCTCCTGTCGGGTGGCCTGGGCCAGGGCGGCGAAGACGTCAATGGCGTTGTTTGTGTCCATATGTCGAAGTTTATCGACATATTATCGACGGCACAATCCACTGTCGGTGATTTGCGCGTTGGATGCTGATAGATTGGCTGTTTGGTGCAGCAGCCCGGTGCCGGGTTGTCCAGGGAATGGAGAGGCTAATGATCAGGAACGCCACGGTTGGGGATGCAGGACGCATCGCCGACATCTACAACCATTACATCGAACAGACGGTCATCACGTTCGAGGAAGAGCCGGTAACGGCTGACACCATGGCCGCCCGTATCCGGGCCTGCCAGGACCGCGGTCTGCCCTGGCTGGTTCTGGAAGAGGCAGAGCAGGTCGCCGGTTTCGCCTACGCCGGTGAATGGATCGCTCGGCCGGCGTATCGCTATGCCGTGGAAGTGACCGTTTACCTGGATCACGCTCAGGTCCGCCGGGGTCAGGGGTCGCGGCTCTACGAGGCCCTGTTTGCCGAGCTGCGCGAACGGGGCATCCACACCGTCATTGGCCTGATCGCACTGCCCAACGACGCCAGCATTGCCCTGCACGAAAAGATGGGCATGGACAAGGTCGCCCACCTGCGCGAAGTCGGCTTCAAGTTTGGCCGCTGGCTGGACGTGGGCTACTGGCAGGGCACACTGCAAGCGCCGTAACGAATCAACGACGAGGAACCAGGAAAAAGCATGTCCGCACTCAACATTCGCACCGCCACGCCGGCCGACGTCCCACAGATCCTCCGCTTCGTTCGTGAACTGGCGATCTACGAGAAAGCCGAGCATGAGGTGGTGGCGACAGAAACGACCGTCGAGTCCTCCATCTTCGGTCCGGACTCCACCGTCCACGCCCTGATCTGCGAACGGGGCGGCGAGGCGATTGGTTTCGCCGTGTACTTCTACAACTACTCCACCTGGCTGGCGAAGAACGGCCTGTTCCTGGAAGACCTCTACGTCACCCCGGTGGCCCGGGGCAGCGGCGCCGGCAAGGCCCTGCTCAAACACCTGGCGCAGGTGGCCGTGGCGAAGGACTGCGGCCGTTTTGAATGGAACGTGCTGGACTGGAACGAGCCGGCCATCCGCTTCTACGAATCCCTCGGCGCCAAGCCGCAAAGCGAATGGATCGGCTATCGGCTGACCGGACAGGCTCTGCTGGATCTGGCCGAAAACTCAAGTGACGCTTAAGCCGTCGCTTGTTGCCTGTCTGCCGATCGTCGCAATTGGGGCATGAGTTTTTCCATCAAGCACGACCAATCGATAGGAAGCCGCTTTTCCAGCGCGTCGAGCGTGGGGTCGTTCGACGGCGGAATCGTGACCGGCTGTTTCCCCGCATAGATCACATAGTTGTTGCTCTTGGTGCGATACAGGAATACCTCGGCAAAAAGCCTGCCCAGATGCCGGATCAGCGTACCGTCCCGGGCTGGCGCAAGGTGGAAGTTCAGGGCCAGCCAGCCCTGGTCGCTGAGCGCTTGATGGCACTGGTCCACGAAGCGGCGGTGGGCCTGGGCCGGGCTCATGCGATCGGCGTTGTAGAGGTCGGCCAGGATCAGATCGGTACTGCCCGGCGGTATCTTCTGCAGGGCCGGGCGGGCGTCGGAGATGGTGATCTGCACTCGCTCGTCGTCCGGCATAGAGAAGAACTCGTGGGCCACTTCGGCCACGGCACGGCGCAGTTCCACACCATGAATATGACAGTCCGGCAGCATGTGGTGCAGGGCACTGATCATCACGCCGCCGCCCACGCCCAGTACGGTCGCGTGGGCAGGCTCATGGAAGGCCAGTGGCAGCAACATGGCGCGGTTGTATTCGTGCACCGGCAGCCAGGGCTTCTTGCGGGCGATCTTGCTCTGTTCAAAGACCGAGTCGAACGTCAGCACCCGGTGCTTGCGGTAATCCAGCACGCGGACCGCGCCGAGGGCGTCGAAGGTCTCATGGGTCACGCTGCCGTTCAGGCTGAACTTCATGTCCGGACTCTTTATAACGATGGCCAGCCCTCATCCTACCGGTCTCAGTCGGGCGCGCCCAGATAGTTGTCGACGATCGTCTGCCAGCCGGGGGATTCCGTCACTTCCAGGATCTTCTCCGACACCGGGCCGCGCAGAGGGCTGCCCTCCGGTAATGCCAACGCATAGAGCTGCTGCTGGAACACGCCGGGCAGGACCGTCAGCGGCCGGCCCTCCTGCTGGTTGCGATACTGCAGCAGGGCCCGGTCGTACACGATGGCGTCGGTTTCACCCTTCACCGTGGATTGCAGGGCGGCGGTCAGATTGGGATACAGCTCATGGCGGATACGGTGGTCCTGCAGGTATTCCTCGCTGGCGGTATTGGCGATGGTGGCGATGTTGTTGCCCGGAAGATCCTTGGGTCCCTGGATCTGGTTCTGCAGGTTGCTGACCGTCAGCGACGAGGTGATTGCCGCCGTGAAACTGGCCACCATGATTAACCCCGCAAACATCCAGACCAGGGCAATCAGCCGGCCCGCCAGCGACACCGGCGCCTTGTCGCCGTAGCCCACGGTGGTCATGGTCACCGCCGCCCACCAGAAGCTGGAACCGATGCCCTGACTGGCGCTGCCGCCGAACTGTTCCGGGTTGCGCTTGCGTTCCACCAGCCAGAGCGCAAAGCCCACCGCCAGCAGCAGGCCGGCCAGCCCGATGATTACACTCAGGAAATTCCAGCTGACCAGCGCCTTGAAGGTGCTGAACAGACTGGGTTGGGGCACGGGTGGAATCGCGATGGACAGGCCGGTTTGAAAGAAGGGATGACTGAAGTCGAAGCGGGTTTCCCGGTCTGCGGTCATGGTCAGGGCGCCGACAGCTACATCGATGTCGCCGCTTTCCACCGCCGGCAGCAACTGCTTGAAGGGCATCGGCTCAAATTCGTAGTCCCGGCCCAGGTCTTCGGCAATCTGCCGCCAGAGATCGATGCTGATACCCTGCCATTCGCCGTTGTCGGTCTTGATGACAAAGGGCGGGACTTCCGTGATGCCGATTTTAAGTGGGGTGTCCTGAGCGTGCGTGTGGATGCTGAAAAGCAGCAGGGCGGCCAGTACGGCCAGGGATTTCCAAATGCTCATGCGCGACTCGCTTGTTGTTGGCTTATAGTCCGTTAGGGTATCGCTCAACAGTTTATACGGTCCTGACCCACTCCGGATTGCCTGCAGAGCCCCGCAGGTTCGGATTCGTAGGGAACCCTCGTCATATGATGCAGAGGACGCAACGGCATGGCTCAGTCTGATCAAGGCAAAAACCAGCTCGACTCCAACGAGAAACGGGACGCCCGGCGCCGTGAAGCACCCAGTGCGGCGGTCGTGTACGAAGCCATCCGTGCCGAGGCGGAAAGCGAACTGGAACGGCCGCTCGCGGGGCTGGGCTGGTCCGGACTGGCGGCGGGTCTGTCCATGGGGTTCTCACTGCTGGCCCAGGCGCTGCTCTACAGTTACACGCCGGAGGCGAGCTGGACGCCGATCATCAGCAGTTTTGGCTACTCGATTGGCTTCCTGTTCGTGATCCTCGGGCGCCAGCAACTGTTTACCGAGAACACGCTGACGCCGGTGCTCGAGGTGTTGCGGGTGCGACGCTGGCCGGTGGTGCGCGACACGTTGAAGCTTTGGGGCGTGGTCCTCTTGGCCAACATGCTCGGCGTGGCCATTTTTGCTGTGGCCTTGGCCGGCTTCGACGTGCTCGATCCGAAAATCGATGCGGCCTTGAAAACCCTGGCCGGGCGGGAATACGGGCATCCATTTGGCACCATGTTTGTCCGGGCGATCTTTGCCGGCTGGCTGGTGGCGCTGATGCTGTGGTTGATGCCGTTTGCCGAATCCGCCCGGGTCGGGGTGATCATTCTGGTGACTTACGTGATCGGCCTGGCGCATTTCCCCCACATCATTGCCGGGTCGGTAGCGGCGTTGTATGCGGTGTTTACCGGTTCTGAAGGCATCGTGGCCTTTTTCGCCAACTTCTTCGCGCCGACGCTGCTGGGCAACATGGTGGGCGGCATCATGATGGTGGCGGCGGTGAATTACGCCCAGGTGGCCTACAGTACTCACGGTGACGCCGCAGCTCCGGGCGATTGACCGGGCTGCCTGTGCCCTTCCGACAGACTGGGCTATGCTAGAGAAGCTCCGTGCCTTCGAAGAAACGACTGGCAGGATGCCTGATGGCGTCTGGGTGCATGGTCCCGTGTGGTGCAGTCGGGGCCGGGAATAACAGGCAGGGAGGCCAGCCACTGCGCAGGACTCTGCGTGATCGGTAGCTTCAACTGGGACGGTGTGGCTTGCGCGTATTCTGGTCTCTTTTGTGTGGTGTGCTTTTCCTGGCAGGGCATGCGTGGGCTGATACGTCCTCATACGAAGCCGGCATCGCTCCGACTCGGGACGCAGGGCAGGGCTACGTTGGCGCGGCCGCCTGCGCCGGCTGCCACGCCACCGAACAGGCCGATTGGCACGGCTCCGATCACGATCTCGCCATGCAGCCGGCAACCCTGAAGACCGTGCTCGGCAACTTCGACGACGCCACCTTCGATTACTTTGGCACCACCTCCACGTTCTTCCGCAAAGACAACACCTTCTACGTGCGCACCGATGGCCCGGACGGCAAGCTGGCGGATTTTGCTATCGCATACACCTTCGGTGTCGATCCCTTGCAGCAGTACCTGATTGAGTTGCCCGGCGGTCGTCTGCAGGCGCTGGGCATTGTCTGGGACACCCGGAAAAAGAGCGACGGCGGACAGCGCTGGTATCACCTGTACCCCGATGAGCCGGTGCGGGCCGGTGACCGGCTACACTGGACCGGTCGCGACCAGAACTGGAATTTCATGTGCGCGGACTGTCATTCCACCAATCTGCAGAAAAATTACGATCTGGATTCGCGCACCTACGCCACCACCTGGAGCGAGATAGACGTGGGCTGCGAGGCCTGCCACGGACCCGGGAAGGATCATGTAGCGGCGATGCAGGCCGAGAACTGGAGCCTGCCTCACAACGGCTTCAAGCTTTCACTGGCGCGGGCGGAGACCAAGGTCTGGACCACCAATCCGGAAACCGGCAATCCCTACCCGTGGCAGAGCGGTCCTGAGGCACAGCCGGAGCTGGAGGTCTGTGCCCAGTGCCATTCCCGGCGGTCCACCCAGTTCCACGGCGCGCGGCCCGAGGATGGCCTTTTCAACCATTTCATGCCGGCGCTGCTGGAGGACGGGTTGTATCACGCCGATGGCCAGATCGACGGCGAGGTCTACGTCTATGGTTCCTTCCTGCAGAGCAGGATGTACCAGTCCGGGGTGACCTGCTCGGACTGTCACAATCCCCACAGCCTCAAACTGAAGGCCCAGGGCAACCATTTGTGTGCCCAGTGCCACCTGCCCACGAAATACGACACCGAAGCCCATCATGGCCATCCGGCCGACAGTGAGGGTGCGCAATGTGTGAATTGCCACATGCCCGAGAAGACTTACATGGGCGTGGATGACCGGCGGGATCACAGCTTCCGTATTCCCCGGCCGGATCTGACGGTGAGTCTGGGGGTACCGAACGCCTGTACCCAGTGCCATGCCGACAAGGATGCGACATGGGCGGCGGGCGAACTGGAGAAACGCCATGGCAAACCGCCGACAGGCCACTTCGCCAATGCGATTCATGCGGGTCGCTATGGCGGCGCCCAGGCCGAGCAGTTGCTGTCGGAGCTGATCCTGGATTCCACCCAGCCAGCGATCGTGCGGGCCACGGCCCTGTCCCTGCTGCCGGGCTACCTGTCGAATCAATCCGCCGCGGTGCTGCAGCAGGCCAGCCGGTCCGAGGAACCGCTGGTGGCCTTGGGGGCGGTGAATGCCCTGAGTGACATCCCACCGCAGTACCGGCCGGCTTTTGGCCTGCCGGCGCTGTACGACGCCCACCGGGCGATCCGAAGTCTGGCGGCCAGCTATATGGCCCCCTCGACCATTCCTGCCAATCCGGCGGAGGTCCAGGCCCGTTACGAGCAGGCGCGTGACGAGTACATCGCGTCACAGCGCTTCAACGGGGACCGGCCCGAGTCGCTGGTGAATCTGGGGGATGTCAGTGGTCAGAGCGGCCATACCGATGACGCCATGCGGTATTACCGTTCGGCGATCGACATCGCACCCGACTACACCCCGGCGTACGTCAACTTTGCGGATTACCTGCGTAGCCAGGGCCGGGACGACGAAGGCCGAAGGGTGCTGGCGCAGGCGCTGGACAACGTCGCCGATCCGACGCCCATCGAACACGCGCTGGGACTATTGCTGGTGCGCCAGCAGCGCCATGACGAGGCTTTGGAGCATTTGCGCAAGGCGGCGATGTCGTCGACGGCAACCAGTCGCTACATCTACGTGTATGCGGTGGCGCTGCAATCGGGTGGCGACACCCAGCAGGCGGTGGATGTGCTGGAAGCGGCCTATCATCGATTTCCGGGCAATCGGCAATTCCTGTCTGCGCTGGTGAGCTTTAACCGGGAGTTGGGGCGCGACGACAAGGCCGACTGGTATGAGAAGCAGCTGCGTTAAGGGCGCTGTGAAAGAGATGGGGAGGCGAATCTGTCTGGCCGCTGCGGGCGTACCGGTCTATGAATAAAGAAAGCATAAAAGGGGAGATCCCATCATGAGATCGACGTTTCCCTGCGTGATTGCACTGTGTCTGTCAGGGCTTCTTTCGGCGTGCAGCGATCCGTCTACGGACGGCAACACCTCTGCAAAAGCGGCCGGTACCGGTGAGCAACCCAGTGGAGTGAATGCGCTGAAATCACCCGATGAGAGCGGTGTGTTGCGGGTCGCCACCCGTAATGGTTCCACGACCTACTACCTGGATCGCCAGGAAACGCCCACCGGCCCTGAGTACGATCTGGCAGAGGCGTTTGCCAAGTCAAAGGGCTGGACCGTGGACTGGGTGGTGCTGCCATCCACCGCCGCCGTATTGGATCGGCTGGAAGTGGGCGATGTGCATCTGGCGGCGGCGGGGCTGACCCATCTGCCGTCCCGCGACGCTGACTTCGTGCGAGGTGGTACCCACACCCAGATCACTGAACAGCTGGTCTGCAATCGCAGTCAGCGCCCGCTGCCGAAAAAGCCGGCGGATATCGGGGAGCTGACCATTCGGGTCACGGCCCACTCCAGCTATGTTGAGACCCTGCAACAAATGGCCGAGCTGAATCCCAATCTGCAGTTCGAGGAAGATCCCGAGCGCAGCACCGAGCGCCTGCTGGCCCAGGTGGAACAGGGTGAGCTGGACTGCACGGTCGCGGACTCCAACATCGTCCAGGTAAACCGCCGCTTCATGCCGCACCTGGACATCGCCATGGATCTGACCGACGTGCATGGGCTCGGCTGGTACCTGCCGAAGGGCGAGAAGACGCTGGCGAAGGAGACCAGCCAGTGGCTCAGCAGTGACGACGGCCGTCTGGCCGAGGCCGGCGTGAACTATCGCTATTACGCCTACATTGGTGATTTTGACTTTGTGGATTCGCGGGCCCTGACCCGTCGCATCGACGACCGCCTGCCCAAATACCGGGATCTGTTTGTCGATGCCGAAGCGCAAACCGGCCTGCCGGCCGACCTGCTGGCGGCGCAGGCGTACCAGGAGTCCCACTGGGATCCGCTCGCCAAGAGCCCGACGGGTGTGCGGGGGCTGATGATGCTCACTCTGAATACCGCCAAGGCGTGGGGTGTCGATAACCGGCTCGACCCGGAGCAGAGTGTGGACGGTGGCGCCCGCTACCTGGCCGACCGCCACCGTCGACTGCCGGACACCATCCCCGAACCCGACCGCACATTTTTGGCCCTGGCCAGTTACAACATCGGCCGTGGCCACCTGCTGGACGCGCGCACCCTGGCCCGCAAGCTAGGCAGGAATCCCGACTCCTGGGCCGACATGCGCGAAGTGCTGCCGCTGCTGGCGGACAAGCAGTATTACAGCCAGTTGCGCTATGGGTATGCGCGAGGCTATGAGCCGGTGCATTATGTTTCCCGAATCCGCAATTATCGGGATGTGATAGAGACGGCTTTTCGTTAGGCCATCAGATATGCGGCGCCACGAAATCCGGTGTGATGCCGGATCGAGTGATACAGGCCCCGATATCCAGCCCGTTGAGGGAGCCGTAATCGGTCACCAGTAGAGTCCCCATACCGGCACTTTGCCCGCCGAGGATATCCGTGTGCAGGGTGTCGCCCACCATCAGGACCCGTTCCGGCTCCGGGTTGCCCAGCCGGTCCAGGGCCGCCTGGAAAGCCGGTGAATACGGCTTGCCATAGAATACCGGCGTAATGCCGGTGCGATCCGCCAGTTGATGGGAGAAGAAACCCGGCTCCAGGGTCAGCCGGTCGCCACGGGGGGCCACCAGATCCGGGTTGGCGACTTCCAGCGGTCGCGGATAGGACGCCAGGCTGGCTTCCAGCAACGCCTGATGGTCCCGGGTCCAGTCGCGGGTACTCAGAAAAATGAACCCGTCGCAGCGGTCCATCCGCTCACGCAGGTTCGCGTTGGGATCGCCCTGGATGCTGAGGTAGTTCACGCCGAGCGTCTGGGGGTTGGCTTCCAGTGGTGCGATGACGCCCCATAATCCCTGCCGGGGGTTGTCGGCCAGGGCCTGTTCCAGCAGCCAGCGGCTGGAAATCAGCTGGCTTTCCCCGACACCAAACCCCATCCGCCGGTACTTCTCCAGCAATCGCGCCGTAGATGCCGTCGCCGCGTTGGACAGGATCAGGCACGGCTTGCCCGCCTGCTGCAGCTCGGCAAACCGGGTAACGGCGTGGGTCAGCGCCCGATCGCCCGTGTTGAGCACCCCGAACGCGTCAAAGACGAAGGCATCGAAACGATCGGCCAGCGGCCCCAATGACGGCTGGGCCTCCGGCACCGTAGCGTCTGGCCGGGACGGTCCCCGGGGCAGGCGGTGGCGAATACGTTCGTATTCCGAGAACGCCCAGCGGGGCGTCGGGGGCAAGAGATCGTGGATGGCGCTGGTGGTGTCTGATGACGTCATGGAAGCAGAACAGCCTGTCTGAGCGGGCGATCGGTCAATCCGTTACCGGTCTTCATACCGGTCCGTTGCCGCAATCAATGGCCTTTACTTTAGCCGGTATCGACCGCGCTGTCTTGCCAGGGACCGGGTACTGAACGTTCGGGGCCGACCGTTTGGAGAGGTCGCCTTTAAACGCTTTCTTAGACTATTGGATAAGGCCGTCCCGGAGCCTGGAATTGCTTTATCGATCAATAAATTATGAGGAAGCAAAAAGATAATAACTGCAATAGCTTTCGTTTATTGATCAAAATCTGGACGAATTCGAAATCTGTGACGATATTCAAATCTGACCGGGATGAAGTGGCATTCACAGTTTGTAGGCCACGGGCACGCACCTCGTTCCGGTCCCGAAGTGCCTCTTAAAAGGGCGATGAGCCCGACAAAAACAACGAATGCTGGGGACTGAATCATGAACACACGTGACAGCGGTATCGACCGAAAGGCCGCGGGTAATCGACGTGGTTTTCTGAAAACCCTCGCCATAGCCACCACCTTCGTGGGGGCTTCTTTCCTGACAACCACCGTTGCGGCGGCCACCACCTGGAAGATCCAGTCCGTCTGGGACGCGGGTACGGTGGGCTACTCCCTGTTCGAGGAGTGGTGCAACAGCATGGAGAAGAAGAGCGGCGGTGAGCTGATCTTCAAGTGCTTCCCGGCCAAGGCCGTGGCGGCGGACAACAACGCCTTGTTTGAGGCGGTGCGCAACGGCGTATTGCAGGGGATGAACCCGTTTACGCTGTACTGGTCGGGCAAGATTCCGGCGTCGGTGTTCCTGTCGTCCTATCCCGGCGGTCCGGATCAGCCGCACCAGTGGGACACCATGTTCTATTCGCTGGGCATGCTGGAAATGACCCGCGATATCTACAAGAAATACGGCCTGTTCTACGTGGGCCCGATCCAGCATGACGCCAACATCATTCACTCCAAGAAGCCGGTCAGCAGCCTGGACGACCTCAAGGGCATGAAGATCCGGGTGCCCGGCGGCATGGTCGCCGAGGTGTTCCAGCAGTTCGGGGTGTCCACGGTGAGCCTGCCGGGCTCGGACATCTTCCCGGCCCTGGAGAAGGGCACCATCGACGCGGCGGACTACGTGGGGCCGGCGGTAAACTACGAGCTGGGCTTCTCCCAGGTGACCAAGTACATCCTGTTCGGACCGCCGGGCGTCATGTCCATCTATCAACCGGTGGATCTGATGGACCTGACCGTCAACCTGCGTGCCTGGAACAGCCTGTCTCCGGAGCTCCAGCAACTGGTTGAGGACGAGCTGCGGATCTACTCCCAGAAGCACTACCTGACCATCCAGAAACGCAACATCGAGGCCATGGAGAAATTCAAGGCGGATGGCAACGTGGTGTCCCGCCTGAGCCAGGAGGATCTGCAACGATTCCGGAAGGCCGCCATTCCCATCTGGTTCCGCTGGGCCAACAAGGATGACGACGCCCGCAAGGTGTTCGATCTTCAGGTCAAGTACATGGAGAACGAGATCATGGGCTATCTGAGCCCGGACGACCTCAAGGGGATGGAATAGATCCCGTCAGGGGCGTTGAATCGGGGAGGGCATCGCCTTCCCCTTTGGCCCCCGGGGTGAGCTCCGGGGGTTTTTGGCGTGTTGCGGGGTGAAGTATGTCCGACGAACTGGAAGGGTTTGGTTTTGTGTTGCCCCACTGGCTGTACTGGGGTTGGCTGGCGGTGATGCCGTTGTTGATGATGGCGCTGGATCGCTGGCAGCGGAAGCGTAAGGGCGAGGCAGCGGAAGAAGCAGTCTATACCCCCGGCGAAGGCCAGGATGCCGAGGAGACGGTGTATACCCGTCATCCGGATGCGGGGGTGAACGGGTTGACCCGGGCGATCGACTGGATCAGCGAGCATTCGGGCGTCTTCGTGGCGTTCTGGACCGTCAACGCCGTGTGCTTCTATTTCTTCGAAGTGGTCATGCGCTACATCTTCAACATGCCCACCATCTGGGTGCATGAGGCGAGCTTCCTGCTGCTGGGCATGCAGTACCTGCTGGCAGGCGCCTTCGCCATGCTGCACGGGGCCCACGTGCGGGTCGATGTGCTCTATAACCTGTTGCCCGAACGGGGCCAGATCGGCATGGACATCTTCACGTCCATGTTCTTCTTCATGTTTGCGCTGGTACTGGCGATCACCTCCTGGACCTTCTTCCAGAACAGCTACTCCATGCACGAAACCACCGTGGAAACCTGGGGTATCCAGTATTACCCGGTGAAGTTCATGATGCTGTTGGGCGCCATCCTGATTCTGCTGGCGGGCCTGTCCAAGCTGATCAAGGACATTGCCCTGTTCATCCGACTGGGTAAGGAGGGCAACGCATGAGCGTCAACACCGCCAAACCCGATACGGCAGACAGCGCGATGAAGGCCATGATCGGCCAGATCGGTACCTGGCTGATGATCATCGCGACAGTAGCGCTGGGCTTCATCATTGTGGTCGAGACCATCAACATCCTGTTCTACGACCCCTACAGCGACGAATACTTCCTGTTCCGACTGGCCGGCAGTCTTTACGGCATTGGTATCGGACCGCTCACTTACCTGATGTTCGGCTCGTTGCTGGTCGCGCTGATGATGGGCCTGCCGCTGGCGTTCGTCACCGGCGGTCTGGGTGTCGCGTTCATCTACCTCGTGGGCGATGCGATGATGCTCAACATCGTCCCCAGCCGCATCTTCCCGATGATGACCAACTCGGACCTGGCCGCCATTCCGCTGTTTATCTTTATGGCGTCGATGCTGGAACGGGCCGGGTTGATCGAGGAAATGTTCAACGTCGTCTACAAGTGGATGGGCGGACTCAGCGGCGGCCTGGCCTCGGCCACCATCCTGGCGTCGACGATCCTGGCGGCAATGGTGGGCGTGATCGGGGCCGCGGTGGTCACCATGGGCATCATCGCGCTGCCGGCCATGCTGCGGCGTGGTTACGATCACCAGATTGCGCTCGGCTCGATCATGGCCGGGGGCACACTGGGCATCCTGATCCCGCCCTCGATCCTGGCGATCCTCTACGCCGTGGTGGCGCAGCAGTCGGTGGGCGAACTCTATCTGGGTTCCGTGGTGCCGGGGCTGATGCTGTCCGGAATGTACATCGCCTACGTGCTGATCCGCACGGCCATCAATCCCAAGCTGGGGCCACCGATCTCGAAAGAGGAACGCATCTCTTTCAAGGACAAGCTGCTGTTGCTGAAGGACCTGATCGCGCCCTTCATCCTGGTGGCCTTGGTGCTGGGGCTGCTGTTCGGCGGCATTGCCACGCCGGTGGAGGCGGCCGGCATTGGCTCGTTTGGCGCCATGGTGGTGGCCGCGATGCACAAGTCCTTTTCCATCAAGACCCTCAAGGAAGCTTCCATCACCACTGCCAAGGCCTCGGCGATGGTGCTTTGGATCATGTTCGGGGCGTCGGTGTTTGTGGGCTTCTACATCCTCCAGGGCGGTCAGGAGTTCATTACCAACGCCATCCTGGGAACGGGCCTGTCGTCCTACGGCATCCTGTTCCTGCTGATGGCCCTGCTGGTGATCCTGGGTATGTTCCTGGACTGGGTCGGCATCCTGCTGCTGGCAGTGCCGATCTTCATTCCCATCGTGAAGTCGTTAACCTTCGATGGCCTGTTCGGTCTGCCGGCGGTACCGGGGGAGGATGTGGTGCTCTGGTTCGGCGTGCTCTACCTGGTAAACATGCAGATGTCCTTCCTCAGCCCGCCATTCGGCTATGCGTTGTTCTACATCCGCGGTGTGTGCCCGCCGGAGATTTCCATGGCGACCATCTTCCGCTCGTCGCTGGTGTTCCTCGGGCTGCAGTGCCTGGGGCTGGTGCTGTGCATCCTGTTCCCGGCGATCATCACCTGGCTGCCGGATAGGGTCTACGGTTAAAACCACCCGATGAAAGTCGCATGGCCGACGCGGGGCGCCCCCGGTTATAACCGGGGGAGTTCCCAACCGGTTAAAGGAGATTCCACATGCTTACCCTGAAACGCCTGGACATTGCTGACGCCCGCCTGTTGATCGAAGGCGCCGCCGAGAAAGCCCGCGAGATCGGCGTGCCGATGTGCATCGCGATCACCGATGAGTCCGGCAACCTGGTGGCGTTCGAACGCATGGACGGCGGCAAGACCTCCAGCGTGATCATTGCCCAGGATAAGGCCTACACCGCTGCTGCGGCGCGCAAGGCGACCCACGAATACAACGCCGCCAACGTACCCGGCCAGCTGGCCTTTGGCATCCACACCGAGGTGGGCGGTCGTATCAGTTCCGTAGGCGGTGGCCTGCCGGTGACGGTCGACGGAGAAGTGGTCGGCGGTATCGGCCTGAGTTCCGGTACCCCGCAACAGGATATGGAGTGCGCCCAGGCCGGGCTGGATTATTTCCTCGCAAAACGGGGTTGATCCGCGGTCGGTGCCGGGCATAACTTAGAACAACGATAAGAAGTCGGTCCTGTTTGGACCGGGAGAGAGAGCATGTCCACACCCACGATCGATCGTGCCGAGCTGGCGCGCCAGTTCCGCACGTTTATCGATCCGGCGTTCGTCATCGAGGATGACGAAACCATCCGGCCCTACGAGTGCGACGGCCTGTCCATGTACTGTGAGATGCCTTGGCTGGTGGTGTTGCCGGAGACCGTCGAACAGGTGCAGCAGGCCATGCGCCTGTGCCACGAGCACAAGGTGCCGGTGGTCGCCCGCGGCGCCGGAACCGGCTTGAGTGCCGGGGCCATGCCCCATGCCGAAGGCGTGGTGCTGTCGCTGGCCAAGTTCAACCGCATCCTTCAGATCGATCCGCTGGCTCGCACCGCGCGCCTGCAGCCCGGCGTCCGCAACCTGGCCATCAGCGAGGAAGCGGCGCAATACGGCCTCTACTATGGTCCCGATCCCTCCTCCCAGATTGCCTGCACCATTGGCGGCAACGTCGCCGAGAACTCCGGTGGTGTGCATTGCCTCAAGTACGGCCTGACCGTCCACAACATCCTCAGTGTCGAGATGGTGACCGTCGAGGGCGAGAAGCTGGTGGTGGGCAGCGATGCGCTGGACGGCTGCGGCATGGACATGCTGGCGTTGATGACCGGCTCCGAGGGCCTGCTTGGGATCGTCACTGAAGTGAAGGTCAAACTGCTGCCCAAACCGGAACAGGCCCAGGTGGTGATGGCCGGGTTCGATTCGGTGCAGAATGCCGGCGATGCGGTGGGCGGCGTCATCGCCCACGGTATTATCCCGGGCGGGCTGGAAATGATGGACGGCTTTGCCATCGTTGCCGCCGAGGATTTTGCCCAGGCCGGCTATCCCCGAGACGCGGCGGCCCTGCTGCTGTGCGAAGTGGACGGGACCGCCGAGGAGGTACAGGAACACATCGAGCAGGCGAGCAACCTGTTCCGGTCCTTCGGGGCCACCTCCATCCGCGTGTCCCAGAGCGAGGAGGAACGGGCGCTGCTCTGGAAAGGCCGCAAGTCGGCGTTCCCGGCGGTGGGCCGGATCTCGCCGGACTATTACTGCATGGACGGCACCATTCCCCGGCGCCACCTGGCCTACGTGCTGACGGAAATGCAGAAGATGTCCGAGCATTACGGACTGCGCGTCGCCAACGTGTTCCACGCCGGTGACGGCAACATGCACCCGCTGATCCTGTTCGATGCCAATGTGCCGGGCGAATTTGAGCGCACCGAGGAATTTGGTGGCGCTATCCTCGCCATGTGCGTGAACGTCGGCGGCTGCATCACTGGGGAACACGGCGTGGGCGTCGAGAAAATCCGCCAGATGGCGATCCAGTTCGACGACCTGGAACTGGCCCAGTTCCACGCCCTCAAGGCGGCTTTCGATCCGGACGGCCTGCTGAACCCGGGCAAGGGTGTGCCGGCCCTGCGTCATTGCCAGGAGTACCGGTCCCTGGAACACAAAGCCCATGCGGCGGAGGCCTGATGGCGGACAACACTCAAACACTGCAGCAACAGGTCTACGCGGCGCTGGCGGAAGAGCGCAAGCTGTCGATTGTCGGCGGTGGCAGCAAAGCCTTCATGGGCCGCGAGAGCGATGTGGAGACCACGCCGCTGAACCTGTCCGAGCACACCGGCATCGTCGACTACCAGCCGGTGGAGCTGGTTCTGACCGTCCGCGCCGGGACACCGCTGAAAGAGATCGACGCGGCGCTGGCCGAGCACAACCAGTGCCTGTCATTCGAGCCGCCACATTTCTCTGCGCGCAGCACCATCGGCGGCACCCTGGCCTGCAACCAGTCCGGCCCCGGCCGGCCCTGGACCTATTCCGTGCGGGATCAGGTGCTGGGCCTGCGTTTGATCAACGGTAAGGCCGAGCATCTGCATTTTGGCGGTCAGGTGATGAAGAATGTGGCCGGCTACGACGTTTCACGTCTGCAGGCCGGCGCCATGGGCTGCCTGGGCGTGATCACTGAGGTCAGCCTCAAGGTGATGCCGCGGCCGGCGTCGAGTCTGACGCTGGTGCAGGCCATGGACCTGGAAGAGGCCATACCCTACATGAACCGGCGCGCTGGCGAACCCAAGCCGCTGACCGGCGCCTGCTGGGTCGACGGCAAGCTGTACCTGCGCCTGGCGGGGGCCCAGTCCGCGGTGGAAGCCACTGCCCATCACTGGGACGGTGATGTATTGGAAGACGCCGGTGATTTCTGGGCTGCACTGCGCGATCAGCGTCTGGATTTCTTCGCCGGTGACGCCCCGCTGTGGCGATTCTCAGTGAACAGCACCGCCGCCAACCCGCCGATGGACGGCGACTGGCTGGTGGATTGGGGCGGCGCCCAGCGCTGGTATCGGGGCGAAGCCACGATGGGCGACCTGGAACCGCTGGCGGAGGCCGCCGGTGGCCAAGTCAGCCTGTTCCGTGGCGGCGATCGCCGCGGCGAGGTGATGCATCGCCAGGCCCAGCCGTTGCAGCAGATCCAACAACGCCTCAAGCAGGCCTTCGATCCCGACGGCGTCTTTAATCCCGGTCGACTCTACAGCTGGTTGTAACCCGTATGCAGACCAATCTTGTCAAGGAATTCGCCAACACTACCGAGGGCCAGGAGGCTGAAGCTATCCTGCGCGCCTGCGTGCACTGCGGTTTCTGCACCGCCACCTGTCCCACTTATCAGGAACTGAACGACGAGCGGGACGGCCCGCGCGGCCGGATCTACCTGATGAAGCAGTTCCTGGAAGGCAATGAGGTGACGGAGAAAACCCGCACGCACCTGGACCGTTGCCTGACTTGCCGCAGTTGCGAAACCACCTGTCCGTCCGGCGTGCAGTACGGCCGGTTGGTGGACATCACCCGGGGTCTGGTGGATGAGAAGCTGGAGCGCCCGCGCCGTGAACGGATGATTCGCTGGGCGCTGCGCACCATTGTCCCCAGGCGCGCGCTGTTCACGCCACTGCTGGCCCTCGGGCAAGTGTTCCGGCCGCTGTTGCCTGAGGCGCTGCGCTCGAAGGTGCCGCCCCGGCAGGCCACCCGGCCCTGGCCCGCCGCCCGGCACGAACGGGTGGTGATCGCCCTCGCCGGCTGCGTGCAGTCGGCCGCGACGCCTTACACCAACGCCGCCGCGGCCCGGGTGCTGGATCGGCTGGGCATTTCGCTGATTGAAGCGTCGGAAGCCGGCTGCTGCGGGGCCATTAATTACCACCTGTCCGCCCACGACGACGGCCTGGACGACATGCGCCGCAACATCGACGCCTGGTGGCCGATGATCGAGGGCGGGGCGGAAGCCATCGTCATGACCGCCTCCGGCTGCGGCGCCATGGTGCAGGACTACGGCCACCTGCTGCGGGACGATCCGGACTATGCCCACAAGGCCGCGCGCATCAGCGCCATGACCCGGGATCTGGGTGAATTCCTGCTGCAGGAGGATCTGTCCACCCTGCGCCCGGCCGAATCATCCGGCAAAGTGGCCGTGCACTGCCCCTGCACCTTGCAACACGCGATGAAGCAGAACGGCGTGATGGAGCAGGTGTTGCGCAAGGTGGGCATCGATCTGGCGGAAACCCGCGACAAGCACCTGTGCTGTGGCTCCGCCGGCACCTATTCCATTCTCCAGCCGGAACTGAGCCAGCGCTTGCTGGGCAACAAGCTCAAGGCACTGACCATCGACAACCCGGACCGCATCGTCACCGCCAACATCGGCTGCCAGCTGCACATCGGCAGTAAGGCGGACCGGCCGGTGCACCACTGGATTGAGCTGCTGGACCGCTGATCAGGCTTCCAGGGTCCGCGGTTTTCCGGTGCGGGTGAGTGGCTCCGGTGCATCGATCACGTCGAGGGTCAGTATGCGCTGGCGGTCCGCCTGCTTCTGGCTCGACAGCCGTTCAATCAACGGCGTCAACCGTCCCTCTGGATCCGCTTCCGCCTGATAGGTCTGCATGAAGGCCAGCTGAATATGCCGGTCCTGGAAGTCTCCCAGAATCGTCTGGCGCTGTTTCAGGTCCTTGCGAAAGGCTTTGTGCAGCGCCCGATCCAGATCCGCCAGATAGCGGATGCGTTTGAGGCATTTGCGCAGGCGGTGGAAATCCTCGTCCGGAGACAGGTCCGACAGGGCGACCAGCCGGGCGTTATGGTCGGCAATGCGGGCATCCAGGGCTTCGCGGGTGCGGTGCTTGTCCAAGCTGTCGAGAATCGCCTTCAAGCGGTTGGAGCGGACGAAGGACTGCAGGTTTTCCCAGTCATCGAGGTAGTCCCGCGCGTCGATGTGTTGGGCAAAGGCCAGTTGGGTCTCCCGCTGCCTTGCCCGAAAGGCCTGCGGAACCCCCGTGGTCTTTAGAGCATCCTGAAATTCCGGGTCGTTCAGCCACGCCAAGAGGGTCTCATTGAACACGTCCAGATCGCGCAAGGCGCTGGTGGCCTGAGCGTGACGGCGCAAGCGCTTGATGGGGGCCTTCAGCGCCTTGTCGCCGGAGAGCGCGTAGAGCGTCTCCATCACGGCGCGAACCTTGCGGATGGTGATCCGGTACTGGTGCAGGAATTCGGGATCGAAACCCAGGGCCGCCGGCGGCTCCAATTCGGTCAACCGGTCCATCAAGTGGGGCAGGGACAGCGCCAGACCGCGCAGGGAGTGCCCTTCCTCTTTCTTGCCCGGGTCGCCGGACTGCTTGCGCTGGAATTCCGTGTAGTTGACCCAGGCTGGTTTCAGATACAGGGCCAGCGCGCCGGTGTCCGGCTCCATCTCCTTCCAGCGCTGGATCGGCAACAGGATGTGCACGCAACCGGATGTCGGCAGGGCGTCGATAGGGTGGCGCAGGAGGCGATTGGCCAGCTCCAGCAGGGCCGGGTTGTGGCCGACCAGGGTGATCGCGCCATCGTCCTGCTGCTTGCGCAGCCATTTCCAGAGGACATCGCCACTGAAGGTATAGAGGCGGGATTTGACGGCGACCCGTTCGGCCAGCGTCCTGTCGTCCAGGCCGGCCAGCATCCCCTCGATGGTCTTGCGCGCACGCAGGGCATTGCTCGAATACACCGCGCCGTCAAACGCACCGATCCGTTGAAGAACCGGGGCCATGTCGGCGATCTGCCGTAGGCCACGCTTGTTCAGCGGGCGCTCCCAATCCTCCAGCGAGGCGTCGGACCAACTCGATTTGCCGTGTCGAATCAGGAAAAGGTGTTTCATGCATGCTGAATCCATCATAGGCCTGGGCAGGATAGCATGCTGAATGTGACATCCGTGTTGCGCGAGCGCAATGACGCCGGTCAACGCACGGCCGGCCACGGCCACAAAAAAGGGGATGGCTTGAAGGCCATCCCCAATGGCAGGATTCGCGTCGTCGAGGCCGGGGTTACTCGGCCCAGAACGGCTTGTTCATTTCCCGCTGCAGGTCACCCGGCTCCAGGCCGATATCCCGCTCCATATGCGCCAGCCAGGCCGGGCTGGCGGCGCCGAAATCACGCCGCAGCGAGCGGCGGTTGGCCAGACGTTTGCGCCAACGGCGCAGCCGGGACAGTACCGGCAGGGTCGGCCATTGGATTTTGCGGGGCTTGAGCGTCAGGGTGTGTTGCATGGCGGTGTCCTCCCGGTGTGATGGCGTCGGTGATCGCCGACTCGAACCCTGATGCTAGAAAAGTCCCGAAAGGTGCGGAATCTATAAATTTTTCACGCGGCGTTAAGAAAACCTGAACGCGCGAGAAGCCGCTTTGTAGCAGACTTCGGGAAAGTGGCCCTGTTATGCTTTGGTGATGTATGACCGGCGCCGGGCTGTGGCCGGTCCGCAATGGATGGCGTCATCGCAGGGTATTGCCATGGAGAGTCCCGATGAATATCCAGATCGAGAAGCTGCGTTCGTTTGTGTTGATCGCTGAAGAGAAAAACCTGACCCGCGCGGCGGAGCGCCGGTTCTCCACGCCTGCCGCGGTCAGTGCTCAGCTCAAGCAGCTGGAAGACGCCCTCAACCTGACGCTGTTCGAACGCACCAGCAAAGGCATGCTGCTGACTGAGGCTGGCCGGCGCCTGTTGCCCATGGCCAATCGCATTCTGGGAAACCTGGCCGAATTCGAGACGACCGCCCACGCCATTGCCGGCCGTGCCCGCACCCAACTGCTGTTCGGCCTCAATGCCCTGCCCGAACTGCTGCGTTTCGAACAGGTGCTGGAAGCGGCCGCCCGGGAACTCCCGGACGTTTCGCTGGTGGTGCGATCCGGGAATTCGGGCGACAACCAGCGGGCGGTGCTGACGGGGGATCTGGACGCGGGGTTTGTCTTCGGTGGCCGGGATCACCCGGATCTGGAGCGGACCGAACTGGGTCACGTGAACATTGTTACCGTGGGGCCGCCGGCCGGTAAAAGCGGGCCGTTGCCGGCCACCGCCGGAGAGCTGGCCGGTCGCGCCTGGATCTCGCCGAGCATGGAGTGTCCGTACAGCGACCTGATGCGCCAGATCCTGGGATCGCATTACGACGAGGCCAATATCGTGGCCACCTCGGACGATGAATATTCCACCATCACCATGGTCAAGGCGGGGCTCGGGTTGGCACTGGTGGAGGCTCACCTGGCGGACATGGCGGAATGCCGGAATGAGGTTCGGGTGTATCCGGACACCGGCGGGCGCGTGCCGCTCTACCTTGTGGTGCGGCGGGACCGGCGTCATCAGCTTCCGGAGCTGGCGGTGTTCGTGCATCTGGTGCAGGATCAGTGGAGCGGGGCCCGGGTGGCGCCCGGTACCCTGCGGGAAACCACCGCCGGTATGCTTAACCCATCCTGAACAAGAGTTCATATATTACGCCTTTGCTTGGCCTCGGACGACACCCTGTTATATGGTCCTCGCCAATAACAACGTTTTATCGGGAGAGGGACACATATGTTGCGAGTGCTGATTACCGGCGCTAACCGCGGTGTGGGGCTGGAACTGGCGCGCTATTACGCCCGTCATGACTGGTCGGTCATCGGCGTATGCCGGAGCGCGTCCGACGAGCTGGCGGACGTGGCCGAACAAGTGGTTGAAGGCGTCGATGTGACGACCGACTCTGGCGTGGCTCGCATCGTCGAGGCCGTAAAGCAGACCGACGGGATAGACCTGCTGATCAACAATGCCGGGGTGTTACAGGACGAAGAGCTGGGCCGTATCGACTACGACTCCCTGCGTTTCCAGATGGAAGTGAACGCCTATGCGCCCCTGCGGGTGACTGAAGCCTTGCTGCCGTATCTGCGCGAGGGTGCGAAGATCGCCAACATCACCAGCCGTATGGGCTCGATGGCCGACAACGACTCCGGTGGACGTTACGGTTATCGCGCTTCCAAGGCGGCGTTGAACGCCCTCGGCCGCTCCCTGGCGATGGACCTGAAGCCGCGCGGTATTGCCGTGGCCCAACTGCATCCGGGCTATGTGAAGACCCGCATGGTGAACTTCGGTGGCCTGATCACGCCGGAAGAATCCGCGCTGGGCCTGGCGACCCGCATCGAGGCACTGAACCTGGAGAACACCGGTTCCTTCTGGCACAGCAATGGTGAAGAGTTACCCTGGTAACCGGCACGCCGACCGGTCACCGCCCACAAAAAAGCCCGGTCAGGTTCCCCTGACCGGGCTTTTTCAGACCGCTGCGATTACGCCGACTGGGCGTCTTCGCGGGCCTTGGCGAGGATGCCGTTCAGCGTCTCGCTCGGTTGCATGATCTTGCAGACCTTGTCCGCCGGCGGGTGGTAGTAGCCCCCGATGTCGGCCGGATGGCCCTGGATCACGCTCATTTCTTCCAGGATGGTGTCCTTGTTGTCTTCGAGTTGCTTGCTCAGCTTGGCGAAGAATTCCTTCAGCTTGGGATCGTCGTCCTGGTTGGCCAGTTCCTCAGCCCAGTAGCGGGCCAGGTGGAAGTGGCTACCACGGTTGTCCAGCTCGCCGGTCACGCGGGACGGCGACTGGTTGTTTTCCAGCAGACGCTCGGTCGCCTTGTCGAGGCTCAGGCCAAGGATGCGCGCACGCTCGTTGTGCTCCTTATCGCCCAGTTCCTCAAGTGAGACGGCGATGGCGAGGAACTCGCCGAGGGAATCCCAGCGCAGGTGGTTCTCTTCCAGCAGCTGCTGCACGTGCTTCGGTGCGGAACCGCCGGCACCGGTTTCGTACAGGCCGCCGCCGTTGAGCAGCGGAACGATGGACAGCATCTTGGCACTGGTACCCAGTTCCAGGATCGGGAATAGGTCAGTCAGGTAATCCCGCAGGACGTTACCGGTGACGGAGATGGTGTCCAGGCCACGGAGCAGGCGCTCCATGGTCCAGCGGATGGCGCGAACCGGCGACATGATGCGGATGTCCAGGCCGTCGGTGTCGTGCTCCTGCAGGTATTTTTCGACTTTCTTGATCAGCTGTGCGTCGTGGGCACGCTCATCGTCCAGCCAGAAGACCGCCGGCATGCCGGTGGCGCGGGCACGGTTGACGGCCAGCTTGACCCAGTCACGGATCGGCAGGTCCTTGGTCTGGCAGGCGCGCCAGATGTCGCCTTTCTCGACCTTGTGCTCGGTCAGTACGTTGCCGTCGCCATCGATGACGCGGACAACGCCGTCTTCCGGGATTTCGTAGGTCTTGTCGTGGGAGCCATACTCTTCAGCTTTCTGCGCCATCAGGCCCACGTTCGGCACGGTACCCATCTTGGTCGGGTCAAAGGCGCCGTGGGTCTTACAGAAGTTGATCACTTCCTGGTAGATGGTGGCGTAGGTGGACTCCGGCATGACCGCCTTGGTGTCCTTCAGCTTGCCATCACGGGCCCACATCTTGCCGGAGTTACGGATCATGGCCGGCATGGAGGCGTCGACGATGACGTCACTGGGCACGTGCAGGTTGGTGATGCCTTTGACGGAATCGACCATGGCGATTTCCGGACGGTGCTCGTAGCAGGCGTGCAGGTCTTCCTGGATCTCTTCCTGCTTGGATTCCGGCAGCTGCTTGATCTTCTCGACGACGGAAGACAGGCCGTTGTTCGGGTTCACGCCGATCTCGTCGAACAGATCGCCGTACTTGTCGAACAGCTCCTTGTAGAAGATCTTCACCGCGTGACCGAACACGATCGGGTGGGAGATCTTCATCATGGTTGCCTTGACGTGCAGGGAGAACATGACGCCGGTGTTCTGGCAATCTTCGATCGCATCGGAGAAGAACTTGCGCAGGGCCTTGCAGCTCATGAACATGCCGTCCAGCACTTCGCCTTCCTGCAGCGGCAGCTCGGATTTCAGAACGGTCTGCTCACCCTTGGTGTTTTCAAAGACGATGCGCGCGGTGGTGGCCTTGTCCAGGGTCAGGGACTGCTCGCTGGAGTAGAAATCGCCGCCGCGCATGTGGGCAACGTGCGTGCGGGAGGCCGGGCTCCATTCACCCATGGAGTGCGGGTATTTGCGGGCGAAGGCCTTGACCGCGGCCGGAGCGCGACGGTCGGAGTTGCCTTCACGCAGGACCGGGTTCACGGCACTGCCGAGGACCTTGGCGTAACGCGCCTGAGCTTCCTTCTCCTCGTCGGTCTCCGGATGCTCCTTGTATTCAGGAAGGTCGTAGCCCTGTTCTTTCAGCTCTTTGATGGCCGCACGCAGCTGCGGGATAGAGGCGCTGATGTTCGGCAGCTTGATGATGTTGGCGTGCGGGTTCTTGGTGTATTCGCCCAGTTCGGCCAGGTGATCCGGAACCTTCTGGTCTTCGCTGAGACGGTCCGGGAAGGCCGCAAGGATACGGGCGGCCAGGGAAATATCACTGGTTTCGAATTCGATGCCCGCGGGGGCCGCAAACGTCTCCAGGATCGGCAGGAGAGAGCGGGTGGCCAGCGCAGGGGCTTCGTCGGTCAGGGTATAGATAATCTTGGATTTGGAGTCAGTCATGTTTCGTCTTCAGGTCGTCGTTGTGGATCAGGACGGATGGTTCAGATGCGGCCTTGTGAGCTGCATCCACTGGTCCTACTCGGGATGAACAGGGGAGACGTCGAACAACACCTGAACCGCTTGGCGAGCCAGAGGTGGTTCAGTGGGTATTCAGGCGTTCTCCAGACCAGGAAACCGCTGAAAACGTCCTGCCCGACGCGGGAAACGTCAGGGCGTTTTCAGAGAGTCCCTCCTTTGGGCCATCCCCATTCGTACCATAACTGCCGTCGTTTTGTTCACATTCCGCGCCGTCCAGTAGCCAAACGTATATGTCTACAATAGCTACACTAATGCCGGCGGCGATGCCAGTACAGGGCGACGTTGCCCGGTCAGGCCGGGATGGAGCAACACAGCCTTGCGCCGGGTGCCGCCGTTTTCACAGCGCCCTTTTCAGTCTGTCCGCTGCAAAGCCCACGAAGGGCGTGTTTCGGGACAGACCGCAGGGGAAAAGGTTCGCTTTGCCCCGAAAGACACTTGCGGAAACCGGTACACATTGTAGCCGAAAACGGCGCGTCTTGGGGGGCCTGTTGGGCGATCGCGTCGTCGGCCGTTTGCCCGGATCATTCTCTCTGAAGGGTGATGGGTGGGTTCCCACACATTGCCCTGTCAGGGGTGGGTGAAAAATGACCCATTGCTGACTATCTTCTATTGTGACGGTTTCCGCTGGGGCCAGGAAAGTCGCGAATTCTACGGATCTGGCCTGTAGTTTGCTGTGAGTGGACTGCGCATGACTGGAGAGCCTCTGAAGCACTCGACGACTTCGACTTCAGATGCTCTCGAATAATGACAATGACATTCAGGAGCAAAAACAATGAAATTACAGTCCCTGCTGGCGGCTTCGTTCGCCTCGGCACTGATCGTATCCGCTTCCGCGTCCGCGCAGGACCGTTCCGACTGGCCCGAAAAATTCACCGTCGGTACAGCCAGTCAGGGCGGTACTTACTTCGCCTATGGTTCTGGCTGGGCTCACTTCATTTCCGAAAACCTGGGCGTCTCCGGCGGTGCTGAAATTACCGGTGGCCCGATGCAGAACATGGCGCTGGTACATACCGGCGACCTGAAGTTCGGCCTGACCACGCTGGGCCCCGCCCAGGAATCCATCGATGGCAACAGCCCGCTGGCTCCGGGCATGAAGATGGACAACGTCTGTGCCATGTTCCCGATGTACCAGACGCCGTTCTCGGTCACCGCACTGGCCAGCTCCGGCATCAAGTCCATTTCCGACATTCCCGACGGCGCCAAGATTGGTTTCGGCCCGGCCGGTTCCACCTCCGACACCTACTTCCCGAAGATGATGGATGCCCTGGGCGTGAAGTACGAGCGTCGTAACGGCAGTTGGTCGGACCTGGGTGGTCAGCTGCAGGACGGCCTGATCGACGTGGTTGCGTTCGCGGCGGGTATCCCGATTCCGGCGGTCAGCCAGCTGGAAGTGCAGACCGACGTGAACATCATCGGCATGACGGACGAAGAGCAGCAGAAAATCCTGAACAACTTCCCGGTGTCCAAGTTCGAAATCCCGGCCAGCACCTACCAGTCGCTGGACAAGCCGTCCAACGTCGTTTCCATGTGGAACTTCGCCATCGCCAACTGTGACGTACCGGAAGACTTCGTGTACGAGATGACCAAGCTGACCATGGAAAACAACGACAAGATGGTGGGCATCCACAAGGCCGCCAAGTCGTCCATTCCGGAGAACTACAGCAAGAACACCGTTCTGCCGTGGCATCCGGGTGCCGCTCGCTGGTTCAACGAGCACGGCTACAAGATCGACGACAGCCAGATCAAGTAAGCCCCCTGTCGCGCCCGCGACAGTCGCAGGACCGGCCGCCCGGCCGGTCCGCTCTGGCCGCCTCCCGGTCATTTTTCTTTCCGATCAGGTTGCATCATGACTATTGATACCCACGACAAGAATCCGTCTCCGGCCGCACCGGAAGACGATCACATGCTGGCCCATGGTGTGGATGAAGAGCCGGTTGAGTCCAACCGCCGCCTATACACCGGCTGGATGTTGCAGGCCGTTATCGTCCTGTCGATTGCCTACTCGGCGTTCCACCTGTACTCCCTGAACATCGCGCCGATGGAGACCTGGTCCTTCCGGATCGTGCACGTCTGCGGCGCCCTGATTCTTGGCTTCCTCCTCTACACCGGCGCCCAGTTCGTGTCCGGTCAGGAGGGCGAGGCCCGTCATCGCTGGACCACCTGGATCGCCGCGGTCCTGATGTTGCCGGCGCTGTATACCCTGTACCAGACCTTCAATTTTCACCAGATGATTGCCGCCGGCACCATGCGGCTGCCGCCGGACCTGGAAACCTGGCATTTCGGCTGGCCGCTGCTCGTCGCGACCGCCGGTGCGATCGTCCTGAGCTGGTTCCACCAGCGTGACCGGGCCGCCTTCAGCCTGCCGGACCTGGTGCTGATCCTGTGCTCCATTGCCACAGCGGCATACTTCCTGGAGGTCTACAACACCTCCATGCGCATGAGCACCGGTACCTCCTTTGCCCCCATCGGCATTTCCTTCGCCGCCATTGCCGGCACCGCGCTGATCATGGAAATGACCCGTCGGGTGGCCGGTCTGGCGCTGGTGGTCATTGCCCTGATCTTCCTGGCCTACGTGTTCCTGGGCCCCTATCTGCCGGGCTTCCTGAGCTATCCGGGTCTGTCGATCCAGCGCTTCTTCAGCCAGGTCTACACCGATGCGGGTGTGCTCGGGCCGACCACCGCGGTGTCGTCGACCTACATCATCCTGTTCATCATCTTTGCCGCCTTCCTGCAGGCGTCCAAGGTGGGTGATTATTTCGTTAACTTCGCCTTTGCCTGCGCCGGTCGCTCCCGCGGCGGCCCCGCCAAGGTGGCCATTTTTGCCTCCGGCCTGATGGGCATGATCAACGGTACCAGTGCCGGTAACGTGGTCTCCACCGGTTCGCTGACCATCCCGCTGATGAAGCGGGTGGGTTACCGTAAACAGACCGCCGGCGCGGTCGAAGCCGCAGCCTCCACCGGCGGGCAGATCATGCCGCCCATCATGGGTGCCGGCGCCTTCATCATGGCGGAAATCACCGGTATCCCCTACACCGACATTGCCATCGCGGCGATCATCCCGGCGATCCTTTACTTCGCCTCCGTGTTCTTCATGGTGGACTTCGAAGCGGCCAAGCTGGGCATGCGCGGTATGCGCTCCGACGAACTGCCACGGTTCAAGACGCTGGCCAAGCAAATCTACCTGTTCGCGCCCATCCTGATCCTGGTGGTGGCCCTGTTCATGGGCTACTCGGTGATCCGCGCCGGCACCCTGGCCATGGTCTCGGCCGTGGTGGTGAGCTGGCTGTCGCCTCACAAGATGGGGATTCGATCGATCCTGCACGCGCTGGAACTGGCCGGCATCATGTCGATCCAGATCATCGCGGTGTGTGCCTGCGCCGGTGTGATCGTCGGCGTCATCTCGCTGACCGGCGTCGGCGCCCGTTTCTCGGCGCTGCTACTGAGCGTGGCAGAACACAGCCAGTTGCTGGCGCTGGTCTTTGCCATGCTGATTTCCATCATGCTGGGGATGGGCATGCCGACTACGGCCGCCTACGCCGTTGCCGCCTCGGTGGTGGCACCCGGTCTGGTGCAGCTGGGTATCGAACCGCTGACCGCGCACTTCTTCGTGTTCTACTTCGCGGTGGTGTCGGCGATTACGCCGCCGGTGGCGCTCGCGTCCTATGCCGCCGCCGGGATATCGGGTGCCAATGCGATGGAAACGTCGGTGGCGTCGTTCCGGATCGGTCTGGCTGCGTTCATCGTGCCGTTCATGTTCTTCTACAACGGCGCCCTGCTGATGGACGCCAGCGTCCTGGCCATCGCCCGCGCGCTGATCACCGCCACCTTCGGGGTGTACTTGCTGTCCGGTGCGGTGCAAGGCTGGATCTTCCAGGCCGGTGCACCCCGCCTGACCCGTCTGCTGTTGCTGGCGGCGGCCCTGATGATGATCGCCGGTGGCTGGATCTCCGACCTGGCGGGCATCGCCCTGGCGGTGGTCACCTACTTCATGCAGAAGCAGCGGCGCCCGGATCATGGCAAGACCGTGGGAGCCTCGTGATCCTCCGGTGACCCGTCACCACACGGGCAACAACCGGTCGGCCGCACCCGGCCGGTTGTTCCTTGCCCGCCTCAGGGGTAGGCTTGCCTCGGACATTCATAAGCAGGCATCCATGACCTACCGACTCTGGGCAGTACTCCTTTTCCTCGTGACGATCGGCTTTTCCTGGCTGCTCGGCGGCTGGGCCGGCTATCGGATGCTGGAACAGGAAGCCCACGAGGAATCCTTCCGCTACACCCAGCTCGTGGCTAACGAGCTAAAACGCTATCGGCCGATTCCCGAACTCATGGCCGAACATCCGCTGATGGAAAACGTCCTGCTGAATCCGGACAACCAGCGCTTGATCCTCGAGGCCAACGAGGAAATGAAGCGTATGGCCAATATCGTCGGCAGTTCCGACGTGTACCTGATGGATCAAACCGGCTTTACCATCGCCGCCAACAACTACCAGCGCCGGGACAGCTTTATCGGCCGGGTATTCGATTTTCGCCCCTATTTCCAGGACGCCATGCGCACCGGCGACTCGGCGGTGTATTTTGCGCTGGGCACCACGTCCGATATCCGGGGCCTGTATTTTTCCCACCCGGTGAAAAACGGACGGGGCGACATTCTCGGCGTTATCGCCGTGAAGGTGCAGGTGAACGAACTGGAATCCCAATGGCAGCGGCCGGCGTCCCTGCACGACGCGGAAATGGTGGTGCTGGACGATGACGGCATTAGCTTCCTGTCGAGCCGGAAGGACTGGCTGTACCGGGATTTCGATCGCCAGTCGCCCAATCCCGCGCCAAGCCTGCGTTACCCCAACCGGGACCTGGCGCCTATGGCGATCACGCCGCTGGGCCAGCCCTGGGGCGTGTCGGCCAAGGTGGCCCGCATCCACGTCAGCGAACCGGGCGTCGACCAGGACTACTTGCAATTGCGTACCCCGCTGCCGCGGATGGACTGGACCCTGCAGGTCATGGTCAGCACCCAGCCAATCCTGTGGATCCGCATCCAGTTCCTGATTGGCGGCTTCATGCTGTTCCTCGGGATTTTCCTGACCTGGCTGTATTTGCGGGAGCGCTATCGCCGGGAGGCGGAGCTCGCCCAGCGCGGCGTGCAACTGGAGAAACGGGTGGCCGAGCGCACCGCTGACCTGGAGCATACCAACCAGCAGCTGCTGGAAGAGATTCGCCAGCGGGAAGAGGCCCAGGACGAACTCAAGGAAACCCAGCAGGAGCTGATCCAGGCGGCCAAGCTGGCGGTATTGGGGCAGATGTCCGCGGGTTTGAATCACGAGATGAACCAACCGCTCACCGCCATCCAGACCTACGCCCGCAACAGTCGCCGCTTCCTGGAGCGGGGCGAGACGGCGATGGTGGACGCCAACCTGCAGGAAATCGCCAGTCTGTGCCTGAAGATGGCGGAGCTGACCCGGCAGTTCAAAGTCTTCGCCCGCAAGTCCGAAGGCCCGCCGTCGTCCATTGACCTGCGCCAGCCCATCGACGCGGCGTTGAAGATCATCACCGCCCAGGAGAACAGCGAGGGCGTCACCATCGACTGGCAGCGCCCGGATGAGCCCGTCATGATCCACGGCGACCTGATCCGCATAGAGCAGGTGATGGTGAACCTGATCGCCAACGCCGTGCAGGCGGTGGAGGGCGTGGACGACCCGCGCATCATCATCGACATCCGGTCGAACGACGAAGGCTGGCAGTGCCGGATCCGGGATAATGGGTCGGGCCTGCCGGCCAACACCGAGCAGGTCTTCGAGCCGTTCTTTACCACCAAATCCATGAAGCAGGGGCTGGGCCTCGGTCTGTCCATCTCGCGCCAGATCGTGGACGCGCAGGGCGGTCGCCTGACTGGGCACAATCGCAACGACGGCGACGGTGCTGAATTCATCCTCACTCTGACCCGACGGGAGACCGTGGAATGACCCAGACCGACGTGATCTTTATCGACGATGAGGATTCCATTCGCCACGCCATGGCCCAGACCCTATCGCTGGAAGACCTGGGGGTGGCCTGCTACGCCGATGCGCCTTCGGCCCTGCGCCAGATCGATCCGGACTACACCGGGGTGATCCTGTGCGACTACAACATGCCCGGCATGGACGGGCTGGAACTGCTGGACCAAGTCCAGGCGATGGATGCAGCCATTCCCGTCATCATCCTCACCGGCCAGGGGGACATCAGCACCGCCGTGTCCGCCATGCAGCGCGGTGCCTACGATTTCATCGAGAAGCCGTTCGACCACGACGAGCTGATCGAACTGCTGCGCCACGCCCTGGAGAAGCGCCACCTGGCGCTGGAGAACCGCCGGCTCAAGGCACAGCTGCGGCAGTTAGCCCGTCCGGGGCCGCGGATTCTGGGCGACTCGCCGGCCATGCAGAAAGTGATTGCCACGGTGGAGCCGCTGCTGGACATCTCCGCCAACATCCTGGTGTTCGGGGAGACTGGCTCGGGCAAGGACGCGCTGGCCCGTTTCATTCACGAGAACAGCCCGCGCAGCACCCACAACTTCGTTGCCATCAACTGCGGCGCCGTGCCGGAAAACCTGATCGAGAGCGAGCTGTTCGGGCACGAGGCGGGGGCGTTCACCGGGGCCGACAAGCGCCGCATCGGCAAGATCGAACACGCCGACAAGGGCACCCTGTTCCTGGATGAAGTCGAGAGCATGCCCCTGGCCCTGCAGGTGAAACTGCTGCGGGTGCTGGAGGAGCGCAAGGTGGAGCGCCTGGGCAGCAACACGCCGCTGGATGTGGACGTGCGGGTGATCGCCGCCACCAAGTCCGATCTGAAGCAACTCAGCGACGAAGGCGAATTCCGCGCCGATCTCTACTACCGCCTCAACGTGGTGAAGGTGGACATCCCGCCCCTGCGCGAGCGCAAGGAAGACATCCCGGTGCTGTTCCACCACTTCGTACTGATTGCCGCCGCGCGTTACGACCGGGAGAGCGTGCCGCTGGACGCCGAGCAGGCCGCCCGACTGATGCAGCACACCTGGCCGGGCAACGTGCGGGAGTTGCGCAACCTGGCGGAACGCTACGTGCTGCTGGGCGCGCCGGCACTGGATGAAACCGGTGTGGCGGTTTCCGATAACGTCCCCGGCCGGCGAACACTGAGCGAGATGATGGACGCCTTCGAACGGTCGGCTATCGTCAGCGCCCTGAACGCCTGCCAGGGCAGCCTGAAGGACACCATGGTGCAGCTCGGGATCGCCCGCAAGACGCTTTACGACAAGATGAAGAAGCACGGGCTCGACAAGGCCGAGTTCCGGGAATAATTGGAATACTGTTTTTATATACAGTATTTGGGTGCTATTCTTGCCTCTACTTTTTCGTTGAACGCTGCTCACGCAGCGATAACAGGAGAAACGCAGTATGGCTGTTCAAGCGTTGTATTTCTCGGAGAGGGACGGGCAAGAAATGGCATTGAAGAACCCCGACAAGATGCTCTTCACCAACAAGGCGGATGCCGATGCCCGTGACCGGATGCTGGAGTTGTCCGAGGAAATTATGGTATTTCTTCAGTCCCGGGTTGAGGGATTGTCGGACGACCTGGCCGAGCAGTGTGCCCTGAGCATTGCCCAGGAAAAGGACCTGTTCCAGAAAGCCCTCAAGAAGCCCGCATTACTGAATGCATCCAGGGAAGACAGTGAGTAGACAGCGATGACCCGAAACCCTCTGGCACAGCTCGGACTGTGGATGATGCGCGGCCTGCAAGGCCGGGCATCGGCCTCTCATGGATTGTGGCAGGGGATATCGGGACGGCGAGGCCGGGGCACCGGATGGCTTGCCATCGTGCTGGCCGCCGGCCTGCTGAGTGCCTGCACCACGGTGCCGGTGGAGGATGAATCCACGGCACCGAAAATCAGCTTTACCAACACCATCTGGCGCCTGGTGCATGTGGGCGGCAACAAGGTGGCGGCGCCCGAGTCGGGCAGTCAGGCGCCGTTTATCATCTTCCTCGACGATGGCCGCGTGGGCGGTTTTGCCGGTTGCAACCACTTCAAGGGCACCTACGCGGTGGTGGACGGGGAATTCCGCTTCACCGAAATGGCGGCCACCCGGAATGTCTGCCCCGACGAGCCGGTCGAAGGGCCCTATATGAAGGCGATGCGCCAGACGGTCGGCGTGAAGCAGGATAACGACGAGCTTCTGTTGCTCAACAAGACTGGCCAGCCGCTGGCGGTGCTCAAGGCGCAGGTGAAACGGCTCAAATAGAGTCAGGCTTCGGGGTAGAGGCGCACCGGATCAATCGTGACGATCTGCTCACCGTCGCCAAAGCTCGCCTGCCCATCCTGGATGGTGCACTGGAAATGCATCGAGCGCTCCGCCAGGGCCGCAAGCGCCTGACTGTCTTCCGCATCGATCTGCAGGATCACCAGGTTGTCGAAGCGCGAGACCTTGCCCTGCAGCTTGTCCCACCAGATCGGCACGGCGCGCCCGCCGTAAGCCAGGATCACCACCTTCTCCGAACGGCCGCAGGCTTTGCGGATACGGCTCTCGTCCGGCAGCCCCAGCTCGATCCACAGCTCGATCTCGTCACTCAGGCTCTTTTGCCACAGATCCGGTTCATCGTCGGTGCTCAGCCCCTTGGTGAACTGCAGCGACTCGTCGGCGTAAAGCGCGAACGCCAGCAGGCGCAGCATCAGCCGCTCATCGGTCTCCGACGGGTGCCGGGCCAGCGTGAGGGCGTGGTCGGCGTAGTGATCCCGGTCCATATCCGCAATGTTGATATGAGCCTTGAAGACCGTGGATTTCAGGGCCATGGCGATGTTCTCTGAATCAATGGGTGGTGACAGCCAGCCGGTATTCTCGGGCAAGCGGTGCATGGGGTAAAGCACATTCGTACTGGCGTGCCGGAGTGCCCATTCAGAGCGGTGTGACAGGTGTTGAGAGCGCGGCCCGCAGGCGGGCCAGTGACGGGCGGCCCTGTGTTGATCCGGGCGCTTCGGTTACATTGGACGCCTCAATAAAAGCATAACAAGGAGCTTTCATGACCACCCGAACCGTTTGGATTACCGGTGCGTCGTCCGGCATCGGCGAAGCCCTGGCCGTACGCTTTGCGCGGGACGGCGCCAACCTGGTGCTGTCGGCCCGGCGCGAGCCCGAGCTCCAGCGCGTGGCAACTCGCTGTATCGAAGCCGGGCTCGGCGAACAACAGGTGCTGGTCCTGCCTTTGGACGTTACGGATTGGGACGCCCTGCCCAAGGCCGTGCAGACGGTGCGGGACCGGTTCGGCGCCATCGACCTGCTGATCAATAACGCCGGCCTGTCCCAGCGGTCGCTGTGCAAGGACACGGACATGAGCGTCTACCAGAAACTGATGGACGTCGACGTCATGGGCCAGATTGCCCTCACCAAGGCCGTCCTGCCGCACATGCTGGAACGCGGAGCGGGACACATCGCCGTCACCGCCAGCGTGGCCGGCAAGGTGGGCGTGCCTCAACGCACCGGCTACTGCGCCGCCAAGCACGCGGTTATGGGCTTCTTCGATGCCCTGCGGGCGGAAGTGGAAGACGCTGGCATTTACGTGTCGACCATCGTGCCCGGCTTCATTCGGACGTCCATCGCGGAGAACGCCCTGGCCGCCGACGGTTCTGCGTTTGGCCGGGTGGACGACGACATCGCCGGCGGCATGGACGTGGACGAATGCGCAGAGGTCGTGGTGAACGGGCTCAGCGCGAAGAAGCGGGAAATCCCGGTCGGCAAAGGCAAGGAAATGGCGGCGCTGTGGGTCAAGCGCATCGCACCGGAAATGCTGTTCCGCCTGACCAAGGGCCGCAACTGACATTGGAGGTTTCCATGGCGCCACAACCGAGCGTGTACCTGGCCGGACCAGAGGTCTTTTTTCCGGCGGCCGTCCGTGACCGAATCGACCAGCGCAAGAAGGCGCTGTTGTCGGAGGCCGGACTGGTCGGCCTGTCGCCGTCGGACAACGCGATCAACATCGAGCATGAAGCCGATCCTGCCCGGGCCATCTACGACGCCAATCTTACCCTGATGGAACAGGCGGACGGCCTGATTGCCAACCTGACGCCGTTCCGGGGCCCGAGTGCGGACGCCGGTACCGTGTACGAGCTGGGGTACATGTTGGGGCAGGGGAAGCCGGCGGTCGGGTTTACGGTGTGCCAAACCCCCTATAACGCGCGTGTGGAGGGCGAAGACACCGACCCGAACGGCGCGGCCATCGAGCCATTCGGGCTGGCGGACAACCTGATGCTGGATTGCGGCCTCGCCCGGGCCGGCGGCGTGATGCTGCAGGGAAGGCGAGCGTATCCACCTGCCGGTTTTGCGCCTGCCGATTATTTCGACGAGGCGCTGTTCCGTCAGGCGGTGGCGCATCTCAGAAAGCAGTTGTCAGGCTGAGGCTTCCCTGGCCTTCAGATGCTCGCGCATGCGCAGGGCCACCAGCATGGTGTTCAGGTGCGGCACCGCCACGCCGTGTTGCTTGGCGATGGCCACAACGTTGCCCAGCACCGCATCCAGCTCGATGGGCCGGTCGTTGAGGTAATCCAGCGCCATGCTGTTCTTGTAGGCGGTCATCTTGCGGGTGCCGGCGATCTGCTTGTCGATGATCGAACGGTCCATCGGATAGCCGTCGGCCTCGGCCACCTGGATCACCTCCTCGGTCAGCGCGCGGATCAGGTCTTCGCCGCCGTCGCTGTCCAGAATGGTATCGGTGTCCGCCCCTTCGGCCAGTACCGACAGCGGGTTGAACGGCGTATTCCACAGGCACTTGCGCCAGCGTTCACCCACCACTTCCTCCGTCAGCTTGACGTTGATGCCTCCGGCATTGAACAGGTCGGACAGGGTCTGGCAGTCCTCGCTGATGCCTTTCGGGAATTGCCCCATCACCAGCCGGCCGTACGAGTTATGGTGAATCTGCCCCGGGCCCACACGGCTGACGCCGATAAAGGCCAGGCAACTGATCACTGGATTTTGCGGGAAGGCGTCGGCGATCTCGCGCTCGATATCCAGGCCGTTCTCGATCAGCACGATGCGGGTGTTGTCGCCCAGCCAGGGACGAATCAATGCGGTCCGGTCGACGCCCGGCAGCACCTTGACGCAGAGGATCAGGTAGTCGGGTGCGGTTTCCGGAGAATCGCCGTCGCGGTAGACATGGTCCGGCCGGTAGGAGAGGTCGCCGAGTTCGCTTTCAATCTGGATGCCGTTGGCCTTCACGGCGTCGTATTCCGAGCGCATCACGACGCTGACCGGGCAACCGGCGCGCTTGAGGATGGCGCCGTAGAAACTGCCGATAGCGCCGGCGCCGACGATCAGGATGCTGGGTTTGTCTGACATGGTGCGTGACTCCTTACAGTCGTTAGGGAGTTTCTGATGAACTCCTGAACCGGCCCGGTAATCAGGCAGGCGCGAGCCTTCCCCATTCAACGATGGAGGGCTTTTCTTGCCTGTGCGAGGAGGGCGGGAATACAGCCGGACGGGATAAAACCGATGGGGCTTTTGTGGTTATGGGAGGTCTGCGGTGCAGCCTGCCCTGTTATTTCCCTGCCGGCTATCCTCGCCCGAACCCCGGACGGCGTCAATCCTCCGAATGTCGGGCGTCGGTTCGACAGGGTGTTCGTCTCGGATCAGGCGGCGGAGAGCGTGGCAGGGGCGTGGAGAGATATCGCAGATCGAAAATGCTGTCAGGAGGGCACGGGAAAGCGGTCAAGGGGCGCCCAAAGTGCGGCATAGACTACGCTTTTTCAGCCCTTTCCGCAGCTTTTAACGCGTTACATCTACCTTACGCGAATTTCATCGCATTGTAGTCTGATCTTCATGGCTTCTAGCGCATGCTTTTGGGGCGCATGAGACGGGGCTTTGCGCTGTTTTGCACCGTTTAACAAAGGCGATATGCCTACGCTGCCTACATTGACCGGTTAGTGCCTGCTCACGCACCGTAATTGGCCTCAGCCGACAAGGCCCGGGAGATCAGCGGTCCAGCGACATATTGCCTGAAAACAAAATGGTGCTGGCGTGACTGGTCTGGATTATGCAGCCGCAATTCCAGGAATGTCTGTGAGTTTCCTGTCTGACGCGTAGAGCGACACGCACGATCAATTTTCGACGCATGTCGCTGCAAAGCGTGTGGACAGAAGCACGCTCCGGAAGTTCCTGGAGTGCAGACCTAAAGGAGCTAATGACAGGCTCCTAAAACACATGGAGCGCGTTATGGGTGGGCACCACTTAAAAGACGTTACGCCGCAGTCCGTGGTTATGGATCGGCAGCCACCTGTGATCAGGCTGCACCATTCCCGGATTCTGGCCTTTTTCCGGGCATTTGACTGTGTTCTTGTGCTCTTCATGCTCTGGGGCGTACTGAACCTGACCGGTGCGGCCTGGGGCAATACCTACACCTTCCTCGGCATGCTGGCGGTGATCAGCTTCGGCTTTTTCGCCGAAAGCAACGAGGTGTATTACATGTGGCGAGGCCTGTCTACGCCCAAGCTGGCCTACCGCCTGTTGGGCGCCTGGGCGGCCACGGCGCTGGTCACCTTCACCGTGGCCCTGCTGCTCGGCCTGGTGCAGGTCGTGGACCAAAGTGCCGTGCTGACCTGGATTACACTGACCCCGCTGGTGATGGTGTTTCTGCACTGGGCACGGCGTGAATTCCTCTCCCTGTACCGGGCCCAGCGTACCCAGCCGCGCCGGGTGGCCGTGGTCGGTGCCAACCGACTGGGCAGTCGTCTGGTGCAGTCCATGCAGGGGGTTCCCTGGATGGGCTACCGGGTGGCCGGCTACTACGACGACCGGGAGCCAACGGGCGATCCGGAGCGCCGCCTCGAGGGCGATGAGGTCAACGTCAAGGGCGGACTGGAGCAGCTCTATCGGGACGCCCGCGATGGCCAGATCGATATTGTCTACGTCACCCTGCCGATGCGCGCCGAAGAGCGTATTCATGCGCTGATCGATCGGCTCGCCGACACCACCGTGTCGGTCTACCTGATTCCGGATGTCTTCAGCTTCAACCTGCTGCACTCGCGGATGACCGGCATCCAGGGCATTCCGGCCCTGAGCATCTACGACACACCGCTGGTGGATCACGGGTGGAGCAAGCGCCTCGAAGACGTGGTGCTGTCGCTGGGCATCCTGGCCCTGATCGCGATTCCCATGCTGCTGATCGCCATCGGCGTGAAGCTGTCGTCGCCCGGGCCTGTGTTCTTCAAGCAGACCCGCTACGGCATGCGGGGCGAGAAGATCAAGGTCTGGAAGTTCCGCTCCATGAGCGTGTGCGAGGACGGACCCGACGTGCCCCAGGCGCGCAAGTCCGATCCCCGGATCACTCCGTTCGGTGCCTTCCTGCGCCGGACTTCCCTGGATGAGCTGCCGCAGTTCTTCAACGTGCTGGCGGGGACCATGTCCATCGTCGGCCCGCGTCCTCATGCGGTGGCGCATAACGAGTACTACCGCGGCCAGATCCAGGGCTACATGCTGCGCCACAAGGTCAAACCGGGCATTACCGGACTGGCCCAGATCAACGGTTTCCGCGGTGAGACCGACACCATGGATCTGATGAGCGGCCGGATCGACTACGACCTGGAGTACATCCGCGCCTGGTCCCTGTGGCTCGACCTGAAAATCATCTGGTGGACCATCTTCCGTGGTTTCACCGGCCAACAGGCCTACTGAGTAGGTCAGGGTGCAAGACGTGAGTTCGGCGTTGACGATTTCCCGAGTCCTGGTGCTGTGCGTCGGCAACATCTGCCGAAGCCCGATGGCAGAGGTCATGCTCCGGGACGGTTTCCAGAAGCAGGGCATGGCCAAGGTGCAGGTGCGCTCGGCCGGTATTTCCACGATCGACGGTCGGCCCGCCGATCCCAATGCCCAGCGGGTCCTGCAGAACAATGGTCTGGACGGGAGCCAGCACCGGAGTCAGCGCGTGGCCTGGAAAATGATCGCCTGGGCCGAGCTGATCCTGGTGATGGAAGATTTCCAGAAACAGTACATCGAGAGCGAGTTCCCCGAAGCCCGGGGCAAGGTGTTCCTGATCGGCCACTGGCGCCGGGCGCAGGTGCCGGATCCCTACCGGGGCAATTACTCGCTGTTTGAAGCGTCCTTTCAACTGCTGAACCAGTGCTCTGCGGACTGGGTGCAGCGGCTGTCGGTGGCGCTGGCCGATGCCTGAGGGGCGCCGGCAAGACCGTTTTCAATGTTTGAGTAGGGAAGGAACGTATGTTGCGCGACGTGATGTTTGATCGACGATTTTGGGCGGTAGTCGCCGTAGCGCTTGTGCTGCAGGGCTGTGCCGTGGCTCCCGGTATGGAAATGGAGGGCACCGGCGTACCGGATTCGGTGACGCTGCGGACCGATGAGGACCAGTCTCCGGTCAAGGTGGACGTGCATCCGATCACCGCCAACCTGATTGCCTCCATGATGAACCAGCCTCGGGACGTGCCCATGGTTCAGCCGGACGGCAACGTCGCCAAGACGGACTACCAGTATGAGGTGGGACCGGGTGATGTCCTGTCGATCACCGTGTGGGAACACCCCGAGCTGACCATCCCGGCGGGCTCCTTCCGCTCGGCCGAACAGGCCGGCAACCTGGTGGACAGCGACGGTTACATCTTCTTCCCTTACGCCGGACGGCTCTACGTCAAGGGCAAGACCATCCAGGAAATCCGGGAAGCGCTCACTGTGGCGCTGAATCCCTACATCGAGAACATCCAGCTGGATGTGCGCGTAGTGTCTTACCGCAGTCAGCGGGTGTACGTCGTGGGCGAGGTGGAAGCGCCCGGTGTCCAGACCATCGATGACGTGCCGCCGACCCTGCTGGAAATGGTCAACCGCGCCGGCGGTTTTTCCGAGCTGGCCGACAAGCGCGAGGTCACCCTCAGTCGCGATGGCAAGACCTATCGGGTGGATCTGCAGGCGTTGTATGAAGACGCCGAAACGCCGCCGGACTTCATGCTCAAGAATGGCGACGTGATCAGCGTGCCGGACATTAAGAACGACAAGGTCTTCGTGATGGGCGAAGTGGTCTATCCCGGCGGCTACCAGATCGAGAACAGCCGCAAGACCCTGGCCGAAGCACTGGGTGACGCCGGCGGTGTGAACCCGGCGACCTCCGATCCGGGACAGATCTTCGTGCTGCGCCCGGGACCCGATCCGAAGATCTTCCACCTGGACGCCAGTTCCGTGGACGCCATGCTGCTGGCGGACCGCTTCCAGCTGGAGAAGCGCGACCTGGTCTATGTGGAAACCGCTGGCATCGTGCGCTGGAACCGTGTCATCAGCAACCTGATGAACACCGTCAGCACGCTTGAATCGGCCAGTAACACCAAATACCCGATTTTCAATAACCGGCAATAGGCAGGGATGACGATGCAGAACTCGGATAACTTTACCTCGGAGCGCCCGGGGGCGGCAGGGCAGGCGCAAGCCGCGCCCGTGCCGGTCTTGCATCAGGACACGCTGGGTGATGAGAACATCAGGCTGGGGGACTACTTCGCCATCCTGATGGAGCGCAAGGGGCTGATCCTGCTGGTGACGCTGCTGGCGACACTGGTGGGGATCGGCTACGCGGTGACGGCGCCGCCGGTCTACCAGACCGACGCCCTGCTGCAGATCGAGCAGCAGAAGCCCATCGGTCTGCGCCAGCTGGGCAGCGACCCCTCGTCCCTGATGTCACAGGAGCCGCCCATCGTTGCCGATGTGGAAATCCTCAAATCACGGATGGTGCTGGGGACCGCGGTCAAGAACCTGGGGCTGGAATACAGCGCCTGGCCGCAGTATATGCCCATGGTCGGGTCGACCTACGCGCGCTATTTCGAGAAGCATAACGAGGGGCTGGCCGACCCCATGTTCGGCATGGGCGAGTATGCCTGGGGGGGCGAATCCATCACCCTGGACAACCTGGAAGTGCCGAATAGCCTGGTCGGCACGCCGCTGACCGTGTTGGCGGGGCAGAACGGCCAGTACAAGGTCGAAGACCCGGAAGGCAAACTGCTGATGACCGGTCAGGTCGGCCAGGTATCCGAAACCGACTACGGCAACCAGCAGAGCCTGAAAGTCGAAATCTCCAGGCTGGTGGCTCGGCCCGGTACGCACTTCACCATGGAACGGGTGACGCCGCTGGACGCGATCAAACACGTTGAGGGCAACTTCTCGGTCTACGAGCGCAGCAAGAACTCCGGCATCCTTGGCCTGTCACTGACCGGCAGCGACCCGGAGCAGGCCAGCGAGATCCTCAACGAGATCTCCGAGGTCTACGTCAAGCAGAACATCGCCCGTAATTCCGCCGAGGCCCAGCAGTCGCTGGAGTTCCTCGAGCACCAGCTGCCGGAACTCAAGAAGAAGCTGACCGCCGCCGAAGAAGCCTACAACGACTTCCGGGTTGAGTATGGCTCGGTGAACCTGGACGAAGAAACCAAGGTGATGCTGGACTCGGCGGTCAAGGTCGACCAGGAACTGCTGGAACTGCAACAGAAACGGAGCGAACTGCGTCAGCGCTTCAAGCCGGATCATCCGACCATGATCGCGATCGACCAGAAGATCGCCCGCCTCCAGAGCAAGCAGTCGGATCTCGATAAGAAATCCGAGACCCTGCCAAAGGCCCAGCAGAAACTGTTGCGCCTGAGCCAGGATGTGGAAGTGAACAAGTCGCTCTACACCAAACTGCTCTCCGTGGCTCAGGAGCTGCGAGTGGCCAAGGCCGGCACCGTGGGTAACGTGCGCATCATCGACAACGCCGTACCCATGCACAGCGCCGTCGCCCCCAACCGCAAGCTGATTGTCATGCTGGCGTGTGTCACCGGTGCTTTCCTGGGCGTGGTCCTAGTGCTGATCCTGCGGGCGCTGCGGGGCGGCGTTGAGGATCCGGACGAGATCGAGCGCAACCTTGGCCTGCCGGTCTACGCGACCGTGATCCACAGCGATCGCCAGACCAAGATGAACCGCAAGACCTCGCGTCAGCCGCGCATCCTGGCCGACGTGGCGCCGGACGACAAGGCGGTGGAAAGTCTGCGCAGTCTGCGCACGACGCTGCACTTCTCGCTGCTGGGCGCCAAGAACAACCTGATCATGATGACCGGTCCCAGCCCGCAGATCGGTAAGAGTTTCGTGACTCTCAACCTGGGCGCCGTGCTGGCCCAGTCCGGCAAGCGGATCCTGCTGATCGACGCGGACATCCGCAAGGGCCGCCTGCACCAGATGCTGGGCATGCGCCGCGACCAGGGCGTGACCGAAATGATCACCCGCGACGGTCAGCCCATGGACTACGTGCGCAAGACCACCATCCCGGGGCTGCACCTGTTGAGCGGCGGCCAGCTGCCGCCGAACCCGGCGGAGCTGCTGCTGCACGAATCCTTCGGTCGCAAGGTACTGGAGCTGTCGGAACACTTCGACTACGTGCTGCTGGATGCGCCGCCGATCCTGGCGGTCACGGACGCCGCGATCATCGGGCGCCTTGCCGGCACCTCGCTGATGGTGGTCAAGGACCGGAACCACCCCATGCGGGAGCTGGAACAGTCCGCCAAGCAGTTGCAGCAGGCCGGCGTGTCGGTCAGCGGGATTGTCTTTAACGACGTCCAGTTGCATCGCCAGAACCAGCAGCGTGGCAACTACGTTTACCAGTACAAGTACTAGGCCCGACCATGCCGGCGAACATTGCCACGCCCTACCGCTATGCGGCTCCGAACTACCGCTCGCGCCTGCTGATCCAGCGGGCGCGGGACGGCATGGTGCTGTTCTTCGTCTTCATGACGATCCTGGAGAGCGTCAAGATCGATATCGGCCGGATGGCGAATCTCAAGCCGTTCATCATCGTGATCCTGATGCTCGCCTTCCATTACGGCATCATGGTGCGGCGTTTCCGCTGGCGGCCGGAGTTCAATGTCTTCGTGGCCTGGTGGCTCAGTCTGTTTATACCCGCCATTGGCGGCACCATCATCTCGATGCATCACTATCTGGTGATCATCATGGGTCAGCTCCTGCTGCTGGGTTACCTGACGCTGACCTACACCTACCTCTATGACCGGGAGAATGGCGTCATCAAGGCCCTCAATGCGCTGATCGTCATCGGCGTGTTCTGTGCGGCCCTGTCTTTCGCCCAGATTGCCGGCTATTTCGTCGGCATCGACCTGGGGGTCTCCCACGCGGAAACCGTCGGTTTCCCGCGCGCAGAGTCGATTTTCACCGAAACCGACTGGCACGCCATGTTCATGGGCTACGTGGCCCTGCTGCTCACGATCTGCGGCAAGCACCTGATTCGCCAGCCGCTGCATTTCCAGATCGCCCTGGTGGGTTGCGTGATGTCCCTGATCCTGTCGTTCGGGCGTACCGCTACGTTTGCCTATCTCGGTTGCCTGGGGCTGTTCCTGCTGGTCCGCCGGCGGTTTGGCATCATCGCCGTGGGCGTCGTGTTGGTGTTCATGATGGGCCTGTCGATCCAGCTCAAGGCGCCGTTCGTGCCGCACTCACTGATTGAGCGCTTCAACATCATGGAGACGCTGGAAGACAGCAGTGAGGATGCCGGTGCCCTGGACTCCCGTCTGTTTGCGCTGGAAATGACCTGGTACTTCGTCAAGCAGGAACCGTTCTGGGGCAACGGCGCCGGCAGCATCCAGGCTCTGGTGGACCGCATGGACCTGCGGGAGAAATACGCCCACGGGGGCATCATGAACGCCGGGCGGGGCGGCACCAACCTGTTCCTGACCAGCCTGTTCGACTCCGGCATCCTGGGGCTTCTGGTGGTGATCGTGCTGGTGTTCGTGTTGTTCCGAACCGGGTTGCGCAGCTATCGGACGGCCCGTGACGCCAAGCTGGACGTGCAACGGGACGTGGCGCTGTTCCTGGTGCTGGGACTGCTCTATTTCATCCTCAACTGCATGTCCAACAACTTCATTCGTTATCCGCTGGTGTGGCTGCATTTCGTGATGCTGTTCCTGTATCACCGGCAATTGCTGGAATATTTCCGGGGAGGGGCCCATGCGCATCCTGCATTACGTTAGGCAGTTCCACCCGTCCGTCGGTGGCATCCAGGACGTGGTTCTCCAGATCGCACGGCGCCAGAAGGCGGCTGGGCATCACGTGGAAGTCATGACCCTGGACCGCATCTTTGCTGACAATGAGGTACTGCCGGCTACGGACGAGGTGGACGGCATCCCGATCACCCGCGTGCCGTTTCGGGGCATCCGGCAGTACCCGCTGCTGAAGCTGGACCTGGACACCGTCAACCGCTTCGACGTGTTCCACATCCACTGCGTCGACTCGATGCTGGACAAGATGATCTACCTGCGGCACCGCATCCGCGGATCGGTGTTCCTGACCACCCACGGTCTGTATTTCCACACCGAGAAATTCGCTCGCATCAAGCAGCTGTTCTACCGCTTCATCACGCCCCGGGCGCTGGCGAAGGTGGACAAGGTGTTCGCCTGCAGCCGCAACGACTACGAGTTGATTGGCAAGATCATTCCCGATCCCGAGCGGCTGATGCTGGTGGAAAACGGCGTGGCGCTGGACAAGTTCCTGCCGGCCGCGCCCGCCGAACGTACCGAAGACATGGTCTACATCGGCCGCATGGCCAGCCACAAGAACGTGGATGCCCTGGTGGACCGCTTCCTGGAAGCGGACACCGGCGCCCGACTGCACTTGGTGGGGCGGGACTTCGACGGCACCCTGGAGCGGTTGCAGGCCCGTAACCTGCCGCAGAGCATCGTTTTCCACGGCGCCATCGACACGGACGCCATCGCCGACCTGGTGGCCCGCTGCCGCTACTTCGTCAGTGCGTCGTCCTTCGAAGGATTTGGCTTGTCCGCGGTGGAAGCCATGGGCGCCGGCCTGATCCCGATCCTCAACGACATCCCGCCGTTCCGCGAGCTGGTGGAAGGCCACGGCGGTTACCTGATCGATTTCAACGCGCCCGGGAGCCTCACCCCGGTCCTGGAAGCCGCCCGTCGGTCACCGGAGCTCGACACCCTGGGTGAATCCCTGCAGCGCAGCGTGCGCGGCTATTCCTGGGATGAAAAAGTGAACACCATGCTGGCCCAGTACCAGCAAAGTCGCGCCGGCCTGGCATCTTAGGAGGACAGCATGACGACTGCGGAAACCGCCCGTCCGACGACGCGGCAAAAAGCCCAGCACCTGATGCTGGCCGCCTCGTTTGGTGGCCACTGGAAACAGCTGATGGTGCTGGAGGATCTGCTGGATCAGGGCGACCGGCGTCTGAGTTTTGTCTCGACTTCCCGGGAAACCCCGCCGGAAGCCATCGGTGCGGATTACTACCGCATTCCCGACTGTAACGCCGGCGAACGCTTTAACGCCCTGCGCTGCCTCAGCAGCGGGCTGGGGCTGATGCTTCGCCTGCGTCCGGACCTGTTGATCACCACCGGTGCGCTGCCGGGCCTGTTGCTGGCGGTGGCCGCCAAACTCACCGGCACCCGGGTGATCTGGGTGGACAGCGTGGCCAACGCCGAATGCCTGTCCACCTCCGGTCGCATGGCGGCGAAGTTCGTCGACCTGTGCTGCACCCAGTGGGAGCACCTGGCGGACAACGACAACGCACGCGGCCCGGTCTACCTGGGCAGCGTCCTGTAAGGCCGGCAAGGAGTCTGTTTTGATTTTTATGACTGTAGGAACCCAGCTGGCCTTCGATCGCCTGGTGCGCAGCCTGGACGCGTGGGTCGGCCCTGAGCAGCGTTACCCGGCCTTTGCACAGATCGGCCGGGGCGAGTACCTGCCCGAGTACATCAGCTATGACCGCTATCTGGATCCGGAGGCCTACCAGAAGTACCTGCAGGCCGCCCAGGTGGTGGTGGGGCACTGCGGCATCGGTACCATCCTGTCCTGCAACGACCAGGGCATTCCGGTGGTGGTGGTGCCCCGGCGCTTCGACCTTGGCGAGCATCGCAACGATCACCAGATTGCCACGGCCCGCCAGGTGGAGTCCCGGGGCCTGGCCCGCGTGGTTTACGATGAATCGCAACTGGGGGCCGTGCTGGAGGAGGTGCTGTCCGGCGAACAGAAACCGGAGGCCTATCACAAGGAGCGGGACCGTCTCGCTCGCAACCTGAACCGGACCGTCAACCGGTTCCTCGGAACGGCGGGGGAGCTGTCATGAAGATACTGATGGTGAACACCTTCTACGCGCCCACCCAGGTCGGCGGCGCCGAACTGTCGGTGCAACAGCTGGCCGAGGGCTTTGCCCGGCGCGGCCACACGGTGGGCGTGATGACCCTGGCCCGGGACGGCGTCGGCGATCGGGAAGAAATCAACGGCGTCACCGTGATCCGCGTGCCCAGTTACAATCACCACATTCCGCTGGTCCAACAGGGCTCGCTGAGCGAGCGCACCCGCTGGCACCTGATCGACATCTTCCAGGGCGGGGACGCCGCCAAGTACGTGGACCTGTCGGAGTTCGACATCATCCACACCAACAACCTGCTGGGCTTTTCCACCCAGCTGTGGAAAACCATCCGGCGGGAGCGTCGCGAAGGCGCCGTGCTGGTCCACAATATCCGCGATTTCTACTTGCGTTGCCAGCGCTCGAACCGCTATCGCAACGGCCACACCTGCGAGAAAACCTGCGCCGCCTGCCGTCCGGCGGAAGTCACCCGTCGCCGTCACAGCGAGTGCGTTGACGCGGCCGTGGGGGTGAGCGATTACATGCTCCAGCACCACCTGCAGGCCGGCTTTTTCCCCAACGCCCAGCGCACCGCCGCGATCCACAACCGCCCCGGTGACCATCTTCGCTTCGACCGTCAGCCGTGGGCGCACGACGATCCGATCCGGGTCGGCTTTATCGGCCGGGTCGCGGAGAACAAAGGCACGTTCCGGTTGGTTGAAGCCTTCCGCAGGCTCGATCGCCAGGACATGACCCTGGCCATCGCCGGCACCGGCAGCGATGAGGACGTGGCCCGCCTCGAAGCCATGATCGGCGGCGATCCGCGCATCACCTATCTGGGCCGCACCACGCCGGACGTGTTCTATCCGAGTGTGGACGTGACGGTCGTGCCGTCCACCTGGGAAGAGCCGCTGTCCCGCGTGGTCAGCGAGAGCTATCTCAACGGCCTGCCGGTGCTGGCCTGCAATCTGGGCGGGCAGCCTGAGATGGTGCGTCACGATGTGGACGGCCTGGTGTTCACCCCCACCGTCGACAACATCCACGCGGCGTTGGCCGACCTCACGCCGGAACGCCTGGCGGACATGACCCTCAACGCCCGCACCCGGTCGAATGAAATGCTGTCCGACGTGGTCATCGACCGCTATCTGGCGCTGTTCGAGGAGCTGCTGGAAGCCCGGGCCGGTACCGATTCATCGGACGGCCTGGTCGTCGGTCTCGATTAACCGTTTTCAAGGAGGAAGCCCGATGTCTGAGGCTGTCAGCAGCGTGCCGGCCCGCGAACGCAACGATGCGTTTGAGCGGGTCCAGGCCACGCGCCAACTCGATCTCAACGTGGAGACCCTGCGGGGCATGGCCATCCTGATGGTGGTCATTTTTCACGTCATTGGCCCCAAGTCCTACGAGGGGCTGCAGATCCAGGAGCCGGGGTCGCTCTACCACCTGGTCACGGATATTTTCGATTACCTGCAGATGCCCCTGTTCTCGTTCCTGGCCGGCTACGTCTATGCGATCCGGCCGTTCAGCGGCGGCGCGGGCGCCTTCGTCAAGAGCAAGGCCCAACGCCTGCTGGTACCGATGCTGGTGGTGGGTACCGTCTTTGCCATCGTCAAGGCCATGGCGCCGGGGACCAACACGCCGCTGTCGGCCAGCGATTTCCTGACCCTGCACATCATCCCGGTCCAGCACTTCTGGTTTGTGGAGTCGCTGTTCTGGATCTTCCTGCTGATGATGGTACTGGACGGTTCGAAACTGATCGCCAGCGGCCGTCACTTCGCCATCGTCGCGGCCGTCGCCTGTGCCATTCATCTGGCCTGGCAGGATCCGCCGATCTACTTCAGCTTTGCCGGCGTGATCTTCCTGCTGCCGTCGTTCCTGTTCGGCGTGGCCTGTTACCGCTACCGTGAGGCCATTTTCCAGCCGGCGGTGTTGTGGCCGGTCGGGTTGGTGACGGCGGTCTGCTCGGTGCTGGTGGGGCTGACGCTGGTGGATGTCATCGACTACCGGTTCATGCCGCAGTCGCTGCCGGCGCTGATCGTCGGTTGCGGGGTGTCACTCATGCTGATGGTGTCCCAGTTCAAGCAGCGCTGGCTGGTGTTTATCGGCGCCTACGCCTACAGCATCTATATTTTCCATGTGTTCGGGACGTCCGGTTCCCGCATCATCCTGCAGAAGCTGGGCGTGTCGGATACGTTCCTGCTGATGGTGGTGGGGATTCTGGTAGGGGTGATCGGTCCGATCATCGTCGACAAGCTGGCTTCGCGCTATTACTGGAGTCGCCGGATACTGCTGGGCAAAAAGCGGTAGGGGAGTCGCCGCCCTGAGCCGGGCGGCGCGGTACTCAGACCGCGGCGTCGGTGACGGAGGGGGCAGCCGCACCTGCCCCCTCTGGCATCACACCGAGTCCGGTCAGGATGTCGTACCAGGCGTCACCGACCGATTGCTCGGAAAACCCGCCAATAAACTGCTGCACGCGGCTCTCGGCCGGGCTGTGGTAATCGTCCAGGCTGTCATCAATGGCATGGGCCAGCGCCTCGGGATTGCCCGCCTCGAAGAAGCGGAAGGCCCCGTCCGGCGCATCCGCCATGGGACGATAGATCTCCTCCAGCGCCCCGTAATCCGAGGAAATCACCGGCAGGCCCGTGGCCAGCGCTTCCATGATCGCAATACAGAAGCTTTCCTCGGCCCCTGACTGGGGGTCGACGTGGGAGGGCTGCACGTACACGTGACTCTGGTAGAGCAGGTCGCGGATGCCTTCCCGGCTGAGGTTGGCATGCAGGGTCACGCGGTCGGCCAGGCTGTGGATGCCGACGAACGACGTCAGCCGGTCCTGGGTCGGACCGAAGCCCACCAGGTCGAGCCGCACATCCACGCCCTGGTCCCGGAGCTGACGCACCGCCTCCAGCAGTGTGATCTGATCCTTGAAGCCTTCGAACCGGCCAATGCAGCACAGCCGCAGTGGGCCGCCGGTGAATTCCCGGGCGTGCCACGGGAAGAAGTCCTGGTTCACGTAGTTGCGTACCACCCGCACCTGGCTCTGCGCCAGCGACAGGGTGTTGGCGACCTTGTCGGCGAAGTGCTGACTGGGGAAGGTGAAGATGCGGTCGTCACCGGCGCTCAGGCGCTGCATGGCGCTGCGGAATTCCCGGTGGCTGTGCAGGGCCACGTTGCCGTCATAGCCGTGCATGGAGGTGATCACCGGCACCGGTGCCCGCAGGAAGTTGGTGGCCGACATGCCGAACTGGGCCTGGATGGCATCCACGTCCCGCATGGGACGCGCCAGGGCCAGAGTGCCCATTTCGAATTCCCGGTACTGGCGCAGCAGTTTGGATTCGATGCGCGTCAGCTGGCGGGACCAACCGCCGGATTCCCGACCCGGCACAATATGCACCTCCAGGCCCGGCAGGGTCCGGCCCGGCGTATTGAGCAGGCGCGAGGTGATCAGCCGGCAGTCGTAACCGCGCGCCATCAGCGCCTTCAGGTGCAGGTAGATGTATTCCTCGTTGATCCGCGAATACGCCGGCACGGCATGGAGCAGGGTCATGTCGGGTCTCCTTCCCGTTTTCCGGGATCGGAGAAATACATCGACCCCAGACACATCAGACATTTCACCAGCCCGCCGACAATCATCGAATAGAGGAAAAACTCCAGGCTGGAAATCTTCACGGCCCAGATCGAGCCGGCCACGAAGATAACGGTGCCGGCCAGTTGGGCCCGCACCAGCAGTCGGTTATTGCCGCTGAGCAGCATCGGCTGGATCGCCAGCCAGCCCAGCGACCCGAGAATCACGTTGAGCAGCAGCAGGGAGGTGATGTGGGCGACGCCCGTGAAGTCCTTGCCGAAGAACCAGGCCACCGGGTACTCCAGCAGCACCAGGCACAGCGGCCACAGCACCAGCGCAAGCAGGAAGTAGATCAGCGTCCAGCGGCCGAAGGTGCGTTTCATCTCGTTATCGTCGCGGGCGTTCACCCGGGCGATGATGACGTTGGTGACGTTGCCCACCACCTGCCGCGCGGACATGGCGAGAGTTACCGACACCGCGTAGATCCCCATCTCACTGGTGGTGGCAATCAAAGACACCAGGATCTTGTCCAGGTGCTGCTGCAACAGCATCATCAGATCGGACTGCCAGAAGCGCAGGGCGTACTGACGATCGGGTTTGGGCACCCGGGGCCGGCGCTCGAAGGACTGGCGATGGAACAGCCGGCGCAGGGCCCAGGAAATAAAGACGATTTCCGCCACACGACAGACGATCTGTAAGCCCAGCAGTAGCTCAGGGCTGCCTACATGCGTAAAAAAAGCAACGCCGAGCAGCAGACCGTTGAGCAGCGGCAGTATTACCTTGGCGATGTCGGGAATCAGGAAGCGACTGTCGACGGCCGCAAGGGTCTGCAAATAGGTGGCGCAGGCAAACGACACGCTGCCAGCCAGGGTGACGCCGACAATCGCCAGATCCAGCGTGGTGTACTTGTCAGCAATATAGAACGGATAGATGCCGCACCAGATGAACGCGAAGAGCACGCCAGTCCCGGCGACCACCAGCAAATGGGGGCGCAGCGCCTGGGTGTGCTCGCGCTTGGCCAGGTACACCGCCAGGCGCTGAACGCCGAGGTTGCAGACCAGCGGCGCGAAGTACAGCGGCAGGAACAACAGGAACAGGTGACCACGGCCTTCCACGCCGAGGATGCGCGCCACCAGGGCGGCATTCAGCGTGGAGACCAGCACGATCAGGACGTTGATCGTGCTGCTGCGCAGCATCAGGGGAATCAGCGACCGGCTGCTGACCCCGGAGGGGGGTGTGGCGGCCGCGCGCGACTCGTCTGTCATGTCCAGATCACGTTGTGGAATTGGTTGGCGATGGAGTTTTCATACACCGACCGGCACTTGTGGTAGCTGCCGCCGCTGAAGTACACCGTCTTGCCGAGGCGGGCGGCGGCGATGCAGACGTGCAGACGGTCCGTGCGGACGATGTCGAACTGGTCGATGTAGTTGACGAAATCCCGGGCCGATTCGCGCACCCGTTCCAGGGAGGCCTGGCCGTAGTCGAAGACCACCGACGCATCGCAGTTGTCGCTGGGGATGGGCTTGCCGGCGCTTTCCCGGTCTGTGCGAAAGAAATGACCGTCGCGAATGCGGCCTTTACCCAGTTTCCGGGTGAACCAGCTGGCCAGCAGCCGGCCTTTGGCCTGCAGGTACTTGCGACGATTCAGCCCCTTGGCGCGGGGCGCTCCGAGAAGCTCTCGCAGCCAGGTCAGTGGCAGGTTGGGTTCCCGGAACACCGACATATCGCCGTAGAACACCATGTCATCGCACAGGTAAGTCCGGGCTTGCGCCTGCTGGCTGACGTAGTTGAAGGACGTCTGTTCACGGCAGAAGATCAGCGTGTTGTCCGGCAGATCCCGCAGCAGCGGCTCATGACCGGCAATGGTGTGGGGCAGCACGATCAGGCGCTGGCAGGCGCCTTTCATCCGGTGGATCAATTCGGCGACATCGTTGTAGAGCGGGACCAGATTGCCGCCCCCCGCCACCAGCAGGGTGCCGTCTTTCGCCGTGTCATCGAGCCGGGCACCGGGTAGGGCCAGTCGCACCTTGAGCCCCAGTTTCTCCAGGGCCGTCAGCGAGCTCATGGTGATCAGGTGGTCGCCGGCATTGCCCGGAAAGCTGGCGAGGGTGAGCGGAGAGGAACCGCACGCCTGCTGCATGATGGCTTCAAAATCGTGCTGACTGAGTTTCATCCCTGAGACTGACTCCGCTGGAAATATTGGGTCGGACCATACACCGCGCTCAACGCCGCCTTCTTGAGGCCGCCGACCAGATCGTGGTCCGGGAAGAGGCGCCAGGCGCGGGTGGTGCGGTTCAGTTTGGCGAGCTGTTGCTGGCTCTGCTTGAGGTCCGCGGCCTGGGCTTCCTTCACCGCCTTGCGATAGACGTGGTAGGCGTACCAGCCGAGCGCTTCGCGGAATCGGGCGTCCGGGTTGTCCCGGCGCACCAGGTGCAGGTCCAGGTAAATCCGGATCAGGCTGTCGATGCGGGCCTTGGCCTTCTTCGGATTGATGCCCTGGGTGATTGAGCCGGTCCGCTGCCGGTACAGGTACGGCTGCAGTTCCAGCGTCGTAAACCGGGTGGCCTCCTGCAGCAGCAACGGGGTGTGCAGCATGTCTTCGTGCAGCAGGTTGGGCTCGAAGCGCAGGCCGGACTGCTCCAGCAAGGCGCGGCGATAGATGAACGTCCACGCGGTGGTGGCGATGTGGAAGGTTTTCACACCTTCGTGGAAAAACGCCGTGCCGGTGGTCAGGCCGGTATCCAGCGGCTGGTGCTCGCCGGGCAGGGGCTGGCCCTGCTCGTCGATTTCACGGAAGCCGACGTGGACGCAGTCCAGTGCCTGATGCTTGAGGGCGCTGACGACCGCTTCGATGGCGCCGGGCGCCAGCATGTCGTCACCGTCCACGAACCAGATGAAGTTGCCAGTGGCGTGTTCGAAACCGGTATTGCGGGCGGCCGATAGACCGCCGTTGTTCTGGTGGATGACCACCAACTGCTCTGGATATCTGGCCGCAAGCCCGTCGAGTTGGGCGCCGGTGTCATCGGTGGAACCGTCGTCCACCGCAATCAGTTCGAAGCGGGCCTGCGTGTCCTGATTCAGGATCGACAGGACACAGTCCTCGACGTAGTCGGAAATATTGTAGGCTGCGACAACGATACTCAGGTCCATAATCACATCCTTGCTCGGAAGCTTTCGTGAACGGACGACCCGACCGGGTAGCCGGACAGGAAGACGTTCTGGATTGTTCGATGCAATTGTCAGGCCGCGATATGACTACCTGACGACATGGGCTCAAGCTGTCACCCTGACGGACAACCTGGCAGGTAGCGGCCATAAAGAAGCGCACGGTTGCGCCAAATCGGGGCGCAGAAGCCGTTGTGCACGCCGGTTCAGTTCGACCGGACGGGGCTCAGTCTAAAACATTGTTGGTGGCGTTTGAGTTACATCGGGGCAAGGAGATGGTCATGTTCCGGGAACCACCAATCGGGCAATAACTTACGGGTGTCCGGGCGGGCAAACCGGTCGTCGATCAGCCAGATGGTGCCCTGATCTTCCGGGGTGCGGATGACCCGGCCGGCGGCCTGGGTGACCTTTTGCAGGCCGGGGTAGAGGTAGGTGTATTCGTAGCCCAGACCAAACCTGGTATCCAGTCGCTGGCGCAGGATCTCGTGCCAGGGATCGAACGGCGGCAGTCCGAGGGTGGCGACAAAGGCGCCGATCAGTCGCCGGCCGGGGAGGTCGATGCCCTCGCCGAACGCCCCGCCTAAAACCGCAAAGCCTACCCCCTCGCCGCTCTCGGCAAAGCGATCGATAAACGCCTGCCGTTCGTCCGTGGACATGCCGCCGTACTGGTGCCAGACGGGAATGTCCGGTGCCTGCTCGATCAGGGTCTCCAATACTGCCCGCAGGTAGGCGAAGCTGCTGAAGTAGGCCAGGTAGTTGCCGGGTTGCTCGCGAAACTGCTCGGCGATCAGGGTGGCGATGGGCGCTCGCGAGGCCTCGCGATCCGCCCGCCGGGTGCTGATCCGGTCGGCGAAGCGCACCCGCACCTGCTCCGCCCGGAACGGGCTCTCCACCTTCTGCCAGAAAGTGTCGTCCGGCAGGCCCAGCAGATCGCGGTGATAGACCCCCGGCGACAGGGTGGCCGAGAACAGCAGCGTGCTGTCGACGGTCTTGAAGCGCGGCGCCAGGAAGTCCGCCGGGATCAGGTTCTGGATCGCCAGTTGCGCCTTGCCTCGCCCATGATTCTGGTATTCGCACAGCGAGTGGTCGCCAAAGGCTTCCGCCAGGCGGGTGAACGCCAGGCAGTCGAACATCAGTTCCTGCAACGCCAGATCCGGCGGGTTGTCGGTCAGGTACTCGGTGATGGACGACACCAGGCCGTTCAGACTGGGTAGCAGCGCCTTGGGAATGGCGGCCAGGAACACCGGCCGGTCGCCGTCCGGATGAACCTCACGGGCCAGCGCCTGCCACTGTCTGGCGACCCGGTTCAGCGGCGAGCGCAGGGTTGTCGGCGCCTGCTTCTTGACCTTCAGCAGCCGCGCCTGGTTCAGGGTGGCGGAGTACATGCCCCGGGCCCGGTCCACCAGGTTGTGGGCCTCATCCACCAGCAGACTGACCCGCCAGTCGTTCTGTTGGGTCAGGCCGTAGAGCAGGGCGTGCTGATCGAACAGGCGATTGACGTCCGCCACCACCACATCGCTCCAGCGCGCCATTTCCTGGGCCAGGAAATAGGGGCAGATGCCGTGGGCGGCGGCGATCTGGCGCAGCGCTTCGCGGGTCAGCGGGCCGTCCTGGTCGACGGCGGCCTGCCGGGCGGCGGGCAGCCGGTCGAAGAAGCCAGCGGCCAATGGACAGGCTTCGCCGTGGCAGGCCTTGTCCGGATGTTCGCAGGCGTGATCCTTGGCGCTCAGTTCCAGCACCCGCAGCGGTAACGCGGCACTTTGGTGATCGTTCAGGGCTTGTAGACCATCCAGTGCCAGCTGTTTACCCGGGTTGCGGGTGGTGAGGTAGAACAGCCGATCCTGCCCGGTGCGGGGCAGGGCCATCAACGCCGGGTACAGGGTGCCGAGGGTTTTGCCGAGCCCGGTGGGCGCCTGCAGCATCAGGCTCTGCTGGCGACAGCTGTTGCGGTAGACGGTCTCGGCCAGAGCCCGCTGGCCTTTGCGGAAGTCGCTGAAGGGAAACTGCAACGTCTGCAGGGCATTGTCCCGTTGCCTGCGATGGGCGGCTTCCTGCTGGGCCCATTGGCGATAGGCGTCGCACAGGGCGGTCAGCTCGTCCCACAGGGTGTCGGCGCTGGCACTCTCCCGCTCCACGGTTTCCCGGTCCCGGCCGATGTCGTAGTAGACCAGCGCCAGCTCCACGCTGTCGCGCCCGGTCTCGCGGCAGTGGAGGGCGCCGTAGGCCCGCAGTTGCGCCCGGTGCAGCGCCCGCTGATCGGACGACAGCAGCGACAGGTCGCCCCGGTGGGTTTTGATCTCCTCGATGCGGTTGGCCAGCGGATCGTAGCCGTCGGCCCGGCCGCTGAGCGTCAGGCCGGCGCACTCGCCGTTCAGCGACCGCTCAGGTTGATACTGCGGGCCCCGGCGGGATTGCACCTTCGCGTGGCCGGCAATGCCGTCTTCCGCCGTGGGCGCCGGCGTGTAGCGATGGTCCAGATCGCCGCGCCGGGCGGCGAACTCGCACAGGGTCCGCACCGCCACCCGCATCAGTCGGCCTCCTGCCAGCGCACGTAGCAAACGGACACCGCGATGTCGTGGGCCCGACAGAATTCCAGCCAGCGGATCTGGTGGTCCTGCAACCGGTCGCCCGGACCCTTCACCTCGATCAGGTCATAGCGGGCCTGTTCGGGATGGAAGCGGATCAGGTCCGGCAGGCCGCTGCGGTGGTCGCGCAGGTCCCGCAGTAATCGTTTGAAGATCAACTTCAGATCCACGGCGGGGATACAGTGCAGCGCCAGTTCCAACACCGGCTCGCTTAATGCCGGCCAGGCGACGAAGGCCGAGGTAATGCCGTGCTTCTCGCGCCAGGTCCGGCGGATCCGGTCTTTGTACTCGTCACTGTCGAGGGCCGCCAGACAGTCATCGAACAGCGCTTGCCGGCGGCTGACGAAATCCTCCCGGTGCAGGTCCGCCGGCGCGATGTGGAACGGATGGAAGAACGCCCCCGGCAACGGTGCAAACAGGGCCGGCCAGCAGAGCAGGCCGAACAGGCCGTTGATGAGGGTGTTCTCCACGTAACAGACGGGTGTCTGCTCGCTGTCGAGATCCTGCAACACTGCCCACTCCACCGACACGGCTACGGGCTGGGGCAGTGTCAGATGCATTTCCGGGATCGACGGCCGTTTCGGACGTTCCGGAGGCGCCTGGTCCACCTTGCGGGCTAGGCGACGCATCAGCCGCTCCAGGCCCTGGGCCTCGCCGTCGCCGCGGGGGTCTGCCTGCGCCGACAGGGCAATGTCCCAGGCCTCCTGATGTCGTCCCTGTCGTTCCAGCAGGCGTAAGTGGCGCAGCCGCGCTTCCCGGTGGCCGCTGTCGGACCAGGCGGCGAGGGCCAGCTCTGCATCTCCCTGCCGATCCGCCTGACGCCCCAGCTCCATCAAAAGCCGGCCGCGGCGACTTTCCAGCCAGGGATTGCTGTCGTCACGCTCGGGGATGTCCGGCCAGATGTCCGCGGGCGGTTCGCCGTCTTCCAGCCGATCCCGGCAGGCCTGCATCAACAGATACCGGTCCACCGCCTCCCGCTGCTGGAAGGCCCGGGAGTCCGGGGTGAACGGGACCGTCTCGTACTGGTGATGCCCGAGTTCCACCAGCACGAAGTCCGACCAGCTCTGACGCAGGTTGCCGAAAAACATCAGGCGGATGCGGTCGAACAGGGCCATGTCGTGGAGGGCGACCAGGCGGTCGTCGGTGTCGGGCCACCAGTCGGTGAACCGGCGGGGCGCCGGGGCCAGCTCCAGACAATAGGTGAGCATGGCCTTTTTGCTGGCGGCGCGGGGCAGGCCGCTGTCGGCGAGAATCGGGGCGAGGGCGGTTCGGCACTCGGCTACGGTCAGCAGGCGGAACAGGTCGTCGATCGCCAGTTCCGGATCGTCTTCAATCCAGCCGTCGGCGGCCAGCTCGTCCAGCGCGTCACGCTCGGGGGCGCCCAGCTCCGGGTAGTTGAGCTTGCTCAGGCGAAACAGCTCGCCACTGCGCATCACCAGCCGGACCAGAAGCGCCCGGGCGGGTTGCGACAGTGACTGCAGCCGATCCAGTCGGTACCGCTCGTCGTAGTTCAGCAGGTCACCGTGGTGGGTGGCGACCCAATGGACGACGGTCTCGAAATTGGCCAGGTAGTACAGCGGATCATCCAGTGATGCGGTGGTGATGCGACCGTTCATGAGGCTCCGGCAGATGGGTTTCAGGCGGTCAGTCTAAAGCGAATGGGACACCAGCCCAAAGCTTTCCCGCGCCTCGGGTAGAACGGATGGCCATGACGGCGGCAGTCCTGTAGGGTGCGCGGCCCTTTTAAAGTCCAAAACGATGTAGAGTCTATGCCTCCTGAATTGTCCCAAGAAGCTGTAAGCGAGGCTTCTTCTCCCCGTTCCACCCGATTGGGCGACCCGCTTGTGGCGGCCCTGACCATGACGTTTATCGTCGCCTTCGTGGCACTGTCCCTGCTCGACGCGGACGCCATGACCGCCTGGATCGGTGACGGGTTCGCCTGGACCGCCCGTACCATGGGCAGCTTTTTCCAGTTGCTGCTCCTGCTGACGTTCTTCATCGCCCTGGGTGTTGCGTTCACCCGCAGCGGCGAAGCCCGTATCGGCAACCTCGATAAGCCGGAAATCAGCACCTTCCGCTGGCTGTCGATGATTCTCTGTACTCTGCTGGCCGGCGGCGGCGTGTTCTTTGCCGCCGGTGAGCCGGTCTATCACTTTGTCGTCTCGCCGCCGGCGTTCGATGCCGCTGCGGCTACGCCGGAAGCAGTCGCGCCCGCCCTGGCGCAGGCCTTCATGCACTGGGGCTTCCTGGCCTGGGCGGTGCTGGGCTCGCTGACGGCGCTGGTGCTGGCCTATGCCCATTATTCGCTGGGCAAACCCCTGCAACCACGCACGCTGCTGTATCCGGTGCTCGGAGAGAAAGCGGTCAGCGGCTGGCTGGGCAGCGTGATCGATGCGGTCTGCGTGATTGCCGTCGTAGCCGGTACCGTCGGCCCCATCGGCTTCCTCGCGACCCAGATGAGCTTCGGCCTGCACGAACTGTTCGGCCTGCCGGATGGCTTCGGTACCCAACTGGTGATCCTGGCGATCCTGGCGGCGGTCTACATGACGTCCGCGCTGACCGGGCTGCACAAGGGCATCCAGCTGCTGAGCCGGTTCAACGTGGTGCTGGCGCTGGCCATTGCCGCCGTGATCTTCGTGTTCGGCCCGACGCTGTTCCTGGTGGACACTTACCTGCAGTCCATGGGCGAGTACGTGACGTCTTTCTTCACCATGGCGACCCAGACGGCCCAGACCGCACCGGCCTGGTGGATGAAATGGTGGACCGTGTTCTTCTTTGCCTGGTTCATCGGTTACACGCCGCTGATGGCGATCTTCGTGGCGCGCATCTCCCGCGGCCGCACGGTGCGTGAAATGGTGCTGGCAGTCTCCGTACTGGCGCCCATCGCCACCACCATCTGGTTTACCCTGCTGGGCGGCACTGGCATCTACCACCAGTTGGCGGGCACCTTCGACCTGACCGAAGCGCTTAACAACTTCCAGTTCGATGTGGCCACCCTGAGCGTGGCGCAGGCCTTGCCCGGCGGCTCATTCATGGCGGCGGCGATCCTGGTGCTGACGACGATCTTTGTGGCCACCACCGGCGACTCCATGAGCTACGCCATTGCCATGGTCGGCGCGGGCCACGACGAGCCGAGCCCCGGCTCCCGCGTGTTCTGGGGCGGTGCCATGTCGGTGATGGCGGCGCTGCTGCTCTACATGGGCGCCGGTCAGATCGGCGTGTTGCAGCAGTTCATTGTGCTGACGGCGATCCCGGTCTCGCTGGTGATCCTGCCATCCCTGTGGACCGGTCCCCAGGCGGCTGCGGCGATGGCACGGCAGCAGGGCCTCATTGGCACGCCGGAACCGGCGGCGAGTCGCTCTTAGTCCACGAGTGATGTTTCAATGGTTCGGGGAATCTCCCCCGGACCCTTGAACCGACGCGGAGACATCGATGCCCGCCGAACCGACCCACGCAAGAACCACCCGCCTACACCCTCACTCCGTAGCGGTCTACGGCACCCTCAAGCGGGGCGGCAGCAATCACCGTTTCCTGCGGGGCGCCCGCTTCCTGGGCCGGACCCGATTAAACAACATTGCACTGTACGATCTGGGCGCCTATCCGGGCGCCAAGCTGGAACCCTCGCGAGGCGTGGACGTGGAACTCTTTGCGGTCACGGACGCCGGCTTGCGCCGGGTCGACTGGCTGGAGGAATACAATCCGCGCAATCCGGAAAGCGGCACCTACGATCGGTGCTGGCTGGCCACGCCGCTAGGGCCCGCCTGGGTGTATCTCTATAACCCCAGTGTCAAAGGCCGGCGGCGGATTGTGCAGGGAGGCTGGCGTTAGAGACTACGGACGTGCAGGCTCCGGCCCAAACGCATTATCCCCTTCACCTTCCCGCGCAAACATCACCGCCAGAATAATCCAGCCGATCAGGATCAAAAACATCAGCAACTGCCACCAGCCGGAACGGCCGATGTCGTGCAGCCGGCGGGTGCCCAAGCTAATGGTGGGGATGATCGTCACCACGCTGAACAGCAGAGACACCACGAAGGAACCCATTGCCAGGTCGATCAGGTTGGCGGCAATCGAGAACAGGAAATAGTAGAGGAAGAACATCCAGTACTGTCGGCGTGTGGCGCGACCGGTGAAGTCGCCGTAGCGGCGGAAGCCGTCAATAAATTCTTCCATCGTTAACCCTGGCAGCCCTAGTGTTCATGCGAAACGATTTTTGACCCTAACACGGGCCTGCTGGCATGTCTGCGAGGCCAGCCAACCTGGGTCATTCACCGGACGGGACCGGGGCAAGCCGGCCGTCCCGGTCCAGCACGTAGGTCGCCAGATCTCGCGCCAGGTTGAGGTTGCCCGAGTAGAAACGACGAGCTTCCTGCTCGATCTCGTCGATCAGCGGTGCGGACGGGTGGTTGAACTGGTAGCGGGAACTGAAATGCGTCAGCACCAGATTGGGCAGGCCCGCGGCCTCGGCAAAGCGGGCCACCTGTTCCGCCGAACTGTGCTGCGGCCAGGGGCCGACCCGGTCGGAGACGTCCTGGGTGTAGGTGGATTCGTGCACCAGTACCTGTGCCCCGCGGCAGGCGTCCGTCAGCAGCTCGGGGGTGTCGTTGTCGCCGCCCACCACCACGCGCCGCGGCGTGCGATTCACCGTCACATAGTCCGCGCTGCGCAACACCCGGCCGTCGTCCAGCGTCACGTCCTCGCCCCGTTGCAGCTCGCCCCAGGCGGGGCCGGCGGGTACGCCGTCTGCCTGCAATTTGTCCGTGAGCAGGTGGCGTTCCAGATGGCACTCGGTTACCTGATACGCCACCGTCGGCACGCGGTGGGACAGGGCGGCGGTCGTTACAGCGATGTGCTCGTCCTGCCAGTGGAACCCGTCCGCGTGTACCTCGATGAATTCGATCTCATAACCCAGGTTGGAGTCGGTTGCGCCCAGCGTGGTTTCCACGAAGGTGCGGATCGAAGGCGGCGCGATCAGCGGCAGCGGCTCGGTCCGCCCGGCCATGGACGCACTGGCCAGCAGCCCCGGCAGACCGAAGGTGTGATCGCCGTGCACGTGGGTGATGAAGATCGCCCGCAACTGGCTCAGCGTGTGGTGGGTTTTCTGCAACTGGTGCTGCGTGCCTTCGCCGCAATCGATCAGGTACCAGCCTTTGGGCCCGCCATGCTGCAGCGCCAGCCCGGTCACGTTGCGGTGGCGGGTGGGCGTGCCGGCGGACGTGCCGAGAAAAGTCAGTTCCATTGCTGCTCCGGTTCGTCTCTCGATTTGCTAGGGCGGCCTGGTGGCCTTGGGCTTCGTGGGTCGGCCAACGGCGTCAGACGCATTGCATCAGCGTTCCTCGCCCACGTAAAGCGGACGGCCTGCTACATACATCGCAATCCCATAGAAACCAACCAGCCCGTTGTGTAACGTTTGGAGGATGATCGGTGGTCCAGCTATCCGGTGTACGTGAGCCGAGCGAACGCCTCCGAACTGACAAGCGGAAAGCGAGCTAAACTGCGCTCGGTCACCGACCCTGCTACGTTTTCTACTTGGCTTGCACTGAGTAGGTTACGGATGCAGACCTCGGGGCTTTGTATCAGAAAGGGTGCTTGTCTCTGGATTTCGAGCAAGTTGTTTGAATCCAATAAGAAAGTGAGCCCTGGTAGCAATTCTCGCCTGAAAAGTTGCGGCAGCAGCTGTATGAATCTGTCGCGTACGAAACGATCATCGAAACGGTGGCCGGGCTATTTGAAGTTGATCCAGAAGAATTGAGGGTTGGTAAGCGCGGGCAGCGCAATCCGTCTCGCTGGATGGCGATGGTACTGTGTCAGCAGTGGAGTGGTTTGTCGCAATCGGGTATTGCGGAGATTTTCCATCTTGGTTCAGTGGGAGGGATTTCGCACGCGCGGCGGCAAGTGGAGAAGGCGATAGAGGGGGGATGTTGCGCTTCGGAATCGATGGAAATTAGCAATTAATCACCTGACCCCTTAGCTCTCTTTATCCGAGAAGATGGAGTGCGATGGCAAAGGTTTGAATAAACAGGTTCGTCGACAGGTAGGTATAAAACTGGCTAAAGTTTTCGCAGATTCATTTGGCAGCCTATCTGAAACGCCAAGTGGTTTGCTGGGGAGCGGTCATGGCGAGCTATTTCATCTGGGGCAAGTTGCGTTTTATCAGCTCAAACATCGCTTTGCCGGCGGCTTGCCCATTAAGGGAGTTGAAGCGAAGCGCAGGGTGGGGGTTTTTGAAGATGATGATCAGCTTGGTAACGCTCAAAAAGACGAGTTGGTTTGTCCGAAGAACTGCGTAACCAGCATTGAAAGGAATGTTGATATTTTGTTGGGAGAAGACCAAGACAATGCTCCCGAAAGCTGGGTGGAGGTCAAGTCCTATAAATCCAAGGTGAAATCCAAAGCACAAAAAAAATCTTCAGATCGGTATAGGACGGATTATCTGGGCGGGAAACTCGAACGCTGGAATATGATTGATAGCAAAAACCGAAAAATGGCACTGCACAAACAATTCAGTGTGGACGTTGCTGCGCTCAATGCTGGCGTGGCTTGGCTGCCCAAGAGCTATAATCCATCAAATCAATATGATGTAACAAAACAAACATTAGAATTCGAATGGCGATTCCAGGCTTTTAAGGTGGACAAGAAAATCCCCGAAATCTACGAAATTAGCCCCCTATTGGGTAAAAAGGGCAAAGCGGGGTCCATTCGAGATTTGTTCAGTAAAGGGCCCGATTACAAGGCCTCCAAAAAGGAAGTCGCAAAGTTCACATTTGATTGGCCGTATTCGATAGAAAGCAAGGCAAAATTGATAACCTTTACAAGGCTCGTGGGAGAACTTATTAGTCGCCCCTGCAAAAACGCCGTTTTCAGACAGCCAGCAATTTACCGGTCTCTGCCGATTCATCCGGCAACGCCGGGGTTGACCATAAAATAGCCAATATCAGGCGTAAATGCCGTCCGTTTTCAT
>NZ_JAGDDW010000039.1:0-2081 GCF_040148665.1 Marinobacter sp. NFXS9 | reverse complement strand
GCTCAAACACCGGTCGCCGAAGACCAGTGCCTCGCGCTCCGGATGGGCCGCGGCCTGACGTTCGAACCGGCGATGCACCGGCTCCGGCTGGCCGTAATCCACCTCGGTGGCATTCCAGTCGGCCAAGTGTTCGCGGTCGGCATCGTCCAGCAGATCGAGGTCGCCCACCGCCTGTTCCGGCGCCATCAGGATCTGTCCCAGCAATCGTTCGAACCGGGCCTGGATGCGTTCGATGGTGTCGGCATCGAACAGGTCCGTGGCGTAGTTCCAGTTTCCGGACAGGCGGCCGTCGGCGTCCTCAATCAGGTTCAGTGCCATGTCGAACTGGGTACTGCCGTCGTTCAACTCCAGCACATCCACAGCCAGTCCCGGCAATTCACCCAGACCACCGTGATCCCGGCGCTGGTAATCGAACGCCACCTGGAACAGCGGGTTGTGACTCAGGCTGCGTTCCGGTTGCAGGGCTTCCACCAACTGCTCGAACGGTAAATCCTGGTTCGACTGGGCCTCAATGGCCGCCTGACGCACCGTGGCCAGCACCTCGTCGAAAGACTGGACGGCATCCAGTCCACAACGCAGGACCTGGGTATTGACGAAGAAGCCAATCAGGTCCTCGGTTTCCCGGCGATTCCGTCCGGCCACCGGCACGCCGACTCGCAGGTCGTCCTGGCCGCTGAGCCGATGGAGCAGCACATTGTAGGCCGCCAGCAACACCATAAATGGGGTCGCATCATGCCTTGTGGCCAGCTCACGCAGCCGGTCGCCCAGCAAGCGACCCAACTGGAAAGGGTGACGCGCACCACGGAAGCTCTGCCGTGCCGGACGGGGACGATCGGTGGGCAGTTCCAGTACAGGTTGCGCATCGCCCAGTCGTTTACGCCAGTAGTCCAGTTGTCGCGCGCCCTCGCCGCTGGCCAGCCAGTCCCGCTGCCACACCGAGAAATCCGCGTACTGGATGGGCAAGGCCGGCAACGCCGACGCCTTTTCGCCGCAGGCGGTTCGATACAGCGCCACGAAGTCCCGCATCAAGGCCGACACGGACCAGCCATCGGAAATGGCGTGGTGCATGCAGATCAACAGGTGCCATTCCTGTTCACCCATCCAGACCAGGCCGACTCGCCACAAGGGCTGTCCGCCCAGCCGGAACGGCCGCGCCATGAAGTTCAGCGCATGGGCCCGGAAAGCCGCCTCCACATCTCCGGATTTGGTCAGGTCCACCCGCTCGATCAAGACAGTGGTTGCCGGATCGATGACCTGCCGTGGGATGGTGCCACCCTCCGGCGCAGCGACAAGGCGAGTGCGCAAGGTTTCGTGGCGTTCCGCCAGACCGTTGAGCGCTTGCTGTAATGCACTTTCATCCAATGAACCCGTGAGACGCAGGACGCCGGGCAGGTTATAAGCCGTCGCCCCCGGTTCAAGCTGATCAAGGAACCAGAGCCGTTGCTGGGCAAAAGACTGGGGCGCATCGTTCAGACCCAACACAGGAATCGCCGCCTGTGTTGGCGTAGCCTCCAGATCGTCCAGCCAGGTGGCCATATCCGCCAATTGAGGTGCCTCGAAGACCGCCCGCAGCGGGAAGTCCACGCCCCACTCGTGGCGCAGGCGCGAAACCAGTTGCGTGGCCAGCAGGGAATGGCCGCCCAACTCGAAGAAATGATCCTGCCGTCCGATACGATCCTGTTGCAACAACGCTTGCCATAGGGCGGCGAGGCGTTGCTCGCAATCGGTGGCCGGGGCCTCGTAGTCCGTCTGGCCGACGGCCGGCTCCGGCAAGGCATTACGGTCCAGCTTGCCGTTGGGCAACTGCGGCAGGCGCTCCAGCGTCACGATGTGCGACGGCACCATGTACTCCGGCAACTGCTCCCGGAGTGAGGTCTTGATGCTGCGCTCGTCCAGCGACTCGCCGGAGACGTAGCCGACCAGCCGCTGGCCGGCCGTGGTGTCTTTGACCACCGCCAGGGTGTCCTTCACCCCGTCGCAGGCTTTCAGGGCCGCTTCCACTTCCCCGATCTCGATCCGGAAGCCCCGCAGTTTCACCTGCTGATCCATCCGGCCCAGGTATTCCAACTGGCCGTCCCGGT
>NZ_JAGDDW010000038.1:0-2134 GCF_040148665.1 Marinobacter sp. NFXS9 | reverse complement strand
TCCAGGCTTACCTGCAAGGTCAGGAAGCGGCGTTGAGTGCGCCGGTCCCGTACCGTAATTTTGTGGCCCATACGCTGGCGCAGAGCCAGAGTGAGGCTGGTGAAGCGTATTTCCGTGAACAGCTGGGTGATATCGACGAACCCACTGCGCCCTTCAATTTGCTGGATGTGTACGGCGACGGTCGGGGAATTGAGGAGGCTCGCCGGGAGTTGGATCGACCGCTAAGCCAGTCGATCCGCGAGTTGGCTCGTCGCTGGCGTGTCAGTCCGGCGACGCTGTTCCACATGGCCTGGGGGTTAGTGGTGGCCCATTGCAGCGATCGCGAGGAGGTGGTGTTTGGAACCGTGATGTCGGGCCGGCTGCAAGGTGCGGTAGGTTCTGACCGGATTCTGGGGATGTTTTTGAACATGCTGCCTTTGCGCCTATCGGTGAATGCCGGGTTGAGCGTAGAGGCATATTTACACCAGACCCAGCAGCACTTAACCGGACTGCTGCCTTTTGAGCAGATGCCTCTGGCAACGGTCCAGCGCTGTAGTGCTGTACCGGCGGGTGTGCCGTTGTTCAGTGCAACGCTCAATTACCGTCACTCAGGCAAGGGGGCTGATACCACCGGCGGTGCCTCGCACAAAGCGGCAGAGGTTTTTAGCAATCTTGAGGTGGTGGCAGCTACAGAACGCACAAATTACCCGTTTAGTTTGTCGGTAGACGATCTGGAGGAGGGCTTTGAGCTTACGGCCCAGATTGACCGGTCGATCGACGCCGAACGTGTGTTGAACTATGTGCAACAGGGTCTGGAAGGTCTGGTCGAGGCCCTGCAGGACGCGCCGGAGCGCTTACTGGGCGGGGTCTCCATCCTGCCTGAAGCCGAGCGTGAGCAGTTGCTGTACGGGTTCAACGACACGACGGTGTCCTATCCGCAGGACCGGTGTATCCATGAGTTGTTCGAAGCCCAGGCGGAGCGTCGCCCGGACGCGATCGCCCTGGTGTTTGGTGAGCAACAGCTGACGTACCGGCAGTTGAATGAGAGGGCCAATCAGCTAGCACGTCATTTACAATTTTTAGACGCAGAAGCAGGGGAGTTGATAGGAGTTTATCTGCCTCGTTCCTTGCATGCTTTTGTAAGTTTGCTAGGTGTTTTAAAAGCGGGAGGAGCTTACGTATTCTTAGATACTCAACACCCACTAGAACGGTTGAGGTATGTTATAGATAAGGCTCATTTGAGTTTGATCGTAACCATAAAGTCATATACTCATAATTTGGATTCTGGTTTTGGTGGGCGGCTGGTATGTATTGATGATGCCGAAGTTTTTAATGGCATTCCCTGCGATAATCTTGAAGTCGATATATCATCCCAAGCACGCGCGTTTGCATATTATACTTCTGGCTCCACAGGCTTGCCCAAAGGTGCACTAAATAGCCATCAGGGTGTAGTAAATGCCATGTATGCTATGGGTCGCGAGCTGGAATTAACTCCCGAAGATCGTGTGCTGCAGTTTGCCGCACTGGGTTTTGATGTAGTTATCGAAGAAGTGTTGCCGGCGTGGTTTAACGGTGCGGCAGTAGTATTGCGAGATGAGGAAGGGCCTCTTGGTGCGGCTCAGTTACAAGCATTATTACAGCGTCATCGGATCAGTGTTTGTGAGCTTATGTCCAATTATTGGGCGTATTGGGTAGACTATTTGCGTGTTAACGACTTATCCCCCCCTGAAAGTTTACGCATTCTGCTACTAGGTAGTGATCGTGTGCCAATGCCCGCCTATGAGGTGTGGCAATCGTTATATGCGATTCCAATCGTAAATGTGTTTGGTCTAACAGAAGCTGCCTGTACTTCGTTAGTCTTTAGAGCGGAGGGGGCTCAACCCTACAAGCAGTATTTACCGAACGGCTATCCTTTAGCTAACACTCAAGTTTACATCCTTAATGACGAGTATGAGCCTGTGCCCCCACAAGTTGTGGGAGATTTGTACATTGGCGGCGTGGGGGTCGGGTTAGGTTATGTGAATGAAGCGGAGCTAACAGCCGAACGCTTCATCACCAACCCCTTCCATGACCCGAACAATCCCAGTAGCAGTGAACGCCTGTACAGGACTGGAGACCTGGCGCGCTGGATGCCGGATGGCAACCTGGAGTTCCT
>NZ_JAGDDW010000037.1:0-2430 GCF_040148665.1 Marinobacter sp. NFXS9 | reverse complement strand
CCAGAACGATCAACGCGCTGGGCACCATGTACTCCGGCAGGGTCGCCTTCAACTCACGGCGGATCGGGAACAAGTCCAGCTCCTCACCCTCCGCCGGGGGCACTGCCGGCGTGATGTAACCAACCAGTTGTTTGTCCCCCGTCGCTTCGACAGTGTGAGCCACCACAACCGCTTCCTTGACCTGCTCAAGACGCTGAAGCTGTGCTTCAACCTCACCCAGTTCAATGCGGCAACCGCGGATCTTTACCTGATGGTCGTTGCGGCCCAGGAACTCGAGGTTGCCATCCGGCAACCAGCGCGCCAGGTCCCCAGTCCTGTACAGGCGTTCACTGCTGCTGGGATTACTCGGGTCATGGAAGGGATTGGCAATGAAGCGTTCGGCCGTTAGCTCCGGACGGTTCAAGTAACCACGGGCAAGGCCCACCCCACCTACATGTAACTCTCCCACAACATTGTAAGACAATAGGGCTTGAGTATTACTTAAAACATATACCTGAGTGTTAGAGATAGGCGAACCAATAGGCACCTGACCACCCTGTATTTCAGACAAAGATCTAACAGTGTATAGTGTCACATCGTCTGAACATTCGGCTGGCCCGTAGGCATTTAACATAGGTATTTTGGGATAATTCTTTAGCCACCATTCACCCAAATCCTTCGGGAAGGCCTCCCCCGTGATAGACAGCCAGCGAAGCTGGTTCAACGTTAGAGTATTGCCCTTTATTTGCGCGAAAGCGCGAAGTATCGCTGGCACTATTTGAAGAACAGTAACACCTTCATCATGTATAACAGAAAATAGCTTACTGGCATCTTGGGTCTTTTCAACACTAACAACTAGAACCTTTCCACCTATTAGCAACGCAGTAATTGACTGCCATACTGAGATGTCAAAACTTATCCCGGCGGTTTGAGCTATCGTATCTTCTTCGTTTAAATCTAACGTTTCGACCATCGCCAAACAGTGGTTCACAGCTCCCTCATGCTCTATCATTACCCCTTTGGGCTGCCCCGTAGAGCCAGAGGTATAAATCACGTAGGCAAGGTGCGAAGCTCGCAGCCCTAAAGTCTCCGGCTCTGGATTGACCGTCGGCTGCTCGGCATAAGTCCCCTCCTCATCCAGATACAGAACCCTTTGCCTATCATCAGTGGGTAAACACCCCTTCAGGGCCTGCTGCGTTAACAACCACGAGACCCCCGAATCTGACAGCATGTATTCAATACGTTCTGCAGGGTACACCGGGTCGATCGGCACATAGGCCCCACCGGCCTTCAGTATCCCCAACAGGCCAATCACCATCTCCAGGCTTCGCTCAACACACAACCCCACCAGGCTGTCCGGCTTCACCCCTTCAGCCACCAGGCGGTGAGCCAGTTGGTTGGCTTTCTCATTCAACTGCCGGTACGTCAGCTGTTGCTCACCAAACACCAGGGCGATCGCGTCCGGGCGACGCTCCGCCTGGGCTTCGAACAACTCATGGATACACCGGTCCTGCGGATAGGACACCGTCGTGTCGTTGAACCCGTACAGCAACTGCTCACGCTCGGCTTTAGGCAGCATCGACAACGAATGCAATGGCTGTTCGTCCAGCATCGTTGAGGTTTCAGCAATATTCGTTAACAACGTTTTTAGGTAAACTATCCAGCGTTCGATCGTGGAGTGGTTGAACAGGACATAGGCATAATTGAGTTCGCCTACGAGCACAGCTCCCCCTTCCCTCAGGCTTTCACCCAAGGTCAGTGACAGATCGAACTGGGCCTGCCCCTGCTCCGCAGCGTTAACTCCCTCAAAGCCACTTAAGGTCATGCCCGATAACTCAAGTTCGCTTTCCTTTGGCGTATTCTGGAAAGCGAACATCACTTGAAATAGCGGACTGTGGTTTAGACTACGCCCTGGTTGCAACTCTTCTACAACCTGTTCAAAAGGCGCATCCTGATGAGCGTAGGCACCTAGGGCCTGGGCTTTTACCCTGTCGAAGAATTGAGCTACCGTCAGCTCGCCCTCGCCAGAGCTCACATCAATACGAATGGCCAATGTATTTACAAAAAAGCCAATCAGCTCTTCAAGTTCCGCACGGGGTCGGTTAGCCACCGGCGTTCCTATCACTACGGTTTCCTGCCCACTCAAGCGCGACAGCAGCAAACTCCAGGCTGAAAGCAGCAACATGTGCAGGGTCAGTCCATGCGCTTGCGCCACCCTTTTTAACTGACCTGTCAGTTCCGGACCCAGCTCCAGCTCAATACTGCCACCCACGTAGTCCTGCTGACCCGGACGAGGATGATCCAATGGCAATGTCAACAACGCTGGAGCATCTTCAAGCTGCTCTCGCCAATAATCCAATTGAGTCGATAAACGATCCTTGTCCAATACTGTTCGCTGCCAACTGGCATAGTCGGCATACTGGATTGCCAGTGGCGGCAAGGGGTTCTTTC
>NZ_JAGDDW010000036.1:0-2606 GCF_040148665.1 Marinobacter sp. NFXS9 | reverse complement strand
TCGGCGGCTTTCGGAAGCATCGAAAGCGCTGAAAAATAACGGTTGACAAGGTTGAGCGAAGCGGTAGAATACGCGGCCTCAACAGGGCAACAGCCCGGCTCTTTAAAAAATTGACCAAGTAATTCGTGTGGGCGCTGACTGAGGTATTTCGGCAAGAGATATCGAGGCAGCGACCTGTCAGACTCTCTTTTGAGAGGATGAATTTGAGTGTTGTCTTGAGCAGATTTAGAAGCTTCGGCTTCTGCTTGATTTAAACTGAAGAGTTTGATCATGGCTCAGATTGAACGCTGGCGGCAGGCCTAACACATGCAAGTCGAGCGGTAACAGGGGTAGCTTGCTACCCGCTGACGAGCGGCGGACGGGTGAGTAATGCATAGGAAACTGCCCAGTAGTGGGGGATAGCCCGGGGAAACCCGGATTAATACCGCATACGCCCTACGGGGGAAAGCAGGGGCTCTTCGGACCTTGCGCTATTGGATGTGCCTATGTCGGATTAGCTTGTTGGTAGGGTAACGGCCTACCAAGGCGACGATCCGTAGCTGGTCTGAGAGGATGATCAGCCACATCGGGACTGAGACACGGCCCGAACTCCTACGGGAGGCAGCAGTGGGGAATATTGGACAATGGGGGCAACCCTGATCCAGCCATGCCGCGTGTGTGAAGAAGGCTTTCGGGTTGTAAAGCACTTTCAGTGAGGAGGAAGGCCTTAAGGTTAATACCCTTGAGGATTGACGTTACTCACAGAAGAAGCACCGGCTAACTCCGTGCCAGCAGCCGCGGTAATACGGAGGGTGCAAGCGTTAATCGGAATTACTGGGCGTAAAGCGCGCGTAGGTGGTTAGGTAAGCGAGATGTGAAAGCCCCGGGCTTAACCTGGGAACGGCATTTCGAACTGTCTGGCTAGAGTATGGTAGAGGGTAGTGGAATTTCCTGTGTAGCGGTGAAATGCGTAGATATAGGAAGGAACACCAGTGGCGAAGGCGGCTACCTGGACCAATACTGACACTGAGGTGCGAAAGCGTGGGGAGCAAACAGGATTAGATACCCTGGTAGTCCACGCCGTAAACGATGTCGACTAGCCGTTGGGGCACTTGATGCTTTAGTGGCGCAGTTAACGCACTAAGTCGACCGCCTGGGGAGTACGGCCGCAAGGTTAAAACTCAAATGAATTGACGGGGGCCCGCACAAGCGGTGGAGCATGTGGTTTAATTCGACGCAACGCGAAGAACCTTACCTGGCCTTGACATGTTGGGAACTTTCCAGAGATGGATTGGTGCCTTCGGGAACCCAAACACAGGTGCTGCATGGCCGTCGTCAGCTCGTGTCGTGAGATGTTGGGTTAAGTCCCGTAACGAGCGCAACCCCTATCCCTAGTTGCCAGCACATCATGGTGGGAACTCTAGGGAGACTGCCGGTGACAAACCGGAGGAAGGTGGGGATGACGTCAGGTCATCATGGCCCTTACGGCCAGGGCTACACACGTGCTACAATGGCGCGCACAGAGGGCTGCGAACCCGCGAGGGCAAGCTAATCTCTTAAAACGCGTCGTAGTCCGGATCGCAGTCTGCAACTCGACTGCGTGAAGTCGGAATCGCTAGTAATCGCGAATCAGAATGTCGCGGTGAATACGTTCCCGGGCCTTGTACACACCGCCCGTCACACCATGGGAGTGGATTGCACCAGAAGTGGTTAGTCTAACCTTCGGGAGGACGATCACCACGGTGTGGTTCATGACTGGGGTGAAGTCGTAACAAGGTAGCCGTAGGGGAACCTGCGGCTGGATCACCTCCTTAAACGAAGCCGAACGCTTCGGTCAGAGCCCACACGAATTACTTGGTCAGTGGAAGAGAGAGCATAGGGTCTAAACGGGCCCATACCATTGGGTCTGTAGCTCAGGTGGTTAGAGCGCACCCCTGATAAGGGTGAGGTCGGTGGTTCAAGTCCACCCAGACCCACCAGAATTGCGCAGCTCATCGTTGTGTTCGGACTTGCATAGCAGGCTATGCGGCGTCCAAGCACGCCTCGATCTGCCCAATTCTTGACAGCTTTACTGGGGCTGTAGCTCAGCTGGGAGAGCGCCTGCCTTGCACGCAGGAGGTCAGCGGTTCGATCCCGCTCAGCTCCACCAATTCAAGCTGTATGGTGGATGAGTTGATAGGATGGCAGCGCCTGCCTTGCACGCAGGAGGTCGGTCCGGGGTCGCGCACGACTTCGATCCTGCCTGGCTCCACCAACTTTACGGATACCCTGGCTACGGTCAGTGTGCAGAAACAAGTGTTTCGGATTGATGAAAGATCAATTTCGAAGTCCTTCTTTCTGATCACTGGGTCAGACATGCTCTTTAACAATGCGGACAAGATTGCAAAGCGGACGATTCGTTTCTTTATCTCCGAAACGAAGAGTCCAATGATAGCGATTTCAAGCGTTATCCGGTGTTAATCGTTGGGTTGCTTAATCTTGGATCAACCGCTGGCAGGACAAAAGGCTGCTGGCAGGTTTAATCAAGGCTGAAGGCGTCAGGCAAGGCGCAGGCTGAGTGAAGGAAGGCGCATACATTTGTATGTAACTGACTGAGCGAAGACTGCAACGCGGCATGACGACTTCAG
>NZ_JAGDDW010000035.1:0-3159 GCF_040148665.1 Marinobacter sp. NFXS9 | reverse complement strand
CGCCGATTAAACAGTTGGTTTGGGGTTATATAGTCAAGCAACTAAGCGCATACGGTGGATGCCTTGGCAGTCAGAGGCGATGAAAGACGTGGAAGCCTGCGATAAGGCTCGGGGAGCTGGCAAACAAGCTGTGATCCGGGCATCTCTGAATGGGGAAACCCACCTGGTTTCGGCCAGGTACCTTGCACTGAATCCATAGGTGCAAGGGGCGAACTCGGGGAACTGAAACATCTAAGTACCCGAAGGAAAAGAAATCAACCGAGATTCCCTCAGTAGCGGCGAGCGAACGGGGACCAGCCCTTAAGCTGAACAACTGGTAGGAAAAGGCTCTGGAAAGTGCCGCCATAGTGGGTGATAGCCCCGTATCCGAAACCTGAGTTCAGTGAAATCGAGTAGGACGGGTCACGTGTAATCCTGTCTGAACATGGGGGGACCATCCTCCAAGGCTAAATACTCCTGACTGACCGATAGTGAACCAGTACCGTGAGGGAAAGGCGAAAAGAACCCCTGTGAGGGGAGTGAAATAGATCCTGAAACCGTATGCGTACAAGCAGTCGGAGCACCTTCGGGTGTGACGGCGTACCTTTTGTATAATGGGTCAGCGACTTATGTTCAGTGGCGAGGTTAACCATCTAGGGGAGCCGTAGGGAAACCGAGTCTGAATAGGGCGACTTAGTCGGTGGACATAGACCCGAAACCGGGCGATCTATCCATGAGCAGGTTGAAGGTGCGGTAACACGCACTGGAGGACCGAACCCACTGTCGTTGAAAAGCCAGGGGATGACTTGTGGATCGGAGTGAAAGGCTAATCAAGCCCGGAGATAGCTGGTTCTCCCCGAAAGCTATTTAGGTAGCGCCTCGGACGAATACCACTGGGGGTAGAGCACTGTTTCGGCTAGGGGGTCATCCCGACTTACCAAACCGATGCAAACTCCGAATACCAGTGAGTACTATCCGGGAGACACACGGCGGGTGCTAACGTCCGTCGTGAAAAGGGAAACAACCCAGACCGCCAGCTAAGGTCCCCAAATACCAGTTAAGTGGGAAACGATGTGGGAAGGCGAAGACAGCTAGGAGGTTGGCTTAGAAGCAGCCACCCTTTAAGGAAAGCGTAATAGCTCACTAGTCGAGTCGGCCTGCGCGGAAGATGTAACGGGGCTCAAACTGGTTACCGAAGCTGCGGCTGCATACTTTGTATGCGGGGTAGGGGAGCGTTCTGTAAGCCTGTGAAGGTGTGTCGAGAGGCATGCTGGAGGTATCAGAAGTGCGAATGCTGACATGAGTAACGATAATGCGGGTGAAAAACCCGCACGCCGGAAGACCAAGGGTTCCTGCGCAACGCTAATCGGCGCAGGGTGAGTCGGCCCCTAAGGCGAGACCGAAAGGTGTAGTCGATGGGAAACGGGTTAATATTCCCGTACCTCGCGTGACTGCGATGGAGAGACGGAGAAGGCTAGGTGAGCCGGGCGACGGTTGTCCCGGTTTAAGCATGTAGGAAGAGGACTTAGGCAAATCCGGGTCCTCAATTCTGAGATGCGACGACGAGTGCTGCTTGCAGCGCGAAGTCATTGATGCCCTGCTTCCAGGAAAATCTTCTAAGCTTCAGGTCACGAGAGCCCGTACCCCAAACCGACACAGGTGGTCAGGTAGAGAATACCAAGGCGCTTGAGAGAACTCGGGTAAAGGAACTAGGCAAAATGGTGCCGTAACTTCGGGAGAAGGCACGCTGGTAGTAGGTGAAGCCCCTGCGGGTGGAGCCGAGACCAGTCGAAGATACCAGGCCCCTGCGACTGTTTATTAAAAACACAGCACTCTGCAAACACGAAAGTGGACGTATAGGGTGTGACGCCTGCCCGGTGCCGGAAGGTTAATTGATGGGGTTAGCATTCGTGCGAAGCTCTTGATCGAAGCCCCGGTAAACGGCGGCCGTAACTATAACGGTCCTAAGGTAGCGAAATTCCTTGTCGGGTAAGTTCCGACCTGCACGAATGGCGTAACGATGGGGGCGCTGTCTCTACCCGAGACTCAGTGAAATTGAAATCGCCGTGAAGATGCGGTGTATCCGCGGCTAGACGGAAAGACCCCGTGAACCTTTACTATAGCTTCACAGTGAACTTTGAGCATGCTTGTGTAGGATAGCTGGGAGGCTTTGAAGTGTGGACGCCAGTCTGCATGGAGCCAACCTTGAAATACCAGCCTGGCCTGTTTGAGGTTCTAACTTGGTCCCCTGATCGGGGATGAGGACACTGTGTGGTGGGTAGTTTGACTGGGGCGGTCTCCTCCCAAAGAGTAACGGAGGAGCACAAAGGTGGGCTAAGTACGGTCGGACATCGTACGGTTAGTGTAATGGCACAAGCCCGCTTGACTGCGAGACAGACACGTCGAGCAGGTGCGAAAGCAGGTCATAGTGATCCGGTGGTTCTGTATGGAAGGGCCATCGCTCAACGGATAAAAGGTACTCCGGGGATAACAGGCTGATACCGCCCAAGAGTTCACATCGACGGCGGTGTTTGGCACCTCGATGTCGGCTCATCACATCCTGGGGCTGAAGCCGGTCCCAAGGGTATGGCTGTTCGCCATTTAAAGTGGTACGCGAGCTGGGTTTAGAACGTCGTGAGACAGTTCGGTCCCTATCTGCCGTGGACGTTGGAGATTTGAGGAAAGCTGCTCCTAGTACGAGAGGACCGGAGTGGACGAACCTCTGGTGTTCGGGTTGTTTCGCCAGAAGCATTGCCCGGTAGCTATGTTCGGACAGGATAACCGCTGAAGGCATCTAAGCGGGAAGCCCCTTCCAAGATGAGATCTCCCTGGCCCCTCGAGGGCCCTGAAGAGCCGTTCAAGACCAGGACGTTGATAGGTCGGGTGTGTAAGCGCTGCGAGGCGTTGAGCTAACCGATACTAATTGCTCGTGCGGCTTGACTATATAACACCCAAGCCAACTGCGGATAACGCAGGAAATCGCTTCAGCTTTGAGCTCCGGCTCCGCAATCTTGTCCAACCCAGTGGTCAACCTGTTTGCCTGACGACTATAGCGGTTCGGAACCACCTGATCCCATCCCGAACTCAGCAGTGAAACGAACCAGCGCCGATGGTAGTGTGGCATCTGCCCATGCGAGAGTAGGTCATCGTCAGGCTCCTAAATCCGAAACCCCAGCACGG
>NZ_JAGDDW010000034.1:0-3219 GCF_040148665.1 Marinobacter sp. NFXS9 | reverse complement strand
GCGCCACCAGCATATCCGTGCCCCGCTCCAGGGCGACCCCGACCCGGCTTTCGGCACCGATGCCCTGCCCGATCAGCCAGTGGGCCAGGCGGTTGGCGCGGGTGTCGAATTCGGCGAAGGTCAGGCGGTCGTCACCGTGCACCACCGCAATCGCGTCTGGCCGTTCCGCCGCCTGATCCGCAATCAGGGCGCTGATGGGGCGCGGATCGACCGTCGGATGGTCCGGCCGGTTCCATTGATCCCAGACTTGCTGCTCGTCGTTCGTCAGCAAGGGCAGATCCGCCAGACGCTGCTGCCCGCCCTGCGTCATCGCCGCCAACAACTGTTCCATCTGACCGGCCAGGGCTTCAGCCCGTGCAGGCGAGACCTGATCGTTGCGGTAATGCAGGTGCAGGATCAGCCCCTGCCCGGCTTCTACCGCAAGACTCAGCGGATAGTGGGTTTGCTCGCTGACCTGCAGGTTGCTGACCCGCACGCTCGCGGCATCGCTGCGCAGGGCTTCATCGACCGGGAAGTTTTCGAACACCAGCAGACTGTCGAACAGCTCTCGCCCGGACTGCCCCGCATATTGCTGGATCTGGTACAGGGGTGTGTATTCATGTTCCCGGAGCGCCAGATTGTGGGTCTGGAGCTGGGCCAACCAGTCGCCCAATCGCTGTTCCGGCGCCGGGGCCTGGACCACCGGCAGGGTGTTGATAAACAGGCCGAGCTGGCGATCCATTCCTGCTACCGACGCCGGCCGGCCCGAGACCGTGGCGCCGAACGCCACTTGGCGCTGGCCGGTGTAACGTTGCAGGATCAGCGTCCAGGCGGCCTGGATCAAGGTGTTGAGCGTTACCTGCTGTTGCCGTGCAAACGCCGACAACCGGTCGTGATCCAGCGTCAACACGATGTCTGCCAGCGTCGCGTCTTCGGCCGGCAGGCACTGGCTGTCCGCCAACAACGGTGCGAGTCGTGTGGGCTCGGCGAACGCCTGGAGCTGTTCACGCCAGAAGGTTTCCGTAGTCGCCGCATCGCGCTGGACCAGCCACTGGAAATAATCGCGGTAACGGGCAGGATGAACCGGCTGCCCGCCGAGGGTTTCCTGCATCACCTCGCTGAGCAACGCCGCACTACTCCAGCCATCCAGCAGGATATGGTGCAGTGTCCAGATCATCTGCCAGCGGTGCTCGCCCAACCGGACCAGCACCATCCGCATCAGCGGTGGCTGGCCCAAGTCGAAAGGCGCGGACTTTTCCTGCTCGCACAGGGCATCCAGTGTCATGGACGCCCGCGTGCGCCAATCCAGTTCCCGGATCGACAGCGTCACCTCGCGATGGACAAGCTGCAGCGGGACACCAGCGCCCGGCGCATGGATAAACGCCGCCCGCAGGATCGGGTGACGCGCTATCGCCGACTGCCAGGCAGCCTTGAACGCCGCCACCGGCAGATCATCGAGCGTCACCGACACTTGGTTGACGTAGGCATCCGACGCATCGCCCAGCTCACTATGAAACATGATGCCCTGCTGCATGGGTGTCAGCGGCAGGATATCGTCGATGACGGACGGAGAGACCGGTAACGCATCCAGCGCAGCCTGATCGAGATCGACCAGCGGAAAATCCGACGGCGTGACGCCGGCGGTTTCGCGACAGGTGGCGACAACCGTTTCCAGGGCGTCGTGCAGGTACGCCATCAGACGTTCGATGGTTTCGCTGTCATGACGCGCCTGACTGTAGCTGCAGGTGAACGACAATTGGCCGTCACGCACCTGGCCATCCAGCGATAATTCAAAGCCTAGGGGCGCATCGGCGGCACGCGGGGCACCGGGCGTTTCCTCCGCCATCACGAGGCCGTCCGGGCCGCCCTCATCCACCTGCCCCAGGTAGTTGAAGAGCACCGCGCCGGACAGGTCCGGCAAAGCCGTCTCGCCTTTCAGGTAGCGCAGGACACCGTAACCCAGCCCACCACGCGGGACCCGGCGCAGGGTTTCCTTGGTGGCCTTCAGGTTGGCCACTGGATCGCCGCCACCGGATAAACAGACCGGGTAAAGACTGGTAAACCAGCCCACGGTACGGCTCAGGTCTAGTCCGTCGATCAGCGATTCGCGCCCGTGACCTTCCAGGGCAATGACCGATTCGGACCACCCTGTCCACCGGTAAAGCGCATCGCCCAACGCCGTCAGCAGCAAGTCTTTGATCTGTGTGCGCCAGGCGCGCGGGGCGTCCGTGAGCAGTTCTCCAGTCATCTCGGCAGACAGGGCCATCGTTGCCTGGGCCAGGTGTTCGACGGTGTTAGGTCCAGAGGCCTTCACGCCGGGCAAAGGCGCCGGAGCCGGTATCGCCGACCAGTAGGCGGCTTCCTCGGCCGACACCGTCTCATCCCAGACCGACGGGAGCTGAACCGCCCAGGCCTGAAAAGGCGTGCCTTTGGGGCCTAAATCAATCGTTTCGCCCCGCCGGGCCTGCTCGTAGGCCTGCATCAGGTCGTCCAGCAGGATGCGCCAGGAAACACCGTCGATTGCCAGGTGATGAACCGCCAGCAGCAGGCGTTCGGAGCCGTCGTCCAGTCGTGCATGCAGCGCCCGCATCAACGGACCGTCAGAAAGGTTGAGGCTCGCCTGTGCACGATCGCATTCCGCCGACAGGTGCTCCAGATCAGTGTCCACCGTCCTTAGAATGTCGTCGTCTTCACTGGCAACGGCATAGGCCTGATGCCAGTCACCATCCGTCCGGGTAAAGCGGAGACGCAAGCCATCGTGATGCCGGTAAATGGCCTGGAGCGCCTGGGCCAGTGCATCGACGTCGAGCGGTTCACCTGGCTTGAGCAATAAGGCCTGGTTCCAGTGATCCGGTTGCGGCATCGCCTGGTCAAAGAACCAGTGCTGGATCGGCGTCAGCGGAAACGCCCGTTCCAGTTCGACAGTATGGGTCTGCGCCGATGCGAAAGACGCCACAGCAGCCAGATCCGCGACGGTCTGGTGCTCGAACAACTGCCGGGGCGTCAGCTCGATACCGGCCCGTTTCGCCTTGGCGATGATCCGCAGACTCTGGATGGAGTCGCCGCCCAGCGCAAAGAAGTTGTCGTGACGTCCCACCCGTTCAACGCCCAACACCTCCTGCCATAGGGCCGCCAAAGTCCGTTCGGTATCAGTCTGCGGCGCTTCGTAATCGGCCGTCCCGAGCTCCGGGTCCGGCAACGCCTTGCGATCCAGCTTGCCGTTGGCCGACAGCGGGAAGG
>NZ_JAGDDW010000033.1:0-3530 GCF_040148665.1 Marinobacter sp. NFXS9 | reverse complement strand
CCCGTGGGATCATGGGGCTTTCTTCCGGTTTTTGGACGAAACGGGGAGATTTATGATGGATATTATACCCCGAAGTCAGGCCAACTCATTGCCTTTGTTCAGGTTTTTACTTTTGCAGGGGCGACGACTTACGGAAGGCTCTACAACGGCTCAATTAATAATTGATATCGACCATAGGCAATCCGGGGCATCGTGTCACTCGTCTTAATTCTCACGACAGTTTTTGCCGGAATCTGAGTTGCCCCGCTCTGATAGGCCGCTTCCGCGTCGCCAGGCTCCCAGGCGATACCAAGTTTTTCCAGCCCAGCTTTTGCTACTTCATCGAATCCGCCGCTAGCGTCCAGCATTGTTTGGCCAGTGATCCGATTTTTGCGGGCTTTTGCCAATAGGCCCTCGCCGATTTGCACCAATGCTCCACCGTCGATTAAACGCGCCATCGCTCGACCCACCTGCTCATCGGAGCCATAACCAGCAAAGTCGCTTTGGAGAAAAACCAGTTCATCACTATTAGCGATCGTCCGTCGAACTCTGAGCAACAGTTTCGATTCGTTGGTGGTCATATCATTTCACTCCCAGCAGTCTGACCGATAACCTGGCTGGCACGACATTCACAAGCTGTTAACACGGCTTTCGAGGTACCGGATAGAGTCGACAATTTCTTCAAAGCTCGGAGGTGTTGAGTAAATCATTCCCGCACCCACCATTTTCTCATAGTCGTCTTGCAGCCCATCCAGAGTGTCGGTCTCTGGTAATAGTTTTAGCCGTCCATCAAGACATGCGTCATAGTTCGCGTAGCCCGTATGGAAGAAAACTTTCTTATGGCGAACAACATCCTCTAACAGCGCCCGATTTTCGACAGCTGCCCGGCCGGTGGGATGCTCTGCAAGCATCACCAAGTCGTACCAATGCCTGGACAGTCTTTCAGCACTCTCCCTAAGCTTACCTCGGTTGCATTCAACATGTATGAGGGTGGCTTTTTCCCAGAATGTTCGTTCCGGCGAAAGAACCACGACCTCACTCCTCGGATAGACGAGGTCTTGCGTCAACTCAGAGATGTATGGGGAGACCGTATGAATTTCGTTGGGGTCGATAACATTCCTTCCACCGAGCTCAATGAGCACCTGCGAACGGATATATTCGCCCGCTCCCTCTACAACCGATGGGTAAGTGACCCAGATTTTTTCCCCTCCATCGTCCAACTCAATGGTGTGATGCTCAGCCGTTGGCAATTTGGCCAATTCACTTTCAAGGTGTGGGACGACCACGTCGTTTGCATAGGCAAAGACATAGCTTTTTAGCCGATCACTGAACTGCTTGGTTTTGGTCCGGCTTGCCCCCTCCGCGAATGGATCAAAATCCTCCTTGAAGGCCCGATAATCCAGTGTGATATCGACATCCTCGGAAAAACGATCAATCACACCGTAAACTTTGGAGAGCGATGTCCCCCCTTTAAAGGCCATAGGATGGGCGCCGTGCATGGAGAACAGCGTCTGCAAAACCCAGCAAACCCATATATCCTTCTCCAGTACTGATGCACTGCGAGCCAGTTGAGGTGCAACAGTCTGAAGGATATCGCTTTGGTCCTCTGCCGGAAGTTCGAGAAACACCTGCTCAGCCATGGACGTGCTCTGCCCCGTATTGCCTAAAAGCCTCACTCATCCAGGCCGGCATGCGGGAGGAAAGCAGTGTCTCGAACTCCTCTTCGCTCAGCCCTTCCTTGATCCGCTTCACGACCTCGGTACTGACATTGTTTTTACCCAGATACCAAAGCGCAGAGAGGGCCAAGCCAGGCCTCTTGCCCGCATGCTGGAGCTTCCTCTGACTGCTGGTGTGCATGAGCTTCACCTTAAGGTTGCCGATGTGAATTTCACGAGTAGGTCCATTCGTGTAGTAGACCGGTGTCGTTGGCATCTGCGTACTGAGCTTGAAGCGGCGAGCCGCTTCGGCCCCGTGGACCTGAATGGTTTCTCCATGATCTCTCGCGATCACCTCGACCACACGTGACACGTCAGGCATAACATTGCCCACAAACCGGCTTTGCTTGGGTCTGACGAAAACACCGCGCGCGACCCGCTGGATAGCACCTTCTTCTACGAGCCTGGACAGAGCCTTATCGACAGCAGCACGCGACCCCAGCCTCAGGAAACGGCTGTTGGTGAACGGTTCCCCTTGGGGGACTTGCGCGATTTGGTGCTGGACTGACTCTTTAACGGACATGATACATATCTCCACCGGTTGTCAGAAAAACTATCATTTTTTCGGACATAGCTCAAGCTTTAACCTTGCCCCTACGATTCGGCTACCGGTCAGGTCGCCTCTCTCGCACTCGTAGCCGTTGTACCCGCCAGAACCAGAGGATCAAAAAGTGGCCGCTCCCTCGGTTTACGGGGAAATAGACAGGACCAAACAAGCTATGCCCAACCGGAGTGCACCTCGACTGAATTTGGTTTCGATCCCAAAGATCTTTGAAAATTGAGTAAATGGAGTTTTTACGAAATTAGACGAGTCTCACGTTGACCTGCCCCCAGCATTTAATCCAACTGCTCCCTAGTAATGTCCGTTACTTTTGAATCAGTTGTTCCAAGTCGGAGAGCGGAGGCAAATTCGAAGGGTGTCTGATACCCCAAGGATGAATGTGGACGCCGCTCATTGTAATCCACGCGCCAGATACTGATCTGCTCTCGGGCATGCGCGAGATCCCGGAACCAGTGTTCATTCAGACACTCATCCCGGAATTTTCCGTTAAAGCTCTCGACATAGCCGTTCTGCATTGGCTTTCCGGGCTGTATCAGCTTCAGTTCAACGCCATGGCGGTAAGCCCATTGATCAAGGGCTCTGCCAGTAAATTCCGGCCCCTGGTCGGTTCTAACGGCCTTCGGGTAGCCTCGGAAGGCGGCTATGCCATCCAGGGTGCGGATGACCTGTTCGCCTGAGAGGCCCATGGCCACGGGAATGTCGAGGCACTCCTTGGTGAAGTCATCCACGATCGTTAGGCACTTGATCCTGCGACCGTTGGCCAAGGAGTCCATAACAAAGTCCATGGACCACGTATGGTTCGGCATATCAGGCAACACCAAGGGCTGCCGTTCGACCAACACGCCTTTACGGCGCTTGCGTTTGCGGACGGCCAGGCCGGCTTCGCGATAAAGCCGATAAACCTTCTTGTGATTCACCTCAGCACCCTCACGACGCAGCAACTGGTGAACGCGCCGGTATCCGAACCGGCGACGTTCGAACGCAATGGCTTTGATACGCTCAGTCAGTTCGCGCTCTTCCGGCGAGCGCTGACACTGATACCGCATCGTTGCGCGGGATAACCCGACGAGTGAACAGGCCTTGCGCTCGGATATCGTCGTCTCCGACAGCATGGTGCGCACGGCCTCGCGCTTGTTCCCGACGGTCAGTAGTCGCCCCTGCAAAACGCCGTTTTCAGACAGCCAGCAATTTACCGGTCTCTGCCGATTCATCCGGCAACGCCGGGATTGACCATAAAATAGCCAATATCAGGCGTAAATGCCGTCCGTCTTCAT
>NZ_JAGDDW010000032.1:0-5685 GCF_040148665.1 Marinobacter sp. NFXS9 | reverse complement strand
GGCGTTCTGGTCGTGATTGTAAGGACGGAAGCGGGGCTTGGCTTTGGGCATCTGACGACTCCTTGTCCGTTTGCACGATCCTATCAAACCGGAGGGGGATCTCGGGGTTTTTCTACAGCCTCAACGCTTGCAGCAGGGGCGCGACGTCAGGAGCGTCCCCTGCCTGCATTTGTTATGAAATTTTTGTATTCTCGCCAAAGGTTTCGCCGCCACTTCCAACTGACCTTTACTTTTACGGGCTTGCCAATACTGGTGTCCACATAGAGGTTGAAAGTCATTATCCGATAAAACGCTGTCAGTGCGTTGTCAGCGAACAGAAACTCGTCTCTTTTCTCCAACTCCGCAAAGAAATCTGAAGGGTGGAATATCAGTACTTGGTCTCCGTCTGATAGCTGCTTTGGAAGTTTTGAGCACATATGGCTGACGCGGCGATCAAGATATGGAAACGTCCAGAAGTTCAGCTTCCCTGTGAAAGGATACTTTCTGTACCTCCAGTGGTAATTCGTCACACTAACCTGGCGCGGGCCTACATTGACGCATGAAAGCGTATAAACGAAAAAATTCAACACTTGGGGATTTTCTTGTGGAATTACCCCCGAGGAGAGCGTTGCTCTGAGTTGAACATTTCGATCTCTGACAGACAACCACAGTGCAACACCCGAAATCAGGACAGTGCCAATAGCCGATAACCATGGAGCAAAGCTGTTGATAAACAACCATGTCTCTTTACACTCAGGTGTCACTCAGAGCTCCCATTCATAACGATTTAGTACACCAGCGGCTGCGTAGCAGCTGTCTGGTGTACGACTTGTTAATGGGCAGCGCGCACCGGTAGCAAGAACACCAAGACTTAAATCGCCAGTGATTCGAAGTGCGTGAAGGGAAAACCTGTCTACTTGTTTATGGTAAATCAAAGCATTCACCAAGGCATCTAGCGCGGCGGCAGATAGAACCGAAGCCTCTCTCCCGTGAGCCAACCCGTGTCTGCCTGAACCCGTGTTCATGCCGCCACGGGTTGGCTCACGGTAGCATAAGCGCGAAGGTTTGACTCCAGGTCTCACAGAACTTTGCGACATTCGCTATATCCACTTTTTCCATCGCTTGTTAATGTGACGAATATTGAAATTACCTTACCCGGCTTTTCATTTTTCTGGCGCTTTTCGCGCTGCATCTTTAACGCCGACAGCACAGGCCGGAGCACGCAGTGCGGAGGTCCAGCCCCGAAGGGGCGATTGTGCCTGGCCTTGTTATGTTTTTACCTCGTTTCATCGTAGTAGAAAGGCAACTTTGGTGAATCAAAGTCACCCTCTCCGTATTTTTCTTCAACGTGTTGTGGAAGCATTTTTCGCATTTTTTCGTGGATTGAGGTATGAAGCAACTTAAAGGCTGCCTGATCATTTACGGAACCCAGAAACCTCTCAATATCTTCCATTGTTTGGTAGTGTAATGGCTGATGAAAGAACCTCTGATATTCCTGTAAGGTAGAGAATACATACATCAGGTCTTTCAAATTAACCTCTACCTTTTCATCAGGATCGATCGCATCGAAGCCATAGGTTGCGATCTCCTCCAGATTCTCAGTGTACTCTTTACTCACTCACTACCTCGCGAAACATAACGCCCGGGCTCAGCGGCCGATTTGGAGGCGCACCGCGCCGGAAAAGCGGTCCGCTGCAGCCCCTGGTTATGGCTTTACTTGCGTACAACTCCAACCCTACCACTTTCATAATCATTCCAGTCCCATGATCTTGCTGGTTTATGCGTGTAGTGCCGCCTACCAGCAAAACCGACTAGCGATAAATGCGGGAGCTGCTCCAAGAAACTTAGATCACCATCCAAGATCATGGTATTCCCATAGAAGGAAAGCGCTCGTAGATGAACCATCTGACGAATGGGATCAAGAGTTTCAATTTCTTTATTATCGGAGAGCTGTAGCACCCTCAGCTTGCTCAAGGAGGAAAGCTCTTCGATATTGGTAATTTTTGGCGAACCGTCGATAGTCAGCCACTCTATGTTTGTTAGCACTCCCAAACCATCAAGGTGATCAAGCTTTCGACAATGCAATAGTTCCAGCTTGCGCACGTTTTTAAGCCCAGCGAATAGTTCGGTACTATTAAAGTTAGAGTTCGCTATAGTTAGGAATTCAAGCTGGGACAAATTCTCGATATTTGAAAATCTTTTTAGTTTGAATTCATCTATGTATAAATAGCGAAGGGAGGGGCATGCGAAAACCGATTCTGCCCCCTTACCATAGTTTATAAAGCACTTTTCAAGTTTTTTAAGTTTACTTAGATCGATCTTGTCCGCCCAGGCACAGGATAAGCTGAGTGATTTTAGATTTACTAAATTCTCAATAGGCGACAATTGCTCTAAGGGAGGAGAAATGATATTGAGCAATTCCAATTCAGGAAGATCGTAAAGAAACTCCAAACTCTCACATTTAAACCCCTCACTAACATTGAGATAGAGGCCCTTAATATTCCTCTCCCTCATAAATTCGATGATCTTCTTGTTCCATTTCCCTTTGATCAGGAGTGAATGAATTGAATCTTCGTAGTCAGAGTCAATTGGTGCAACTGATCGAAAATACGGGCTTTTGACTATTTCTACTTTGGTACCGGAAATCTTCATTTTTTCCTTGTGCCATAACGCCAGCAATAAGCGGCGCCCTGACAAGGGCGTCCGGTGGAGGCCGAAGGCCGGAACGAATTTGATTGCCTTGTTAACTGCTTACTCGAAAACTGCTTCATAGACGCTCTGGTCCCATGCTTGCCCAAAGCCGCTTTCGCTTACCAGAGCAACGGAAAATCCTTTGTCGTATCCTGAAACCACCATAGCTATCGGATCGCCGTTGTACAGCAGGGCTACCGATTCGCCATCGCTAGACCAAACAAATTGAAAACTATGCTCCTCGGGGGATTCGAGAACCGCCCTCGATGAAGCGTATTTACGTGTGAGAATAGGTGGATTGCCGGCTTCTATTGCTGCCCTATTTAATTCCTCACGGGGCGCAACCGGCGAATAGGCAAACGCATCTTGTTCAATGCCTTCACCACCGACTGGAGTAAGGTAGAGCCAGGCACTGCTTCCATTGTCCTCTAGAATCGCACAGCGCGCAGACTCAGGATGGCAGTTCTCAACGAATGTGTTTGCCATAGGTGTTCCGCTAATCATCAACGAGAGTAAGACCGGGTACTTCATGCAGTTAACGCAAGCAGCAGGGGCGCGACGAAAGGAGCGTCCCTTGCCTGCATTTGTTAAAGGTTACCTGACCAGTTTGACGTAGAAACGGCCATGTTGATCCATTGTATGTTGTATTCTTCCGGCAAAACTCGGCCCAATATCTGGCGTATACCCTTCCTCACCATCAAAATAGGAGTAAAGCTTCTCCAGATCCTGCTTCTTGATTTCTTCCATAACTTTATTCATGCACTGATTTTGCTTCTGCTTTACCAGTGTGAGCAGGTCGCTAATGATAGCCCGTAATCCTTCTCTAGTTGCTTCATTCAACCCTGTGAGCCGAACAGGAAGTGGCGGGGCGACCGCAACTACCCTTTTTCTATCATGATTGGGGTACAAGGCTAAAAAGTTGACGCTGCCTTCGCCTCCACCTCCGGCATGTGCTACATACTGATGCCTCAACTGCATGATCTTTTGATGATGATCTTGGTGAGCTTTCGGCACGGCGCTACCTTCTAGCTTTGCTCTAAATCCTTTAGAGGCAGTAAAGCACCTAGCGTAGGTCACAATTAAGGAAAGAGTCGATGCCCAAGTGACTGCGCTGAAATTATCGTTCTGATTTTCTTTTAGAAAATCGATCAGCTGCACGCAGAACTCTAAATCCATTTGAATCGATTTATAGCCCCTGAAACCTTGAGCATATTTAGAGTCGTAGATAAGCGTAAAACAATTGTGACCATCTACAGAAAACGCATCGGGGTAATCCTGAAAATCTATTTTTTTGAACTTCATTGGCAACTTTCCACGCTCTCGATTCCGTGGTGACCTTTAACGCCCGCCATCATGCGCTTGTCGCATGCATGGCATTGTTAAGAATTATCCTCTTTGCCGAATAGTGCTCTATTACGAACAAAAATAACTACTGCAAATACTATAAAGCCCAGCCCCATGAGGAACGGCAAGCTCATAACACCGCCTCTTGAGTAATAACCAAACCCAGAGAACAAAATCCCCATGAACAGATAAAGCACTGGTGCTATCACCGTATTTGCTGGTGCCGCTGCATACACCTTCGCATTCTTCTCAATAATCATATTCATCGCTTCAACTTGATTCTCATGCTTACCCTTGCAGGCGAGACCATGGTTCAAGTCAGCAGCGCAGCTTGAGCAAATCCCCTTGCTACAACACTTACATGTACCCACTGCTGATGTGCCTGGGTGGTTAAAGCAATCCATATCTCCCCCTGATTCTTAACGCTTTTGTTTAGCGGCGCCCCGACAGGGGCGTCCGGTGGAGGCCGCAGGCCGGAACGTACTACAACAATTTGTTAGGTGTTTTTGCTTGCACGGTACGCAAGATAGGCCTGCTTCACTGCTCTGTACCTGGCTAACTCTTCGCCTTTCAGAGGTGCTTGGCCCAATTTTCGCAGGATATCTTTGTACATGTAGCCGGATCTAAAAAAGAATGGGCGTACCTCAACAAAACATAGTGCAGCCTCTATGGATTGCGGATCGCCTTCAACTATCCGTTCATATGCCCCTTCGAGTCCGCCGGGAAATGCCAATCTGTCATATTGCGAACGGAACTCGCGGCAAGCTGATTCCCACTCTCGATGTTTGTGCACATTTTCATCACGACGCTTGAAAGTCTCATGAACTCTAGATTGAAGAGCGTTTATTTTTCGTTCGCTCCCTTTGATCTCTGAATCGTAATGACCCACTTCAACACCTAACGCCTCAATCAGCCGACGCTTTAGCGGTCGGCTGCATTGACTTGTTATATTCTTCTTCCGGAATTTCTACCTTAGCATCAACAATAATTTTCTTCTTAGAGAGCGCATTTATCTCTTTAGAAACCATATCAATGCTGTTTTCTATATTCTCGATTGATGTCGAATAATCTACAGTATCAGGAAAATCCAATGCCTTAATAGATGACTCAATTTTGGCTACATTGGCATCTAATGAACCAATAATTTCGGCATACTTCTTATTAGATTCCTTGCCGCTCTCATAATTATTGAATATTCCAACCAAGCCAATGACTATTGAGACGGCTAATGCTGACCAAGTTGCAATCATTTGGATACTGAAGCGCCTTTCATCATCGCTTTTATATTTATTGTGCTGTAAGTGAACTAGCTTCGGCTTGGGAACAACCTCTAGATGAATGTACCTAATCAGAAGGTCAATGATTTTCCTGTCATATATTGGCATAGCGAAAAACGGCATGTTTACAGCTCCAGCGCCGAATTCCACCTTGCCAGTAGACGGACTAGCTGGCGTATAGAAAAATGCCAAACCCTCTTTCTCTAATCTCTCTAGTACAAGCAAATGAGTTATAAGCTCTTGCGTTAGCTGTTTCTCTCTTTCTACTTGGAATTCCCCCAATAAATCGGACACGCCCTTTCAGTTGATTTCCTCGAACTCTAGCGGAGTCCGGTAACCCAGGCCACTGTGCAGCCGTTGGCGATTATAAAAGTCTTCAATATAGTCATTTATA
>NZ_JAGDDW010000031.1:0-5878 GCF_040148665.1 Marinobacter sp. NFXS9 | reverse complement strand
CGGATGGTTCGGGTCTGGCCCGGACGGAGTATGTGGCACCGCAAGGGGAGTTGGAGGAGGCCCTGGCGCTGATCTGGCAAGAGTTGCTGGGCGTTGAGCGTGTAGGCCGCCACGACAACTTCTTTGACCTGGGTGGGCATTCGCTCTTAGCAGTGCAAGTTATTACTAAAATGCAGCATAAATTCAGCGAGAAACCGCAGTGGACAGAACTAGAATCAAAACTGACATTGCCTGTGCTCTTTCAAACTCCAACCATAGCAGCACTCGCTAACCACTCGAAAAAAAATGTAAAAATAAATCCTATAAAACTTAACGAAAGCGAAGCCCCTTTGTTTTTCTTAGTGCATGATATATCAGGGACAACAACTCCATTTTCTGAGTTCGTTAATGCATGTGGAGAGCAACTCTCATTATATGGACTGGAAATAATGGATAATCTTGATCTAAGAGACGGCCCTCTGACACTCGAAATATTAGCCGCAAAGTATATCACCGACATAAAAACGATACAGCCAGTAGGTCCTTACCGATTGCTGGGTTATTCGATTGGAGGAAATATTGCTTACGAGATGTCGCGCCTACTAATTCAAGATGGTGAAAAAGTGGAATTCGTTGGGTTAATAGACTCACAGAGAGCTTCATATGTACTATCCGATGTCGAAAAAGAACACGAAGTAAATAAAATTCAAGAATATTGTATAGAGAAAATGTTAAAGCCACAGCTGACCCCTGAAGCGATTCTATGTCTAGAGAAAATAAAAGCTGAGCTATCTTTTGGGCTGAAAACGCCGATGATATCTGACGAGCGGCTAAGCTACTATATAGAAAAGTTCGGGAGCAATGCAGAAAAAGAGGGTGTTAGCGAATTCCTAATACGGTCTATACTTCAGCTTCTGAATTATTTGCATGGATTGAGTGTAATGGCCTTCTCAAGGGAAGAAAATATTCCTATATCTGCTCCTGTCCATTTATTTGTCTCTGATGAAGCTGATTCTAATATAAGAAAAAAGGGACAGCTGGTAAACGAAAGCATAGCTCAGTCATGGTGTGAGCTATTAGATAATATTGATGTTGTAAAGGTGGGTGGTGATCACCATACCGTTATGAAAAGCCCTCATGTAAACGCGATTCTAATGCACATGTTTAACGTTCTTGATAGTCAAATAAAAAAATAAAAGCTATCGCAGGTTTAGATGTGCTAAATCACCGAAGTTAGACTGCTTTAAATCGAATTTAAGATGTTGCTAATAGCAGATATTTTGGCTAAGAATGCGTGTTAATCCCCCCATTAGCTTAAGGAGAAGCAAGGATGACCATTGGGAAATTGTTTTATCTGAAACGAGAAGTTTATTTCGAGCCACTTATAAACCACTGGTATGCTTGGCCTTATTTGCTACCTCCCGCTCAGGCCGCGCGTTATATTTCATCCACACATTTAAAGTTAATGGACTCGTTTGTCAAAAATTCAAAATTACACGTCATCGCTAGCAAGCAGCTCGCTGGGGGCGATTTCCTTAACTGTTCAGAGGACCAAGTGGCTGCTGTTAGTCAATTAATTGAGAGCACGGAGCATAACCACAAAGACATTCTTGAATTAGCTAATGCCATTAGCGAGCTTGATGATATGTTGAGAGAGCACTCCTCGGGCGAATCTATCGAACCGTTATATGAGCTCATCCCAGCCCCTCTTAAGGGGTACGTTGAGCTACTGCTAGACCTTGAGCACAGGCCCACCTATCGTCTCTTAGAAGCATTATTATACAGAAGCCAATACAATAAAGAGGCGTTGCAAAGTGTGAATTTTGGACTTAGCACTAAAGTTGACGAACGACCTTTTGTACTTAATACGCCAAGAATCGCTGACAATAACCATCTACACTTGTCCTTGCCGTTTAACTCGCCGAAATTAAAAAAATTACTTGCTAGCCGAGATAATCCATTAACAATGGATCAAATTGAAGATATTTTTGATGGTGTAATCCAAGAAGGGGGGGTGAACTTTAAGGATTTGTTTACTTGTGAAGATCAAAGAGCATCTAATGAAGATCAAGCTGAAAGCTTCAATTTAAAGTATACGGGGCACGCCGGATTCTTAATAAGTGACGCAGGTAAAAACATACTAATTGATCCGGTGATCCCTACTTATGATCCGAAATATAAATGTTATATGACTGACTTTTGCCAACTTCCTGAACATATAGATTTTGTTTGTCTTACACATTCGCATCTCGATCATACAAATATAGAAACTCTTTTGCAGTTAAGGCACAAAGTTGGGCAGGTTTTGGTCCCTAAAAGTAACAGTGGTCTACTGGTTGACCCATCAATTAAATTGATGCTGGAGCAGCTAGATTTTAACGTGAGAGAGCTAGAGGACCTAGATCAAGTGCCTTTTTCAACAGGGTGCATCACAGCAGTCCCGTTTCTAGGTGAGCACGGCGATCTTAATGTTCGATCCAAGTGCGCCTGGTTAGTTGATGTTTCTAAAAGAAAGCTTTTTTTTGGGGCGGACTCTTCATGTTTAGATAAAAATATGTATAGCCGTCTTCATCAAATAATAGGTAATCTTGATTTGCTTGCGATCGGTATGGAGTGTGTTGGCGCGCCCTATACATGGCTATATGGTGCGTTGCATACGAAGAAGATCGGAAAAAGTATAAAGGAATCTAGACGACTAAACGGTGCAGATAGCAGGCAAGCTATAAATATGGTTGATATTTTTAATCCAAAAAAAGTCTGTATCTATGCGTTAGGAGCAGAGCCATGCTACAGATATTTTATGGGAATTGAGTATGATGAGAATTCTAAGCAAATCGTGGAATCAAACATAATGGCAGAGTTGTGCGCGAAGCGTCAAATACCAGCAAAAATTTTAATCGGTTCACAGGATGTCTACGTTTGAATTAAGATCAGGCTATATGCCGAGGTAGTACCAGTTATTTCGCGGCATTCATTTAAGCGCTTTACGATATCGTTTGATGTTCCTAAGGTGAGATTTAATTTTTTATAGATGCTTTAAGTCGTTTCGAATGTCATTGGCTTAGTGTTTAAAGGGGTATGCGCTAGTAATTATATGATCAATCTAATTCTGGTGCTTAGTCATTGACTTTGTGCAGGGTATGGTTTCGTGTAAAAATAGTCTTATTAATTCTCCAATCGAAGGGAGTCTACATTGCAAAATTACAACCCACTAGTGGCGCTCGGTCTAGCAACTGGTGCACATGACAGCGCGGTATTTTGTTTTCCCGGTGCAGGCGATAGCGTCACGAGCTTTGTTTCATTTGCTAATGAACTAAATATTGGATGTCCGATTTATGGCATGCAGCCTAGAGGAATTATTGCTGACCAAGAGCCCTATTCGTCGATAGATGAAATGGCTGATGAATATTGTCAAATAATATTGAGTAAGGGTGCCGGTGTCCGCGCTTTCCTCATAGGGCACTCCTTTGGCGGATATGTGGCAATGAAAGTCGCACAGAAATTGGAGCAGAATCTTTCTATTGGTACCTTAATTCTATTAGATGTAACCGCTCCCCAAGACTTTCAAAGTAATAAATCCCGACCCGAAAGTTTGCTTGAATTGATTAGGATGTTTGAGTTAGGTAGTAATAGGAATTTTAATATTGATCTTGAGTTTCTGGCCGGGCTTACCGATGAGGCGCAGTTAGAGTTAGTACAGACAGTAATAAGTGAAGCTGCATCAATTCCAAAAAGAAGTATTCAGCATTCGTCAATCAAAGGCATGGTGAACCTCTTCATCAAAAATAGTGAGATGAGGTTTTGTCCCGAGTCGCCTTACCATGGAGAAGCGATTCTAATTGATGCTATAGAGTCTGATGCATCGCCTTCCAGTCGTAGTCGAAACTACGCCAAATGGCGCAGAGTCGTACCCAAAATAAAGTACGTTCAAACAGCTGGCAATCATATAACCATGCTTAAAAGAGAAAATATCTCTGCTTTGGTCAGTATGGTTAGGCGGGTTTGGGCCATTTGAAAAGCCTGTCTTTATTAAAGTTTTTATTCATGATAAAATGCCAAAATTTGGGTTACTTCTCATATTTGCGGTGAAATGGTCGTGTCATGTTTATTTCTTTATAGTTATGGGGTATGTTAAAGGATTTGGCTATGACTATTTGCTATTCTAGATAATGACTGGCCATGTCTTCTAACGCCCGGCATGAATTTATCGCTAGACTATTTGAAAGAGCGGCAAACCAAAGGTTTTTGCTTGGAATCCTAGCTATCACGGAATTGAAACCTAGCCATTCACCTGTGTGTAGCACCATTTTGTATTTGAATATTTCATCTTGAAACCAGCCGTAGCCATAATCGACCCTCTCATTGCTGTTGGTTTGGGTGTGCGAAAACAATTTCGTTGTCATGAAGTTGCCCAGCAATAAATTGTTTTCCAATGCGTGTAGCCATAGCTCGATATCGTTTATTGAGCTATAAACGCCGTCTTCTCCATACAGCATATTACCGGTATTAAAGGACATTGGTTCAAAAAAGGGCCATTCTGAATACGACTCAGAGTAATTTGTGTTGCTGTTGCTGTTGCTGTTGCTGTTGCTGTTGCTGTTGCTGTTGCTGTGTCCGAAGACAAATGTTTTACTCATGCCGATCGGGGTGAAGATGTTATCATTTAAAAAGTCCGGGAATTTTTGATTGGAGATTTTCTCAATAAGTAATGCGAGTAGCGTATATCCGCCATTGCTGTAATCATGCTTGTCTCCGGCATTGAACTGTAAATGCTTAGCTTTTTGATAGTAACTGTAGACCGATTCGTTAGTGAGCATCGGTTTGTTACGGTCGAAGCTCCATAGGTCTTCTTCATACCTTGGAAGGCCGCTTAAGTGGTGTATTAAATGCCTTATTTTTATGTCTTTCATGTAGTTGGGCAGGTCATCGAAGTACTTTGCTATATGATCTTCACTTGACAAAGCGCCTCGTTCTTCCAAAATTGCTATACAAGTAGCGGTGAACTGCTTAGAAACGGACGCAAGCCGAAAAGCCGTATCGTAATTTACTCGTTCCTTGGCGGCAATATCTCTTAGGCCATAGCATTCTTTGAAAACGGTTTCTCCATCACGCCTCACCAAAACTGCAAGCCCAGGTGACTCAACTTCATTGTACTTATTATATTTTTTGGCGAACGGAGGTGCGCTATATTTATAGAGCGGCATAGGAAGCTCCTTCTTAAGTTAATGCATAATGAAAAACAGGAGGCCGTTTGCAAAATTTAGCTATTGGTTTTGCATATGATGGCTAGTGATTTGCTTTGTTGACCTTCTATTATGGACTTGTTTAAAGAGTTTGACTAGGCGAGGGGGTGGTAACTGCGCTATTTTATTGCAATATATACTCATATGTATTAATTTTCTAGGCTGTATGAACTAGTTTCAGTTTCACGGCCCAATTTAGGAGAAACGGTGTCGTGTCACTCAAATAACGTCATGTAGTCCAAGTATGAATGTTGGCGGTGCCGGATGTAAAACACTCGATATAATCTAAATTGCTTTGTCGGGCTTGCTGGCGTGTCTGGTGCCGTGGGTGCTCGGTCTTCAACCTATGAAAGAAGCTTTCTATTGCCGCATTATCGAGGCAATTTCCTTTACGGCTCATGCTGGGCTCGATGGCATCGATGGATAGCATTGCCTGGTACTGAGCGGTCCGGTATTGAACTCCCTGGTCCATGTGTACATGAGCTTGTCTGGTTTGCCGCGACGTCCTAAAGCCATGTTCGGGGCCTCTTTAGTCGCCCCTGCAAAACGCCGTTTTCAGACAGCCAGCAATTTACCGGTCTCTGCCGATTCATCCGGCAACGCCGGGATTGACCATAAAATAGCCAATATCAGGCGTAAATGCCGTCCGTCTTCAT
>NZ_JAGDDW010000030.1:0-7616 GCF_040148665.1 Marinobacter sp. NFXS9 | reverse complement strand
ACCGCTTTGACTTTGAACTCAGTGCTGTACTGCTGGGTTTTCTTCCCTGTGATCATTTCTGGCATCGGTGTGCTCCTGTTTCGGAGTTATCGATGCGTGTCCACTCGACTGGGGGAAGTCCACGGTCGGCTTGAGCCATTTGTTAAGCTTTCCTCCACTTAAACCTAATTCTGTGATGATGCACTGTATGAGGCAGCAAACGATCAAACTGTAAACGACCAGTAACGACTCCAGGAAAAATCCCAATTTCATTTGCAAAGTTCTTAATAGAACTGGCAGAAAAATCCCGTATGCTCACAAACTCTTTGTACTCCTTTTCAGGAATTAATGTTTTTTGAGCAAAAAGATCAGCCTCTTTCTCTTGTTTTAGATATTGCGGGTCGCTTTGACCATTCTCTAGAAATGTGGCTCTTTTATCGTGCAACAAAATATGCCCGATTTCATGCATTAAACTGAACCAAAAAATGTCGGACCAACTACCTCTAAGAGACATCATTATCACTGCTTTATTTTTATCTACCCAAAAGGTAGCACCGGTTGTGTAGGTCTTAGGAAAATGAGGGATCAAGACTAAAGCAACACCACAACTTGCCAATAGCCTCCCAAGATTTTCAATTAGGATATTGGGGTCAGTCTCAAAGGTAAGACCTTTGATATCAGATAAGCAGTCATTTAGTCGCTCGGGATTAAAGTCTTTTGTATTTTTACCGGACGCCACAATGTGGCCAGCTCTCAACCAGGCAGCAAGGGCTTCATGAGAAATACTGTCCTTTTCAACCTGCCTAAATGCGGGTGAATACTCTTTTACTTCACCTATATTAAAAAGCGAAGAAACACCAAAAAATTTTCTCAGCTCTTTGACCTTAGAGATTTTATTTCTGGTTTTCTCAACTAAGCCCAACTTGGAGAGTTCCAAATATGGATAGGAAGAAGCAACCTCCACCTCACCTTCAGCCTTTTGTTCGTCTACTTTTTTAGCAAGAACCAATCGATAACTGGCTTCCAAATTGCTCCAGAAATATGCGGGCACACCCACGACTTGCTCTAGCTGTAGTGCGGTCTCTGGTGTAATCGCTTTTTCACCTTTCAATATCTCGTTGATAGCTTGAGGGGGACGCCCCATTCGACGGGCTAATTCCGCCTGACTGACGCCCAACTCTTCAAGCACTTCCTCCAGATACTCTCCCGGTGGTATACCTAAATCTGACATATGTGCTTGTTCAGTCATCATAGTGCTTACTCACTTCTTCAATCATCGCAATGTTCAAGCAGTCGCCATCAACTGTGAATATCAGCCTGTAAAATCCCGTGAGCTTGACCGCGTATTGACCTTGCCGCTTCCCCTTAAGGGGATGGCACCTCAGGCCTGGCAACCCCATAAGATCATCAAGGTTCGCCACCGATTTGATGATTTCGATACGCTGGATGTATTTTCGAGCAACCTGATCGCCGAATTCTTTGACTGCGTGTTTCTGCTGCTTAAAGCACTTTTCTAGCTTTTTCTTGCGAAACTCGACTTTCAAAATCGGTGCACCCTAAGTGTAGACAAATTCGGAGGAGAATCGTTCACCCTTGGGGTGAAGAGTATACGCGATGGAGATGCTCGGGTCGACAGGCTCGGGGAGTGGTGAGAACAGGGGCGAGCTTAACGCCTTGGGTAAGCCGCCGGGACGGAGCGCAGCGTAGTACCGGTCGGCTTCACCCACTGGTTATGAGTCACTAGATTCCTCGCTCTCGATCTCCGAAAGCTTATCCATCAGGGCTTTTTGACGCTTTTCTCTTTCAGCCCGGTTCTTTAAGATTTCTGCTTTTCGATTTTTCATGTACTCGATAGGATTCCAATCTCGTTTTGGCTTTTTCGGAAGATCGGAATGCTGCCTGAGTTTTGAAGCAAGGTTATCCGCTTCAATGCCCAACTCCGAGTATTGGAGCTGCCGCTCCTCAAAACCTTCACTATAGTCTGGAGGTGAAGCTGCGTATTCGAAGGCAGCACTTATACGGTTATTTGCGACCTCTATGTTATTTGGGAAGGTCAGTATTTCGTACATTAGCTCAGCGGGTAAGGACTTCCATTCCACTGCTGCCGCTTCTGGAGCAAATTTAGGAACTTCTACTTGAATGCTTGAATAGCCTTCCTCATCAGGCTCCCCGTGGTAAAGGCCGTCATCACCAACGACCTCAACACAGCCTGCCACATAGCGATCAAGCATACTGATGACTTGAATCGACAAATATTGAGCGTCTTTCTTGTTCTTTCTGTGTTGAAACCACCATTCTTTGGCGACAGTAAGAAACACACCAAGAACAACGCCAACCAAGCCGTAAATCGCCTTATCCATAATGCCGATTCCCCATCCTCTCGTCTTGGCCGATCAAATATGGCTCAGATCATTGAACTCATAACGCCCGGCTCACGCGCCGGTTTGGAGCCGCGCAGCGGCGTAAAACCGGTCGCTGTGCAGCCGTTGGTTATAAGCCAATGTATCCCAAGGCCACATCGACTTCTGTGTAATCCCGAACCGATTTAGGGCTAGTAATACGATCCCCGACAGAGACAAAGTTGTAACCCAGAGTTTTGGAAGCTTTCTGATCCCAAGGCCCATCCCCGAAATAGGTCATGGAATCGTAATGACTCTTACCCGCACGCCTCTCGGCCAACCGCATGATCTCTGTTCTGCTGTAGTGATCAGAGGAAGAGGCCAGCGGTATAGAAGAGAAGTTGATACCTGCCGCACCAAGTTTCATCTTCGCGGTTTCGCTCCAGCCACCAGTCGCAAAAGCTACTGCAACATTCTTGCGTGCGACGAGCTGCGATAAGAACTCATACGCTCCGGGGATTGGGGATACAGCATGGCACGAAATGTAATCCGCTACTCGGCTCACAAACTGTTCTTTAACTTCTGCGGTGATCCTATCGTAGTCACTTTGAAGGCCCAGTCCATCAATCACCTCGGCAAGAATCCCGGAATCAGTCACATGCTGATAGCGGCTCCAGTCAGGCCCTATCGTCACTCCCAATACATCCTCGATAGCTGCTTGAAAGCACTCAGTATCGAAGTCGTATGACTCGACCAAGGTTCCGTCTATGTCGAATAAGACCAGATGCACAACCTCTCCCTTGGCTTATAACGCCAGCGGCAGGGGCGCGACGGAAGGAGCGTCCCTTGACCGCCATTGTTAACCATTCTTGTTCCGCTCCCAACGCAACTCTTGGGCCTGAATTTCATCGGTTCGAATCGAGCGATAAAGGTAGCTCCCTTCAAGCCGAATGCCGCCATTTACGACCCTAAGAAGTGAGGTCGAATACGAGAGCCGAGCTCGGTCTCTACTCTGCATATTCAAAGTAATAAAACCTTCCCAAATCGAACCAGTCACCGCCATATTTACCGTCGAGGCCGGCTTTTCGAGATCAGCACCCTGTATAATTACTGCTGAACCTGAAAGGTGATGTGCCTTTTGGTCAAGATAGAGGTCGAACTTTGCCTTGAGATCATCTTGCTCATCGACATGGGCAACCCAAGCTCCTGAAATATCAACGCCCTTATATGTCACTGCACGATACCAAGGGAGTATCTGTGTTTTATAGAGCAGCCCTAGCAAGTAGATCAGGGCTGCCGTAACGACACCACTGACCACTCCAAGAATTATTGACTCAATTGGTGACATGTAACTCCTTGTCAGACTTAATGGTTAACGCTGAAGCACAGCGGCGACCTTGGAATGGCGACGAAGGAGCCATGGAAAGGGCGTCCGGCGGCCATCGGCCGCGTACTGGTGCGTATTGTTATGCATTTTTGACAACCTCCCACTCCCTCTTCAACACTTTACGCCCTTGCTCCAAAAGCTCTTTGTAAGCCATGTGGAAATCTATATCTCCGTCTTTTCCTCGGGCGAGGCCATCCTCCATTCTGGCAATAATGCTGACTAGAGCCTGATGATCTTTTTCCTTGGGATTGATCATGAAGATAACTTGGTGCTTCAGATCTGTTATCCGTTGGTACTCTGCCTCAGTCCGGTCCTCGTATCCGATCTGCCAGTAATGCATGCAACTACTGGAGATCTCTGCCAACAGGGTGCGTAGCTCATTGATCCACTTTTGGCGCATGGGTCCGATCATGGCTCTCTTGGCAGAACGTGCGGCAACCACAGGCCCAAAGAAAACTGCGAGAATTGCGACAATTAGAGAGAGAATCGGAACCCAATTCATGTGTCAGACTCTTTATGCATAACGCCTGAGCGCACCGGCGCACTTTAGTGCGTCCGCGTGACGCGACTTGTTATGTGCGGCTAACTCCATTACCCGCAGAGGGTTTTAGTTTTCGCCATGCAAGCCAAGAACAGATGGCTCCGGCAAGAACGCTCCCTGGCAGAACAACGAAAAAGCCTAGAAGCCCCAAGCCATAATCATTGGCTAGCTCCGCACGAGTAGCCGCACCCATCGAATACATTTCATAGTACACGGACGCCTCGCTTAATAGCTGGTAAGCGAGGACCGCAGCCAACACGAAAACACCGAGACTAATAAAGAATCGCTTCATCGTTTTTGCACATAACGCGAAACACACCTGCGCCACGCCAGTGGCGTCCGGTGCTGTGTTTTGTTAGGGGCTCAGATACTTTAGGCTTTAGAGAATATGCCATTGCCTACAATGGCCCGCATCGTCTGAACATGCTTCAACAACCGATATAACAGAAAAAAATATGAGTAGCGAGAATGTCGCAATACATAGTGCTTTTAACCTAAAGCTGTCCTTACCAACCCGGTAAATTTTTATTGATGCTGTCAAACCACCTATGAAGAACGCAAAACAAGTATAGGTAATAAGGCCCTTAACAATCAGTTCTGCAAAACCAGCAGGCCCGTCACCACGAATTATAGTTCCATTTCTATAAATTAGTGCCAGCAGAGAAAGATTGATCAAATTATAGACAAAACATACAAGCACGCGCCATGCCCTGTTTTTACTATCGGGTTCGGACATATCGATCCGCAGATTCATAGAGACCCTTAACGCTGCGCACAACGGCGCCCTTGGAATGGAGGCGCAGCCGCAATGTAAAGGGCGTCCGGCGGCCACCGGCCGCGAATTGATGCGCCTGGTTATGTGCTTTACCAATATTTTCCATGTGTTACGACTCTTCCAGAGAAGCATTGTGCAACCGGGGTAAATAAGAGAGGAAACACAGTTTCTTCTCTCTCTTTGAGGGCAAAGCACAGCTCTTTACTAGCTTTCATTCCGTAGTCAGGCATATTTGTATTAAAAAGGTACTCTTCGCCAGACACGAACACGGAAAATGCAAAGCCACCCACCAGAGTTCCGGTTAGTTGCGCACCTCCGGCTGTCTGAACGTTGCAATAAATCGTTGTACCTCTAACCAATCCCGGCGGTTCAGAACCAAGGTATGGAAAGTAATACTCTCCTTCCGGATTCTCGCTTTTTAGCCTCCAAGCTTGTTCAAGATCTACGCCCCAGGCAAGAATATCTTCATCTTGCTCGGGATCCTCATACAACACCCAAATTGGGTGTTTTTTATACAGCTGATCAGTCAGATCCTGAAGGCCTACAAATTCAAAGTCCATATAGAACTCTCATTGGCACATAACGCTGAACACACCGGCGGCCGCTTTACGGCCGTCCGGTGCTGTGCCTTGTTAAAAGTTCTGGCGCACCACCGAATTCTCGGCCCCACCCAGAACGCCCATGCGGGCACCTGAAAGCACAAACACCGGGCTCTCAGAACCCCACCGATATAACCCGAAAATTAACCGGTCTGGAAAAACCTTTCGGTGAACAGCCCGGCAACCTGGGCACGATGCTGATGCAAAGTCCGGCGCGGATGCTGGCTGCCAAACCGGACGCGGATTTCAACGGCCTTGGCTAATCACGGAACACAATTCAGAACGCCAAACTGTCCGCCAAGGCCTTTGCACTGAGCCAACCAAATTGACCGCGGCCCTGACTTTTAACGCTGAAGCGCACCGGTGACTTTGACGTAGAGAAGCGAAGACAAAGGCATCCGCGTGACGCGCCTGGTTAGATTTTTTCGACTACCATTCAATGCCTGCCCTTGCAGTTTGACTGAAGTCACCCGGAATTTTTCTTATCCAGATTTTTTCTGGCTACACGAGAAGGCCATCTGACTGGCCATTTTTTCCCAGTCTCGTCAAACACATATACTCTTGCGATGTTTATAAGTGGCGGGTTCCACGGTAGATTTATATCTATCTCCGCCTTTCTGCCCTCATTGAGAGTAACCTTCTGCAACCGCTCTTTTTGCTCGTATGTCCACTGACCTTGAAGCCATTTAAAAGGACACAAAAGAGCTTTCCAGACGCTATACGGAGTCAGGTAGTACCGAATGAAGTCAATTGTTACGGGACGACGGCCTTTGGAACGAACAATTATCTTAAATTGTGAGTTTGATCCAGTTGAATCTGAAGTCGCATGGGAGCTCAAGTCAGCGGAGCAAACCAAGTTTGCACGATCCGCTCGGTAATGCCGATACCTCAGATATAGATTAACCAAGCCCGCAAGTGTCCCAATCGTCCCGGTGACAGCTCCCCATAATGCTAAATTTTGGATCATCTGATCTGGCACGTCTGTCTCCAGAAAATCTAACGCCCGGCGCAGCGGACAAATTGGAGCGAGGAACGAGCGGAAATTTGATCCGCCTGCCGCCGCTTGTTATGAAAGCCCATAGGCCAGCCCAACCACTATAAAAACACCGCTAACGACACCGAAAGCGCTATGAACCTGCATGAGCTTTGGGCTGCGCTTTACAAGGAATGCCAAGTAAGAGCCCAGCCAAACAATAAGCCCAAATATGCCCAGGTTCACTAAAATTGCAGCAAGCCCCTCAACCTCAAATGCATTCCCAAACTTGTCTCCATACACAGCCCTACCAGATAGCAGGTTATCGAACGTAAGGAATATCAGAAGGCCCACCACGAAGAGAACAGGGATCATTCCGGCCATATATATGAAGTTGGGTCGCTTACTCATACTCATAACGCTGAGGTAACCGGCGCCGGAGCGACAGCGGAGGGAACCAAAAGCGCCACACTTTTGGCGTCCGGTTGACCGTTTGGTTAGGCCTTTGCATTGGACTCACTCAGCGCCTTGCCCCAAATTGCTACTCTGTACGTAAAGGAGCCGGGGTCGCTAGCCTCGATGTTGATTGCCGCTGGGATAAAGCTTTTACCCTCGTACTCTGGAGCTGCGTTGTAACGAGTTACCTTACCCTCTTGGGCAAGGGGTAAAATGGCGTTTTGATCGGTACTCGCCTTAAGTTCAACTGCGAAAGCTGGCACATACACGACGTTCGGTGGAACATCTTCGCCCCCGAATTCGGAAGGTAGAAGCAGTAGCTTCTGAAGCTCTCCCTTCTGGACTAGCGCCTCAGCTTTCTCCCTTGAATCGACGCCGGAGTAGTCTGGACCCGTGTTGTTTTTCTTCAACCACCCAAACATCGTTGTCTCCTTGTGGACCTAACGCTGAGCACAGGGGCGCCCAGTCATGGGCGTCCAGCGGCCGCAGGCCGCGTCCTGATGCGACTGGTTAAATGCCGGTTACCCGGCAACTCATTCCGGCACCCAACCCGAATGCCAACTCCCG